>NZ_UGOD01000001.1:2696250-3015000 GCF_900461525.1 Legionella busanensis | reverse complement strand
AGCTGCTAGCCATAACTTATAGAAAACCGTACCGCAAACCGACACAGGTGGACAAGTAGAGCATACTAAGGCGCATGAGAGAACTCGGGTGAAGGAACTAGGCAAAATGGTACCGTAACTTCGGGAGAAGGTACGCCCTTGATTGTGAGTCATTACGCATGACGAAGCAGTTGAGGGTCGCAGAGACCAGGTGGCTGCGACTGTTTATTAAAAACACAGCACTCTGCAAATTCGTAAGAAGACGTATAGGGTGTGACGCCTGCCCGGTGCCGGAAGGTTAATTGATGGGGTTATTCCTTTGGGAAGAAGCTCTTGATCGAAGCCCCGGTAAACGGCGGCCGTAACTATAACGGTCCTAAGGTAGCGAAATTCCTTGTCGGGTAAGTTCCGACCTGCACGAATGGCGTAACGATGGCCACACTGTCTCCACCCGAGACTCAGTGAAATTGAAATCGCTGTGAAGATGCAGTGTACCCGCGGCTAGACGGAAAGACCCCGTGAACCTTTACTATAGTTTTGCACTGGACTTTGATGATGACTGTGTAGGATAGGTGGGAGGCTAAGAAGTGTGGACGCTAGTTCACATGGAGCCAACCTTGAAATACCACCCTGTTATCATTGAGGTTCTAACTTAGGCGAGTGAATCCTCGTCAAGGACAGTGCATGATGGGTAGTTTGACTGGGGCGGTCTCCTCCCAAAGAGTAACGGAGGAGCACAAAGGTACCCTCGGTACGGTCGGACATCGTACCAAGAGTGTAAAGGCAAAAGGGTGCTTGACTGCGAGAGCGACGGCTCGAGCAGGTACGAAAGTAGGTCTTAGTGATCCGGTGGTTCTGAATGGAAGGGCCATCGCTCAACGGATAAAAGGTACTCCGGGGATAACAGGCTGATACCGCCCAAGAGTTCATATCGACGGCGGTGTTTGGCACCTCGATGTCGGCTCATCACATCCTGGGGCTGAAGCAGGTCCCAAGGGTATGGCTGTTCGCCATTTAAAGTGGTACGCGAGCTGGGTTTAGAACGTCGTGAGACAGTTCGGTCCCTATCTGCCGTGGGCGTAGGAAAATTGAGAGGAGCTGCTCCTAGTACGAGAGGACCGGAGTGGACGAACCTCTGGTGTACCGGTTGTGACGCCAGTTGCATTGCCGGGTAGCTAAGTTCGGACGGGATAACCGCTGAAAGCATCTAAGCGGGAAGCCTCCCTCAAGATGAGTTTTCCCATGAAGCCCGTTGAAGACGACGACGTTGATAGGCAAGGTGTGGAAGTACGGTAACGTATGAAGCTAACTTGTACTAATTGGCTGATTGTCTTGACCATATAACCTGAAGTGCTGTAAACAAGCAACTGACGGCTTAGGTCACACATAAATGCTTGTGACTCGTTAATCTTTACCAGGCTGTTAATCAGCCTTACCGGTTTTCCTGGCGACCATAGCGGTTTGGAACCACCTGACTCCATCTCGAACTCAGTAGTGAAACAGACCAGCGCCAATGATAGTGTGGGGTTTCCCCATGTGAAAGTAGGTCATCGCCAGGGCTTTATACTTGAAAGCGGCTTTAAGCCGCTTTTTTTATGCTTATTAGCACAGATTTTTTCTTTAAGTATTTTGCAGCAGTTTTCCGTCCTTGCCTAAATTTTTTAAAGGCTTCTACTTAAATTTTTATTTCCATAGATTATTTTTTTTCTTTGCCTTCAATTATTCTATAAATGATTTTCTTATTGGTTTATAATGCCCAAAAATTTGTTTCTTATTAGGAAGTTCTTATCTAATTTGTTTAAACAAGCCGATAGTAAGTTCCTTTACTTTTTGGTTAATTATTAAGAAGCTAAACATTGCTAAAGATGAGAAGTATTTATTACATGTAGATAATTTATTAGAACTTACTGTAATATGGAATCAACCAGCTTATGGGATAATAGCTTGCATGTTAGTTCGTCGTCTTCAGGAATTTATTCAAGTTGTATCTTTAAACGAGGCTAGCTTAAACTTCGCCGATCTAACATTTTTAAATTTTCTAAAAACAAATTTTTCTTCATTGGAACCGTCTCAAGCACTCTCTAATTATGAAATTACATTAATTGAGTCTGCTTTTATACAACGTTGGAATCATATAGTTAATAATATAAAGGATGATTATACTATATTACCATTTGCTCCATCTAATGAATGGATCGCCTTGGCTAAGTCCTTAGGCAAAGAATTGAGAAAACCATTTTTAACTATATTAATTTCTGGTGCAGAACTTGCTCGGGATTTTGATTTAAATGAAATAGAAGATTTAAATAATATATATTTAGGTCATGATGATAAAACGATTTGCTCAGTTACAAGCCTCCTTCATAAACTACGGCAGTCAGTTAATACTCTTGTCAAAGATGGAAAATTTGATAATCATCCGTCTTTGACAATTAAAGAGTTATATCGCTTATGTAGCAAAGAGCATGCTAACAAAGAAGAACTAAGCTTTAAAAATTATTTTATCGATGAAATACTACCTGTTTGGCATTCAGATTGCGTAAAGATCGAATTAACTTCCGCTTTATGTGAAGTGATTCACACTTATTTTGATTGTGAAGAGGCTCAAGATTTTGCTAAATTTAAAATAGCATTTAAAAATTTTTGTAATTACTTAAATACATTTGCACCTGAAGATATCAACGCGCTTTATAGTATTTATATTGAATATGAACAAAATAAAGTCTACTTAGCCGAGATTTTAATTGATTGTTTTGCAAATCCAGAACTAGAAGATTTAGCAAAGAAATTAAATATAGTACTAGATAAGATTTATAGTACTCATTCCCCTTCTTTTTTAAAAAATAAGCTTTTTGAGCGCCCAATTCAAACGAAACATTATTTTGAATTTCATAATTTGCAAGAATTACTAAGTGCTTTATCATTAACAATTCTTCCTGCATTTAGCTCAAAAGCCTCCGTATTTAAACATAAGTTCTTAAGCCAAAATACATTTAACTCTACTCAGTTAGAAGAGTTAAGTGATTTATTATCTATGAATTGGCAGAAAATTATCTATAACTCTGACAATTTATTATTACAAGAAGATAAGAGTGGATTGACTATTTGGCATTGCTTAGTAAGACAATTTGCGCCGACTTGGAAGGCAACAGGTCAACTGCCAAGACAATTACTACCAGATTTGTTAACTGTTATTGAAGCATATTTTCAAAGTATAGAATTAGATAATAAGTCTCAGTTAAAAAGGGCTATTATTGATTTTATTAATGCACTGAAATTTAGCAACTTAGAAGATGTAAATTATCTTTATAGTGTGTTGTTTAAAGTAAGAGGTAAACAGTTCTATCTGCTGGAGTTATTAATTGAGCTTTTACAACCCACAACGAACTTAACACCAAAATTAAAAGCAGTTGCTCAATGGATTTATGAGTTAGATCATTCTTTAATAGGAAAACAGAATCAACTTGCTTCTGTTTATCAGACACTACAAGCCGGCGCTTATTATAAACTTTCTAAATTAGAATCCTTAGTTAACGCTTTATCAACTGAATCACTCTCTATCGTATTAAAAGAGAAAATAACCAAGCTTAAGCAATCTATACGAGCTAAAGAAAAAATCAATCAAAAACTGATAATGGAAATTGTAGAGATTTTTAGTTTAAGATGGCAAGAAATTTCTGATAAAAGGCTTGATTATACGCGTTTAGTGGATGGGGCTAATAAATCGTGGATATCGCTAGCACAGTATTTAGAAGGTGCCGGGCTTATTAATTTTTTAAACCCGCCAATATACTATAAATTATTAATTCCTACGTTAACCCATCACTTAGATTTTGTAACAGAAGAAAAACTTACAGTTTACCCATTAACCTATTATATTGTTTCTGAGCAAGGTGACGAGCTTATCTTTTTGCCAAACTGCATCAATAATTTTAAATATCGTAAAACATTTTATAACTGTAATCATTTTAAACCGTTTACTTCACTTGAGAAAGAACGAATAAAGCAATCTCTACCACATTTTGTAAATTGTTTTAATGAGGCTGAGGAAGAAAAACATGAGGTGCCAGCTAGTCGCAAAACAGTGCTGGAAGTAAAAAAGCTAGTGGAAGGCACTTTATATCCTGAGGGTTTATATTTAGGTAATAATATTACCGAGTCTCAATTGGATTGCGCCGAAAATAGTTATGCAGAATTTTTAGTCTATTTAAATAGTCTACCAGAGGAAGAAAGGTTACATCTGTTAAATCAAACAATTTTCTTTGAAGGACGAAAGATCACTTTTTTAGAAGTTTTAGAACAAGTTTTAGATAAAGGGGAATGTCTTGTCGTTTACGCCCAATATTTTTTAAAGTTTTTAATTGATTATGATCCTTTTGTACGATTCCCCGTTGAATGGGAACATAAAGTGCGTATAGATCCTCTTAGATTGCAATCTGCACAGAAAGTTTACAGTGATTATAATTATATAAGTTCTGAGGAAGCTATAAAAAGAATATTGATTTTATGTGTATCAGTAATGACTCATAATTTTAAATATCTTCCGCTAACAGGCAGTTCTTTATCACTTTGGGATCGCTCTAATACAATTACTAAAACGGGCAAGGATATAATGAGCCTAATAAAAAGGGCAATAGTTACAGGCAATTTCACTCAAGCTCGTTTTATCTATGCTTCATTAATAGAAGCTATTATTAAACCTGCCTCTATTAATGATGGTTTTAGAGTTACCTTTATGCGTTATACAGATACTATGGATTGGTTAAATAAAATTATTGATGAAACTCTATTTAAACAAAATACTATTACGTGTTTTGAACCTGATACATTGTTAATGGTCTTATGGTCTTACAACAACAGGAGTAGTAGGGTCGGATTGCAAATTGAATCTTTCTTAGAAGAGATTATTCTAACCCAACTTCAAGAGCAGAATGATTATCTTAAATGGATACGTATTAATATAAAATTTTCTGAATTTTTAAAAGAAATACCTAAAGAAGATAGTGATGAAATTTTAAGCCAACTAAGGGAAAAGGTTGAGCCTATTCCGCCTAGTACATTATTACAAACTATACGAGATTTTATGATTCATCGCATGGCTTGGCAAGTCGCTCGTACATCAAAGAATTTCGGGATTTTTAAAGATTCATCGATAAATACTATCTTTTATCAAGATTTAGCAAAGCGCTTCCATCAAGAATTGGATGCGTTTAATTTTCAAGGCCAAGCATGGTATGAACTACCAACTATTTTAGAAAAAATTGCCAGAAGAGTTTTGCCTAATTTTGAAATGACTTCATTACCGAGATATTTTAGTAAACTTGCCACAAATATTCCTTTTCTTGAAACTAGTCAAGACGAAGAGGAAATGTATCTTAATAGTTCTGTAATGCCAACTGTGCTTTGATTTTAAGTAAGTTTTCATACCGGCTTAGCGAGACATGCCCTTGTTTAACGGCATCGATTAAAGCGCAACCAGGATTATCTCGATGATTACAGTTACGAAATTTACAGTGTGATGCTAATTCTCTAAATTCACGAAATCCATGAATAGCTTCGGCAGCAGAAATATTACTTAAACTAAAATCACGCACCCCCGGAGAATCAATGAGCGCACCGCCTTGTGGAAGGTGATAAAATCGGGAGTTACTTGTTGTATGGCATCCAAGCTCAGATAATTCTGAAATTGCTGCTACTTGAATTTTTTCATGAGGTAATATTTTTTCTATAAGTGAGGATTTTCCTACACCAGATTGACCTACAAATACATTAACGTGATCACGTAATGCTTGCTGTAATATTAAATAGCTATTTAAATCTTCTTTAGAAGTAAATAAAAGATTATAGCCTAATGGTTGATAATGATTAATTAATTCTTGCCGTAAAGATAAGCAAGATAAATCTACTTTATTCAGTACAATTTGTACTTGTAGTTGCAAATTTTCAGCCATAACCAAATAGCTATCAAGCAGCATCCAACTAATAGCAGGTTTTGGTGCCACGACAATAAATACTTGCGAGATATTAGCAGCAATTGGTTTATGCTCATCACGTTTATCAGTACGCGTTAGAATTGTTTTACGTGGATAGCGGCTTAAAACAACACCTTGATCAATACCCGTTGATTGCCAAACAACGCGATCACCTGCAACTAAAGAATCAATATTAGGGCGAATAGAGCAGTGAAATCGTTTTCCCTTATTATCCTCAACTTCAGCGTGCCGGCTAAAGCGGGAAATAATAAGGCCATCTTCATGATTGGAAGAATCAATATGAGGCTGTTGGTAACTCGCTTGGATTCTTTGAACACGAGCAGTCTGTTGTTTATTAAGTCGTCTTTTACCCATAATTAAAATGTAGCCTATCCATTAGCCCTCTTAACTAACCTGTTTATTTCACGTGATTGCTGTGTTGCAAGGATTTCTCCGGTGCTCATTTACGCTATGTAAACTCCGCTCCTCAAAACCCTTGCGCCTTGCACTCACGCAAAATAAACAGGTTAGGCAAGAGGTCTGTTGTAAACTTAAATATTAAAAATTTGTACATTATGAGGCCAAAATGCTATAAAGTACAAGTTAGACAGATTATTTAATACAGTCAAGCCAATCGGTTATAAAGGTTTATCAATGAAAATTTACTTAGTAGGAGGCGCTGTCCGCGATCAGCTACTTAATTATCCTATTAAAGAGCGTGATTGGGTAGTAATAGGTGCTACACCCTCTTTAATGAAAAAACAGGGTTACCAACAAGTTGGTCGTGATTTTCCAGTTTTTTTGCATCCCACCACACGTGAAGAATATGCCTTGGCTCGCCAAGAACGAAAAACTGCGCCAGGTTATTATGGGTTTACTTGTGATTTTGATGAGCATGTCACTTTAGAAGAGGATTTAAAGCGGCGAGATTTAACAATAAATGCTATCGCAATGGATGATACTGGCAATATTATTGATCCCTTTGGTGGTGTTAATGACATTAAAGCTAAAAAGCTTCGCCATGTTTCTGAGTCTTTTATTGAAGATCCCGTCCGCGTTTTACGCGTTGCACGTTTTGCAGCCCGTTATCATCATTTAGGTTTTCAATTAGCTGAAGAAACTCGGCTGCTTATGTATAAAATGGTGAAAGAGGGCGAACTAAATTATCTTGTACCGGAAAGAGTATGGCAAGAATGGCATCGTAGCTTAAGTGAGAAAAATCCTGAAGTGTTTATTAAAACATTACGTGAATGCGATGCTTTAGGTGTTGTATTGCCGGAATTAGACGCTTTATTTGGTATTCCCAATCCACCTCAATATCATCCTGAGATCGATAGTGGTGTACATACTCTTTTGGTTTTGCAAGCCGCTGCCTTAGCTACAACTGAACCAATGGTTCGCTTTGCTGCCCTTTTACATGATTTAGGTAAAGCACTAAGCCCTATGACTAAATGGCCAAGCCATCATGGGCATGAAGAAAGAGGAATAAAGGTTATTGAATCTTTATGCCAACGTTTACGTATTCCAGCTAATTACCGTAAGTTAGCAATCATGGGATCAAAATTTCATCTTAATATTCATCGGCTAGTTGAGCTTAAAGCGAAAACTATTGTCAAAATATTAGAGCAAACTGATGCTTTTCGTAGGCCTAATATATTTGAACAACTTTTAAAGGTATGTAAGGCAGACTTACAAGGTCGTGGTAAAATAGTAGATTATCCGCAAGAAGAAAGGTGGCAATATATACTTAATGAATGTTTAAAAATTTCTGCGCAGGCTGTAATTGCAGAAGGTTATCAAGGTGTAGCAATTAAAGAAGAACTCTATAAACGACGTACGGCTTGCACTGAGTTAATTATAAAATCTTGGAATAAAGAATGAAAAGTAATAATAATTTAATTTGGATAGATCTAGAAATGACTGGCCTTGAGCCAGAGAAAGACAAAATTATTGAGATAGCAACTGTTGTTACGGATCTACATTTAAATATTTTAGCAGAAGGACCTGTCATTGCTATTAATCAATCCGAAGAGATAATGTCTAATATGGATGAGTGGAATACAAGGCAGCATAATCAATCTGGTTTAGTAAAACGCGTCCTTGAGTCTAATATTACCGAAGTGATCGCTGAACAACAAACGATTGAATTTTTAAAAAAATATATTAATAAAGGCAAGTCACCCATGTGTGGTAATAGCATTTGCCAGGATAGACGGTTTTTATATAAATATATGCCGGAATTGGCAGCATTTTTTCATTATCGTAATTTAGACGTCAGCACTTTAAAAGAGTTAGTCAAGCGCTGGCAGCCTAAGCTCATTGATGGAGCAACAAAAGAATCAAAACATTTAGCTTTAGACGATATAAAAGATTCTATTGCTGAATTAGTTTATTATCGACAACATTTTATTAATTTACCGAGCAAAGATCATGATCAATCGTGAACAATTAATTCTTCCTAATGGGGCAGATAAGTTGCTACTGCACTCGTGTTGTGCGCCGTGCTCAGGGGAAGTAATGGAAGCGTTAATTTTTTCTAAAATTAATTTTTCCATTTTTTTCTATAATCCTAATATTCATCCTGTACAAGAGTATGAAATTAGAAAGCAAGAAAATATTGCGTTTGCCGAGAAGCACAATATTCCTTTTATTGATGCAGATTATGATAAAGATAACTGGTTTGCTCGAGCAAAGGGCTTAGAATGGGAGCCAGAACGTGGTAAACGCTGCAGTATGTGTTTTGATATGCGTTTTGAGCGCACGGCTCTTTATGCATATGAGCATGGTTTTCCTGTCATTAGTAGTTCATTAGGTATTTCACGCTGGAAGGATATGAATCAAATTAATGACTCAGGGATAAGAGCTGCAGACCGCTATCCAGGACTGATATATTGGACTTATAACTGGCGTAAAAATGATGGCGCTGCGCGTATGTATGAAATCGCTAAGCGGGAAAATTTTTATAAACAAGAGTACTGTGGTTGCGTTTATTCCTTACGTGATACCAATAGTTGGCGAAAGAAAAATGATAGAGAGAGAATTAAAATTGGCATTAATTATTATGGTAATGAGCAAGAGTAAACCTCTTTTCAAACCGCTATTAATGGCCAATCGGTGCTGAAAAAATACTTTCAAAGCCTGTCTCCATGTAGATAGGGATGCTCTTGTACTACTTGACACAGTTACTTTTTCAGCCCTTTTTCACTAGACTTTACCTCGTTCACTGACGGTTTGGAAAGAGGCCTAGTTTTAAACGTTAGGAGCATTTATGAGTAAACAGCATGAGCATCATCATGATCATCATGGTCAACATAGTCATCATCATGGGGTACCAGCTACCTTTAATAGCGCATTTTTAATTGCCATTAGTGCTAATGGGGCCTTTGTTATTTTTCAAATTATTTTTTCTTTTCTGGCTAATTCTACCAGTTTACTTGCAGATGCTGTACATAATTTGGGAGATGTACTAGGACTAGTTTTAGCTTGGATAGCTAATGGATTATTAAAAAAATTACCGACTCAAAAAGCTACTTATGGCATGAAGAAAACTTCTATCTTAGCCGCACTAGCTAATGGTATTATGTTAGTGTTTACCTGCGGTATTATTGCAACCGAGGCAATGTATAAATTGTTTTCTCCTTCTCAAGTGCATGCAGGTTCCGTGATGCTCGTTGCTGCTATTGGGATTTTAATCAATGGTTCTACAGCTATCTTATTTTTACGTGGTTCAAATGATTTAAATATTCGTGCCGCATTTTTACATCTACTTTATGATGCTTTAATTTCTGTAGGCGTTGTTATTGCAGCAGCAATTATCTATCTAACAGGATGGTTATGGATTGATCCCATCGTTGGCTTACTGATTGCTCTTATTATTATTAAAGGAACATGGTCACTATTTAAAGATAGTTTTAGATTAATTATTGATGGCGTTCCGAGGACTATCTCTTGGTTTGAAGTATCAGAATCGTTAAAGGCAATAGAGGGTGTTGAACAGGTGCATGATTTACATATATGGGCGTTGAGCACCCAAGAAAATGCACTTTCTGTTCACCTGTATATGCCTGAGATTTCTTTAACAGATCCTTCTCGTCAGCACTTAGTTCAAATGCTTAAAGAAAAATATAATATTCACCACGCCACAATTCAGGTCGAGCAGAACTTAAAATTTTGTGATGACGCTTGTGCGACACAGGATTTAAAATAATATCTGTCTTATAGAAAATTTAACTAAATTTATAGCTAATTAATTAAGTTAAATATAGATAATTTTAATTAGTGATATTGGACTTATATTTGGATGGGTTTTTATGAAAAAGATCTGGCTTAGTATAGGCTTTCTAACGGTTTATGCTTTAATTTGCCTTATTATTTTTGATTGGCACTATTTTTTTATTTTATGTTATCGCTCTGGTGCTGGTATTTTTACAAAATTTCACTCTTTTAGACTTACCTCAGGCTGTCTTCCCTGGGCTTTCTTGGTAATATTTTTTACTTGGATAATACTCTTTTTATTAACAAAGTTTATCGTGTGGATTTTTAAGGCTTTTCTTAAGAGACCAGCATCCCTTAGACTAAACATTGCCATCGTTTTTTTAATTACCTGGCTATTACATTTTATAAAGCCCCTTCAACTCGTTACTTAAGTTACATATTATCATTCAAGATGATTACCTATAATACGGAAGGTAGTTTAAAGAGATCGCGGTTATAGTTAAATTGTTCTTCAGTATTTTTTTGTGCTAATTGTAGCCCTTCACGATAAGCTTTGCAGGCTTGCAATTGCTCTCCAAATCGTTCATGCAATTTACCTATCTCAATATAAGCGTCTGGAGTAGGTATTAAAGATAAGCTTTTTTCAATATAGCTTCTTGCTTTGCCCCATAAATGATTAGATGAGCTAAGGCGGCCCAAACATACATATAAAACAGCTGAGTTAGGATATTTTTTTAGTAGTGATTCTGCAAATTTTAATTGCTCTTCATTGATATAAAATTGGCCATATAATGACACTAATTTATCGTCATACTGCTTTCGCAAACAACGTCTTAAAATTGCTTCCGCTAATTCATACTGCTGTTTCTGTAATAAATACCTACAATAACAAGCCATCAATTCTGGATCGTTTTTTAGTGGTTTTGGCAATTGTTGAACTAGTGTTTCTAGCGCATCAGTTTGGGAAAATTTAATTAAATCAGACATGGCTTGCAAATAGGTGTGTTGTCGCAGACGCTCAAAATTGTCGCCAGTTACTATTTGGTTGCGCTTTAATTCAGGTAAAATACTAATTAGTTGAGGCCAATCACGGACTTCTTGATAAAGATACATTAATAATTTTAATACATAAGGATGATGTGGGGTTAGGCTTTGTAAGTGCCTTAAAGTAGCTAGAGCTTGTTCCCATTGTTGGTTAGCTAATTGCAATTGCGCTTGAGTTAATTCGACAGCTACTTTTGCTTCAGGCATGGATTGTTGTGCTTCACGTAAATATTTGTCCCTTAATTGATAGTCCCCTAATTCTTGAGCCGCACGCGCAGCGGTTAAATAATTTAAGAGGGGCGCGTCAGTATCGGGTAGGGCTTTAATTAAATGGTTTTTAGCAGACTGCCAATAACCTTCACTAAACTCGATTAAACCTTGGCGAGTTTTAGCTTGTGCTTTTTGTGTACGACGCTTAGTTTTCCAGCGATGATAACGCTCTGGAAAATGGCCAAGGCGACTTATTAAAAGTAAGATAAAATGGAATAAGATAAAACTTAATAATAAGCCTATAATCGCCACACCTAATGTTGTTTCTACTGTCCAGTGATTAAGAGCAATCAATAAATAACCTGGATCATGACTTAGTTGGATACCTAGCCAAATAGCTAATATAAGAACAATAATAATGGATAAAAGGCGAATAATCATTGTTCTCCTCCTGTAGCAGAGGCTGGAGCAGGTGCTACAGTAGGAATAGTGGGCCTTGTTCTAGTTTCAATATATTGGTTAAGAAGCACTAAGGGTTTATCAACGATCGGTTTGGGATAATCTAATTTCTGTTGTTGTAACTGTTGTAAGTTTTTAAGAAGTGCTTGTGTATTAGCTGCGCCTTGATCAAAGGTGTTTTTTATTGCTGTTATAGCTTGATTTAACGCTTGCTCATATACTTTTGTATTTTTTTGTAAGACAGCCCATTGTGCTTCTTGCAGATTCATACGAATGACTTCACGCAATAAAGATTGGTGGAGAGGTGAATAAATTGGCTGAGCAGCGCCTTCGTGCCGACGCACTACAACTAATTTTTTCAAATACGACAAACTATTATTAAACTGGCCTCGCCAACCAGAATTATCTGTCGTAGGGGTTGAAGTAGTTTGCTGACTATTAATTAAACTTTGTTGCAATGGTAATTGCATAACCATTGATTGAGCCGCATCAAGTTGGCTTAACAGGCCTGCTGTGTCAACATTTGGTAACGCTTTTATCTTACTAATTTCTTGCGCTATAGCTTGTCTAACTGAAAATAACTGTTGTTCAGGTATATCTTGTAAAACCTGATCAGCTTGTTGTAATAATGCGGCTGTTGTTTGTTGATCTTCTCCCCAATGGGCATTTAATTGTACTAATTCTAAATAATAGCGTGCTTTTAAAAGCAACCAATCTTGATTTTGAAAAAAGCGCTGTTTTAGCGCATTCTGCAAGCTATTATCCAATTTATTTATATGATTAGTTAAATTATTTTGTAAGTTTTGGAATTTTTTAGTACGGGTATTAATAAGTAGGGAATTTTTTTGTAATTGGCTTTTCAGTATTCTAATTTGATCAGCCATATCGATTTGTTGTTGAATCTGGAAGGCTTTTAATTGCGAATTTTGATAAAAAGAAAGTGCGGCTAATAATAAAGAAATTAATGTTAAAACAAGTAAGCCAATGTGCCACCCATTAATATTACGAACACCATTGTTTTTAGAGGTTACAGTTTCATTAACCTTAGTAGACTTACTTATGGGTTTTTCTGCTTTTAAAGACGATTGATTTAGTTCCTCATTATTATTCATGAGTAAATCCTTTGTTAAATTGACTGAGTTTCTCTAATATAGTGTCAGGGCTACTAATTATAATATTTTGCATACCTAATGAAGATGCGGCGGCCGCTAAGCGCTTACTAATCACTAAGCAAGGTAAATTCTTAAGCCAAGAATGAGCTGGTTCCTCAAACATAGAAAAGATATTTTGCATCGCTTCTTGACTTGTAAACAGTATAATATCCACCGTTTTATTATGCCACCATGTTTTTAAAAGCGTTGGATCTATTAAAGGTACTTCACGTCGATAGACTATCAGTTCAATTAATTTTGCGCCACGTGCTTTTAGAGTTTGAGGAATTAATATGCGACCACCTTCACCTTTAAATAAGAGAATAATATCTTTATTAACATGTTGTAATGAAGGTAAGGCCAATAAATGCTCGCTATCAGCAGTGATAGGAATATTTTTAACAGTAATGGCATGTTGTATTAATTGATTTGCTGTACTTTTTCCTACTGCTGTTACTTCAATGTGATTAGGCCAAACAATTTTTTGTTCGGCAAATATTTTAAAAGCGTAATTAACAGCATTAACGCTAGTAAAAATAGCATGTTTAACTGTATCTAAATTAGGTAGGGCTTGTAACCATTCTATTTTAGTAGGAACAATCCTTAATGCAGGGCAGTTTAGTGCTATTCCACCAGCCTGATGAATTGCTATGCTTAAAGCTTTACCTTGTTCAATAGGTCTTGTGTTTAAAACACGTAAACCCTGCAATGAACTGTGATTTAATTTATTAATCATGACATAGCAAGTAGTTCACGAGCCCCTTTTTCTAATAATTTATCGACTACTTGATTGGCTAAAGAGAGGAATTGAGCCTTTTCTCCTTCTTGTTCTTCATAAATGTTAGTTTGACCATCTAAGCTTAAAACTTTAGCTCTCAATAATAAATTATCTTTGCTACTCTCTTGACAAAAAACAGCCAGGGGGACATGGCAATTACCGCCTAATAAACGATTAACCTCTCGTTCTGCATAAACACAAGTTGCAGTTAAAGAATCATTTAATTCTTGAATAATATTTACGAGCTCTTCATCATCACTACGAGCCTCAATACCTAAAGCGCCTTGTCCACATGCCGGTAGCATCCAAGAGTCGGGTAGTTTTTCCGTAATAATATGTTCCATATCCATGCGAATTAAACCAGCTGCTGCAAGGATAATGCCGTCATACTCGCCACTATATAATTTATTTAAACGCGTGTTTACATTACCTCGTAAAACTTTCACTGTTAAATCCGGGCGATAAGCTAATAATTGTGATTGCCTTCTTAAGCTCGCTGTACCAATAATACTTTCAGCTGGAAGTTCTGCTAAAGGGCAACCAGTACGGCTAATAAAAACATCAAATGGATTTTCACGCTTACAAATAGCCATTAATCCTAAACCAGCGGGTAACTCAGCTGGGACGTCTTTCATAGAGTGAACAGCTAAATCAGCACGCTTATCTAATAAAGCTTCCTCCAGCTCTTTAACAAATAAACCTTTGCCACCTACACTTTGTAGTTTACCTTTACTAAATTTATCACCGGAAGTCACCAAAGGTAATAATTCAATGGTGATATCTGGCTGTTTAGCTTTAATTAAACTAGCAACAAAATTAGCTTGCCAAAGCGCAAGTGGGCTTTCTCGTGTTGCAATGTGCAATAAATTTCTAGGCATAATTATAAACAACCAAAGGTTACAAAAAAGTAACATTTTAATCACCTATGGTTTAACAATAAAGAAATAATTATTAAAAGTTTTAATTAATTTATAAAAATACTTCTGTGTATATTTGAAAAATATGTAAAATGTGGTATTTTTATAAACAAGTTGTAGAATTTGATTATTAACTTTGGCTATTTAAGTTAAAAGTTAATCACCCTAATAAAACTGGCCAGATGAGAAAATGATTGAGTAGTCAATTGGCTAGGTAGACTAATAAAGCTTAGGAAATTGCTTTATTTGATGTTAGAACGCTTTGCTCAGGAGGAGCTATGCCAAATTCTTTAATACCAACCTGTTATTTTCCGAGTACTGCCTTATTTATTGATGATAGCCGTGATTTTCTACTTAATTTTGTTTTGCAACTTGACGAATGGCTAGCTTATCGGGTTTTTGATTCTCCTTTTGACGCTTTAGATTATATTCATAAAAAACATAATGATTTAGCAACAATTAAAAGACGATGTATTAGCCGTTTTACAGAATTAAGTGAATGCACCCTGAGTCAAAAGCTAAACACCTTAATCCATTCAGAAATCTATAATCCTAAGCGTTTTAATGAAATTTCAGTCGTTGTCGTTGATTATGAAATGTCTGATATGAATGGTATACAATTTTGTCAGGCAATTAAACATACACCAATCAAAAAGATATTGCTGGTTGGTAAGGCCGATGAGCATGCAGCTATCAATGCATTTAAAGCTGGGCTCATTGATGGTTATATTTATAAGAGCGACCCAAATATTGCTGATCTAATAACTTATAGAATTAAACATTTGCAGTGGCAATATTTTCAAGATATGTCAAAGTCTATTTATCAAGAGTTAAGGTTAAATGCGCCAACTTGTTTACAAGATAGTGGTTTTATAAGTTTCTTTAAAAAATTATGTCAGGAAAAAGATATTGTTGAATTTTATTTGGCTGATGATACAGGTAGTTTTTTACTCCTTGATCATGATGCTCAGATTAGCTTTTTGATTTTAAAAAGTGAGGCAGATCGTATTTTTTATTTAGAAGTTGCTCGTAATCACGGGGTGAGTGAGGAATTAATTAAGTTATTAACTAAAGGTGAAATGATTCCTTATAGATCCCTACCTAAAGATAAAAAGAATCAAGATTGGTTAACAAATTTACTGCCAGCTAATCAGCTTATTTCTGATAATCGATATTGGTATTCATATAGTAAAGAGCCTTTATTATTAAATATCAAAAAAGAACAACTATTATCTTATTACCAGCATCTAGAGGAAATTGATGCGGAAGAATTACTACTTTTGTAGCAAGGCTTTTGTCAATCTTTCAAATAGAATAGAAGTTAAATGTTTTATTTAAAAGCGATTAAATGCAGTTATATATAGCATATGGGTGTTTAGAAATATACGCCCAATATCGGTCACCATATGACCAATGCCAATATTCAGTAGGATAATTAATAAACCCTGCTTTCTTAAGAGCATGAGACATTAAATCACGGTTTGCTTGTGCATTTTTAGAAATGAAAGGGCATACTGTGGCAGAATATAAAGCCTCTGTATCTTCAGCCCAGTCTTTAGGATGGATTCCCATATCAATTGCTTCACCTTGCGCGTTTACTAAGTAAACATCAATGGCGGCACCTGTGGCATGAGGCGGAATATTCCTACTACCATCAAGATTAGTTACTGGAGAAACCAGCTTTATTGTTTCGTTAAAAAGTTGCTGATGAGACCAATTAGTATGTTGTTTCGCTAATTTTTTATAACGTGTTTCAAATAACGTTTTTTGTAATGATAAACTACGATAGCCTTCGTATAAACAAAACCGTAAGCCTTGTGGTAATAAAGGTTGCGCTAATAATAAACGTTGGAAAACTTCCCGTCTCATTTTAGTATAATCAGTGTTATTAGGAATTTCGGGGGAGGGCCCAATTAAAATGTCAGTTGATTCTTTTATGTCAATTAATGCTTCATGATTTTCTTTCACCGGGATGGCTAGGACTTCTGGTGCAGCAATTAACACAATTAAGTTTTCAGCATTCATAGTCTAACTTCTAGAATAAAACTTAGCATTTAATAATTATACCTTAAAAAGTATTTTTATAATAAGTAGTCTATACATATCTAATCCCAATAGAGTTCTAAATGGTAAAACATGTTTAACTGGAAATCATAAGTAGTTGTGGTTATTATTTTATAATTGACTATCAAGGATTCATATGCGCATATCCCTATTAATTTTGATTGGGTTTATGAAATGGTGCTTTGCTGATAATGTTAATGATTTTGATCGACAGCAAATCATCGAGCGAATTAAACCTGT
The DNA here is from genome assembly GCF_900461525.1 of Legionella busanensis. Taxonomy (NCBI): domain Bacteria; kingdom Pseudomonadati; phylum Pseudomonadota; class Gammaproteobacteria; order Legionellales; family Legionellaceae; genus Legionella; species Legionella busanensis. Next base: position 2,997,971 of record NZ_UGOD01000001.1, on the reverse strand, counting down.
TGGTGAAGTTAAAATAGAAGAAACAACACCAGCTGCAAATCAAAAACAAGCAGAGCAACCTACAACTCAGGTCGCAGCTAAAGAAGAGCCGGGTCAAGCTACTTATGAAAAATATTGTGCCACTTGTCACCAAAATGGGTTGGCAGGGGCGCCGAAATTTCGTAACGAAGCAGATTGGAAACCGCGTATGGCAAAAAAAATAGAAGGCTTAACTGCTTCAGCCATCAAGGGCCTTAACGCTATGCCGCCAAAAGGAACATGTGCTGAATGTAGCGAAGAGGATATTAAAAATGCTATAGAATATATGTTATCTAAATCATGACTATTTATCATTATCGTTATTGGCAAATGCTTCTTTTTTTAGTGAGTTTAGGCGTGTTAGCTGCCTCACTTTATTTTCAATACGTAAGAGGCCTAGAGCCATGTCCTCTATGTCTAATGCAAAGATTATGTGTTATCTTAGAGGTATTGCTATGTTTGATAGCCCTTTTTGTTAATTCATTACGCACGCAACGTATAATAACTGTGTTACAAATTATTATTGCGCTCGCCGGCTTATATTTTGCAGGTCGCCAACTTTGGCTACAATCACTGCCACATGATCAAATACCTGCTTGTTTACCAGGTCTTGATGTATTAATGCGTTACTTCCCTTGGCGTGATATTTTTCATGCTTTATTATGGGGCGCTGCTGATTGTGCAGAAGTCAATTGGACATTGCTAGGCTTATCTATGCCAGCTTGGGTTGTCTTATATTTTATTGGTATGCTTAGCGCTACTGTATTTCTTTATATAAATTCTAAACGAAAATATATAAACTAAAACAGCCAATATTCGCTATAATACTTAGTTTTAGTGGTCTAAATTAATGACAAGGTTTACCTGCCAAGTACTTCATAACCATCAACACACCAAGGCTCGGATTACGAAAATTAAAACGGCGCATGGTGACTTTATTACACCTACTTTCATGCCTGTAGGAACACGCGCTGGCGTAAATAACATGACAATACCAGAGTTAACTGCGGCTGGTAGTCAAATTATATTAGGGGGCAATACCTATCACATGCTTTGTGCGCCCGGCATGGACATTATTAAACAAGCCGGTGGTATGCATCCGTTCATGGGATGGCATGGACCTATGTTAACAGATAGTGGTGGGTTTCAAGTTTTTAGTTTATCTAAAAATAAAGAAATTTGTACCATTGATGAAGAAGGTGCTCATTTTAAATTACCCAGAGTAGAGCGCATCATTCATATGACGCCAGAAATGTCTTTGGCAACTCAAAAGATTATTGGTGCAGATATCATTATGGCATTTGATCAGTGTACGCCAGATGACTGTTCGCGTGATGAGGTGCAGCGTATTATGACACGAACGCATCGGTGGCTAAAGCAATCACTTAATTATCATCAGGAGCATCCAAATTCTATTTACGGTTTTCCGCAAGCTTTATTTGGTATAGTACAAGGCAGTATACATCAAGACTTGCGTCGAGAAAGCGCTCAATATGTGGCTTCTATGAATACAGATGGTATTGCTATTGGTGGTGAAACCATAGGCTTTGATATGGTAAAAACAGTAGAAGTTATCCGTTGGGTTAGAGAATTTCTTCCTGAAAATAAGCCACGCTATACCATGGGCGTTGGCATGTCTCCGCAGGATTTATTAGATGTGGTAGCTGAAGGCATTGATATGTTTGATTGTGTTGCGCCAACAAGGAATGCACGACATGGTGCTTTGTACTGCGGGGAAGTCATTAAAGAAAATAACTGGCTACGTTTTGCTAGTGACTACACTAATCATCGTTTGCAAATTAAAAAAGCTTCCTTTGCTGATGATTTGTCACCTGTGATGCCTACTTGCACCTGTTATACTTGTAAAAATTATTCTAGAGCGGCATTACATCATCTATTTAAGCAGCGATCAAATCTCTTTACAGCCTTAGCTAGCATTCATAATATTCACGTTATGCATGATGTTTGTGCTAAGATGCGCGATTTAATTGCGTCTAACGTTTAGGAGTCTTTAATGTTCATTATTTCTACTTCCAAAGGTGATATTCATCTGGAGCTTCATCATGAAACAACACCTAATACCGTACAAAATTTTCTTAATTATGTTCGCTCAGGCTTTTATAAGGACACGATATTTCATCGCGTTATTCCCGGTTTTATGATTCAAGGTGGCGGTTTAACAGCGGATATGACAACAAAACCTACTGAACAACCAATACAAAACGAAGCTAAAAATGCCAAGCCAAATAATAGAGGCACAATTGCCATGGCAAGAACATCAGATCCTCATTCAGCAACAGTACAATTTTTTATTAACCTAGTGGATAACAAATTCCTTAATTTTCAAAGCGAAAATGCGCAGGGATATGGCTACTGTGTATTTGGCGAAGTGGTTGAAGGCATGGATATCGTTGATGAAATTGCTAAAGTAAAAACTGGAAACCACCAAGGTCATGCAGATGTTCCTGTTGATAAAATCACTATTAATGAAATCAAAGAAGTGTAATTACGTAAATTGATATAAAAGTCAACGTAGCCTTGATGAAGCAGCACGTAATCAACGTTTAATGTTTTCAAATACTTCAGGCCATTCATATTTTTACTTCCTCTGAATGGCTAATTTTTTCTGTATGCCTTAATGTCTCTAATCAGACAATAATAAGAATCTCTAAACAAACATTAATTGTGCGCTGCTCCATTAAGACTACATTAACTAAATTTACATTTTTACAATAACGACCATTAGGTAATAATAAATAAAATAGTTTACTTTGCTATTTTTTTCATAATAAGGATTGTTAATATGCCTACTGTTAAGCTCGCTGATTATAAACCTCAGATTATCAAATTAATCAGACCAATTTAAAAATAGATCTAGATGAAGAAAAAACTATCGTTACAGCAACTCTTAAAATAAAAAGAGACAAACTAACTGCCCTACACCTGTCACGCTACTTTAATTCCCTCATTAATGACTAAGTTTATGTCAGATTTTGTGCTCTCTAGGTTTAAAAATGATCTCTGTAGGCCTTGAGAATAAAAGTTATTATTTAAGCATCTAGCAAAGTTAGTTTGTTTGCCAAAATTATTATATTGTCCAGTTGCTCCTATATGATTCATACGAGTAGTGGGGTATTTTAAGTTGTTCAAAAGTCCTGTTAAGTTATGCTTATTAAATGCAGCCGGCTTATGCCCTATGATATTTAGAATTAATTGAGAGCTTTCAATGGGCTCATTCGTTGTAAAAGCTTCTTTAGAGAGAATCTGGGTTTTAGATTGCTGATTAGTTGTGCTCTCAGGTAAATTCTTTACTATAGGTTTTTTTGTTTGACAAAATTGCCTAATATGATGGACTGTATGTATCACTAATCTTGGGATTAACCAAAGCATTTGACATAATAATGCGCCCACAAACAGACAAGCTTTTTGTATTTTCCACATCCAAGTATTTAATTTTTGACGCTCATAGTCAACAAAGGTATCTGATGTTTTTGATATAGGATTTTTAAAATTAGGTGCTTTCGCATGAGCTATGAAAATATTCTCATTTTCCAAACCATGTTTAAAAATTTTTGTGCCAGGCGGTAAATAGTTACTACCCAGATAAAAAACAGGATCGCTACGATGCGTAATCACTTTTAACGTTCTCGCTAGCTTATTAGTATTTTGACTCTTATTTCGTTCATAAATTTTTTCTTCGCGTGAGGTTAAAGTAGGGGGGTTAAGTACATAAAAATCTACTTTCTCAGGCTGATGAACATGAGAATGGATACTCATAGCACCACCTAAACTTTGTCCTGTACATATCACTGGCCGACCAGTTCGCTGATACTCGCTATCAATCCATGATTGAATTTTATGTTTACCACGTTGATAAAGAAATGTGCCCACCGCTCCTCCGGGCATAGTGTCACCCAAAATTCCGGCAAGAAAACCACGGTCGCTAGGTACAGTTGTACCTTGAAAAATAAGTATTGATGATTTGTCACTTATTAATCCATATGCATAGTAAGGCGAGCTAAACCACCCTGAAGTTAATTTGATTTTATGAATAGTGTAAGTTACTCCATTCATATCAATCTGACTTCCTTCTTGTGGATGAGAAAAAGCTAAATAAGACAAGGCATTGTAGCAAATAGTTTCTTTCTGTTCAGGGGTTAAGGTTACGTCCTGGCAGGTTACTGTAATTTTTTCTTTTAACGCATTAAAAAATTGAAGCGTAAATGAATCGTCTGCTGTAACAAGAGTTGCCCACAGTAGCTTTACCCAACCTCCAAAGCCAAGTGAAAGTGAGTCAGTATCATAAAATAACCATTTAACCATTTTTTGTGGAATAGTATCTGTCATTTTTAGATCACTCCATGCAAAATTAAAGCATTATTATTTATTTTATTAAAAACTGCAATAATTTTAACTAATGTGTTTCGCAGTTTGCCGCATTTCATTAGTTAAAGATTAGAAAAGCTGGCTAGGTTGGTTCCATTAGAAAATAAAATTTTCTGAATAGATCTCAGCTGTAAATTTAAAGCTAGTTAATGCCAAAGATCTCATTGGGTTATCGACCATAGATTCAATCGTCTTTTTTTAAATATTTGCATGTTTTCAACACCTTTAATGGTGGCACAGACTATTTTCATAGGCTGAAACTCCCTTATCAGATTAGTAAGCTTCTTTAGTTTTTCACGATCTAATCTAAGTCGACCATCACAAATGAGTTCTAATAAGGTTCAATACGCACAGATAAATTTCTTTCCGGTTAAGTTCCTTGATTATTAGGCTATAAATTGAATCTTTATAGGGATTAATAAAAGTTAAATCACAAGTTGTTAAGCTTTATTTAAATGGCCTTGGCAAATTTGTATAGAAAAGGTAGCAAGATATTATTTAATATAGCCTTAGAAAACGTTTTTTTTCAATACACTAATGCAACTATTGATCTATCTATAGGTTACAATTCAACCCAATATATTGAAAGTTCAATTTTTACCGTAATTACTAACTCATAAAGCCAACTTTGCATTAAATTTTGTAAAGAAATATTCAAATCTAGTCCAGAAAGCTGGCTGAATTTTTTTAAAAATTTTAAGGCTCTCTAATCAAAAAATATTATTAGTATATTTCAGCAGTATTCTCTATAAGTTTATTAATTGACTTGAGTGATCTTGCTTATTACAATCGGCTCAATTATGTTATTTTTCGGATAAATAATGACATTTGATGAAATTTGTCAGGCAGCAAGTGCTAATAATAAAAATTTACTTACTAAGCAAATTTTAGACTATAGGGTTGTAAAAGAATGTGCTTTAGTAAAAGATAGTAAACGAGCACTCTTTACTCCTGCGATGTTTTTAGCTTATTCGGGTGATGATAAGGCTGTAAATATATTAAGAGAATTAAATGCAAATATTAATTTTATTGCTAAGGGCTATGCTATAGCTGGTAATGATAAACAAGTAGAACACTATCGTACTGTACATAAAGCAAATATTAACTACATTGCTGAGGGCTATGCGCTAGCTGGTAATGATAAACAAGTAGAACACTATCGTACTGTACATAAAGCAAATGTTAGCTACATTGCTCAAGGCTATGCTATAGCTGGTAATGATAAACAAGTAGAACATTATCATACTGTACATAAAGCAAATGTTAACTACATTGCTGAGGGCTATGCTATAGCTGGTAATGATAAACAAGTAGAGCACTATCGTACTGTACATAAAGCAGATATTAGCTACATTGCCGGGGGCTATGCGCTAGCTGGTAATGATAAACAAGTAGAGCACTATCGTACTGTACATAAAGCAAATGTTAACTACATTGCTAGGGCCTATATGGTAGCTGGTAATCATACAAAATCCGCAGAATACCAAGCTTTAATTAACTTCATTAATACTTGTGCTCCTTTACGAACTGTGCCAAACAGCGTGCCTACAACTTTTCAGCCAACTCAGGGAGTACTACCGTCTCAAGTCTATAATGCCAATTCTAAGGTAGCGTTTTCAGCGAATATGAACACTCTCAATTCCACAGCATTGGAGGATACCTTACTTAAATTACAACAGCGTAACCAACAATTAGAGGCGCAGCAAAAGGTTATGCAGAAAACTATTAATGATCAACAATCACGTATTAATCTATTATTGGAAGAGAGAATAAAATACATGCAAATGGTTATTGATCTACAGCAAGAACAATTGCAGAGCCAATCGTTAGTTTTTTCGCCTGTCAATCCATCTACTATTTCTGTACCAACCGCCTCAAGTAACCAACCGACTCATCTTATCTCCTCATTATCTGTAGAAACTAATGAAAACAACGCTAATAAGCGGAAAGCTTCTGAGGAGGAAATTGGTATTTTACAGGTGGATGAAAGTGGGAAAAACTTAGAAACTTTAAGCTTTTTTGCCTCTAAACAAGAGAAAATGCCTGAAAATACTTCTGAGCCTACCCCTAAACGATACCGTTCTAATTCTCATAATGAACCTAGTTAAAATTTAATAACTGCACAATTTTTACTAAAATTTTGGGTGGCTCTAAGGTAATGAACACTTCCCTCACTAAGTTAACTGATACAGCTTTGATTTTTATAACAACAATATTGAATTCACTCTTGAAATAAGATATAGCATAAAATAAATTATAAAATTCAATTATTTAAAAAAATATAAATGCTAATAAAAATTAATTTTACGGTATCTCAGCATAGTAACCCGAGTGGACGTTACAGCCATTATCAAATGAAGTATTGGCGAAATTTTCAATATACTTGTGAAGAAGTTATGGATATTAATTTAGGGTTATATAAAAAATCATCTCATTGGAATAATGGCCTCCATACTAAACCTATTAAGACTACTCGTGACCCAAGAGCGAAACGTATAGCAATATATCAATATAGTAATTTTATGCCAGTTTTATTGCCGGAAAATTGTGATGAATTAGTCAAAGAACAATTTATTATTGAATTCACAAAGTATATTAATGAGCATTACAAATCAGGTTTAACACCCTTTCAAGCACATCGTACAAAGACATTCGTGCTTAAAGCATTAAATATAAATATAGACATTACCCAATATAAAGAAAGCGTAACTACTAATTTCTTTACGCGATTTAATATACCAGATGAAATAAGTTTAGAAATACAAAATTATTTATCTTTACAGGATATTAAAAATATTGAGCTAACCTGCAAGTAGTAATCTTAAATTATATTTATTTGATGAATTTCAATCAACGAAAGCAGCTTTCGCAACTATTAAGCGATTTGGAACATAGAATTTGTTTTTTAAATTAAAAAAATTATCCGAGCTTAATTACATAGGCTCGGATAGTAAATCGGCATTAAAATTTAATGGTGAGTCATCCATGCGCGGAAAAAAGGCAGGATTGGTGTGACGGTAACAGCATGGTGTCCAGAGTCGTCTTTGTAAGCGCAAATCCAACTTTCTTGACCTTGAATTTCAAAAGGTGATGGGCCTGATTCAAAATTTAAAGAGTTTACAGCACGCAATATTTGTTGTTTTGCGTCATTTTTATTAGTTGCACTAAACTCGCCAATAACAAAAGACCACTGGTCATTAGTACCGTAATTATTAGATTTAACGAATCCATACCAGTGGCGGTCTGCTTTTATAATATCAGAAACATTAACAGCTTGTAATGCAGATACTGACGGGCAGGTATTTGGTTTCTCAGTTGGTGAGGCAAAAATCAATTGGGATAAAGTTAGAGAAAGAATTGTACTTATAATTTTTAATCTCATTGTATTTCCTATATAACGTTTAAAAATTACTACTAAAATTTGTAAAGCAATGAGATTATAAATTAAATTCATTAATTTAAATAAGATAAGTTTTTACTTTTACAGCACCGGCAAAAAGCGCTTGCTAAGCTTGCACATTATCTTTGGCGCCCTTAAAGCCTGACTCTCGAGCACAATGTGCACAACAAAAATAATCATTATCCACTGCAATCCCATGACCAATAATTTGACAATCACAATGCTTACAGTGGGGGGCAAGTTTATGAATGGCACATTCAAAACAATCAAAAGTATAGACTTTTCCTTGCTTATGAATTTCAAAAGCATGCTGATAACTATTACCGCATACGTCACATGTACTCATAACGATTTCCTTATTCCATTTGGGTAATCAGAATTATAGCAAAAATATTAATTTCAACCGTATAAAAGTCAGCGTAGTCTTGAGGCCAGGTAGTGAAATAAAGGTTTTTTTAGATAATTATTTTAACTTCGTATGATTACACTTCATTTTTTTACGCAGTTTAATGCTTTAAAAAGCAAAGCCTTACACATTATAACATAACGCCTAATATAGAAATTTTAGGTCATCAAGACAAGTACTATTTGGTTTATAGGGTTTAAAAAATAATATACATAAGTGGCCAGTTCTTCCGATAATTTATGAATAAAATATGTATTATTTTACTTTTGTTCATTATGGCTTTAAATATAAATTAATTTATATACGCAAATTATTTATGCAGCATCCCCGCCATAAAACAAAATAATAAAATAGATAATTATACTAAAATAAGGGTTTTAATTTCTGGTCGATGAGGAATAATTCTTCAATAGTTTTTATACTAAGTTCAATAGACGCGTTAATAGTTTTGGTGACTAATTCCTCTTGATCCGAAAAGGCTGTTTTGTCGCCTATAATAGCTAAGATACAACCGCTAAGGATATTAGGTGATTGCGCAGAACTTAATTTAGCATTTTTAAGGGTTGTTAATATAAATAATTGGGCGCATTCCATTTCTGAAGCTAATACACCTGCTTGATGTAAACTACTCATATAATTTTCATTATCACTTCTTATAGATAAATGAAACTCACGCGCATACAATGAACTTTTTGAGTGAACAACACCAAAATGAATAGGCGCTGTTCCCATGAGCTTACTAGCTCGTCCAGTGGCAATTAAATATTCTAGAGAAGATAAAGCAGGGTATTCAGGGTAAATATAATCCCAGGAAGCCTTATCATCTCTGACAGCGCCTGTGGCAACCACTAAGTGGCCCGTTTTAATTTGTTCAGGCTGAAGAGAACCTGCCGTTCCAACTCGTAAAAATCGACAAGTGCCTAAATTAATTAATTCACTAATAATGATATCGGCGCTGGGTCCTCCCATGCCGCTTGAGATAGCGCCAACATCAATTGGACCATGCTGACTTGGTAAGGTACCTAGATATAAATTATGTTGCCTAGGGTGCGGGCGTACTGTCGTTTGGCTAAAACGCTCGCTAAAGTGTTTAGCTCGTTCATCTGAGCCAGTTAAAAAGATATAACGTCCTAAACCATTATTACCTTTTAAATCATCAGATGTTGCATTAATATGCCTTGGCTCAAAGTCCATAGTAGAATCCCTTCTTAACTTGATAAATAATATTAAGATACTGCCACAAAAGCGCAGTAAATAATTTCTATGTAATTTAAATTTTAAAAAATTTTTAGTTATTCTGATAAATCCAGTTTAGGATATTGGCAGTATAAACAATAAAATAATTATTAGGGAAAAAATTATGAAAAGGAAGGCTTATGCTCTTAGCTTAATGATGTTTTATTTAATAACTTCAGAGGTAAGGGCAGATAATCCGTCTTCTAAATTACCAGAGCCGCCAATACAACAGGTTATTAATCACTACTTAAATAACGCTGGAAAAAAAGAACAAATTACCGGTATCGCTGCTTCCGTATTAATTCCATCACAAAAGGGTAGTTTAAAAGGTAAAATAGTGAACTATTTTACAGGAACTATTGGCTGGCCTCCTTACACTGCTCCTATAACGAAAGATAATCTTTTCGAAATAGGTAGTATTACGAAATCGTTTGTAGCAGCAATTATTTTGCAATTAGAAGCTGAAGGAAAATTATCAATTAATGACAACTTAGGTAAGTGGCTCCCACAGTATTCCAATTGGAAAGATATTACGATTAAACAACTATTAAATATGACAAGTGATATACCTAATTATTCAGCTAATGTAGAATTTTATAAGGTAGCGGAAAAAGCTAATTTTAAGAAGCAATGGTCAGCATCAGAATTACTACAGTGGGCTTCGCCTGATAAGCCTATTAAGAATCCAAAGCATCATTTTAATTACTCAAATTCAAATTATATTCTTGCCAGTTTAATTATTGAAAAAATCACTAATAAATCTTTTGCTGAAGTATTAAAAACAAGGATTTTAACTCCTTTTCAATTAGCCAATACTTTTTATCCTGCCGGTAATGATGGAGAAGAAATTTATAAAAAACTCATGCCTCGCATGGTACATGGTTATTTCTATGACAAAGATAAAAAGAAAATGATTGATGCAACTGGTAATAACTTAACTTGGGCTAGTGCTGCAGGCGCAATCATTGCCGATACAACCGATGTCATTCGCTGGGTGCAAATTTTATATCATGGTGAACTTTTTGATAATGGTCATCGTAAAAACGCTTTAACCGAATTAATGTCAGTTATATCAACAAAAACTGGACAACCTATTCCAACAGTAAGTAAAGATGATCCTGATGGCTTTGGTTTAGGCGTCGTTTATGTTTATGATAGTAAAACTGAAAATCGTTACTGGAGTTATAAGGGCAGCACTTTAGGATACCGTGTTATGTATCTCTTTAGCCCATGCAACAATATAACTGTTGCAGTTGCTCTAAATAATAAAGCGGGTGAAGGTGAAAAAAATTCACCCATGGGGGACGCTATAAAATCACTTATCATTGATATTTATCAAGCAGTGATTAAAGCTTATCCTAATTATGCTTGTAAAAATTGAACTGAACTGAGATATTTATTTGAGGTAGGTTGGGTCGATTGACCCAACTTGAAAAATTACTTAGTACTGCAATGTAGATTAACTAATTGTTCACTTTGGTTAGTTAAATAAGCTTGAGCATGAGCGTCTGCTTCGATTTCAATTCTTTCGTTAGGGGAAACAACGATTTTTAATGTATCACCTTCAGTAAGAATGTGCCCGTTAACAATAAATTTTCTTTGAAAAGCTTCAATATAAATTGCGCTTTTAGCATTTTTTTCAGTTCTAACTTTACAAGTTGCAGTAACAGTCCAAGGGAGATAGTTAGAAAGCGTTTGCACCTGGTTTGGTGGTAAATCATATTCTTTTGATATCCCTTTTGCTAACTCAAAATTAGTTGCAAAAGAACTTGTAGCCAATAGAGCACTTGTACAAAGCAAAATAGCTTTTACTTTTTTTAACATTATATTACCTCTACTTTGATCTAAAATAGTTAACATTAATTGCAACGAATATTCATTAACGTATCAGCATCATTAGTGATAGTTAATTTTGCACGAGCATCTAATTCAAACTCAATTTTATCGCCAACTTTCGCTAACACAGTCATTAAACTGCCTTCAGGTAGGATAACGCCATTAATAACAGCACGATTTTTTAATGCTTCAATTAATAATGGATTTTGATCATTTTTTTCTGCTCTAACTGTGCATTTGAAGTTTTGACTGCTAAACCAGCTACCGTTGAATTTCACCGCTTGATGTGGTGGTAAATCATACCCTTTTAAGGTATTTAGAGCTAGGTCTTGATTTTGAGCAAAAGAACTACCGGCAAAAAGAACAGTAGCTGAGCACAATAAAGCAGCGCTAATTTTTTTTATTTTCATTTTAATTCCTTATTTTCAGCTGGTTTATGTAATACAAATGCTGTATTTTCCTAATATAGGAGGGATAAAAAAACTCCTCTTTGACTTAAAGAAACAGCAAGCTAAAGGCGTTTCATTTATCCTTAAAAAACGCCTCAAATTTAAAGCACTGTGTCTCTATTGTCAAACTAATTAAGCTTTATTCATACCGTTTTTTGACAGGCTTCCCTTGTTAAATTATAAAAACTCTGTCTATTAAAAATATAAAAATTTTAAATTCAATAGCTTATAAAATAACCAACAGATTCATACACGGAAAATTGTTTCAGTAAAGCTATTAATTTTTTCTTTAAAAATTAATGTCAAAAAAATAAATTTAATTTTGTCACATAATAGCATTTTATTTATTAGTCATGCTTTGTATTAATTGACTCACTTTATAAATTAATATTGTCTAAAAGGTATTGACATATTATTTTACTATGTTAACTTAGTAACTGAGGCATGCATTATTGCTAAAGTTGTCAATATTAATTTGACATAAAGTGGTAAGCTTAACGTAGTCAGTAAACGTAATAAATTTTAAATCCTGACTTAAGATAAAAATGCTTGCTAATTCAGCCCACTAGGCCTCCGAATATTTAGTTAGTAGGTGTGGTCTTTATAAGGGATAATTGTTTAATAACAAGAATGAGGTGTAATATGAATAAAATGAAATCTCTATGTCTTCCTGCTCTTTTAGTTGCTGGTTTAACGACAAACGCTTTTGCACTTCCTTGTGATGGCTTTGAAATTAAAGTAAAAAATAATTTACCTGATAAATTATTAGTAACGCAAGTTCGCTTGAATGGTGCAGACATTCAGCCAGGTGGTATTCAACAAATCGAGGGGAAATCTGCGCAAGTATTTACTGTAAATAAAAGTGCGGAAAAAGGGATTATGTCAGGAGAGTTTGTATTCCATACCGTTAGCTTACCAAGTAAAGAAGTTAAAGTGAAATTTGATCTTGCTAATGAAGCGGTTATCTGTAACCACACTGATAAAACCCCGGCCGGTGATTATCCTGTAGATAAAACTCGTTTACCTAATCAAGTATTATATAGCATTGGTAAGTAAAATAGGAATTAAAGAGCAGTCAAAAGACTGCTCTTTAAACGTACAAGTAATTAAGGTTCTTTTACTATCTAAAGATTAGTTATTTTAAGCTCGTTACACCAAACTTGAATTTCTTTTACCTATTCGACACAAATTCTTTCAAAAAATAATATCAAGTTTCTAATGCACGATATTATCAATCTGCTTTAGAGAAAGTAATGACTAAAATTATTAATCAATTTAATGCCGTCTATTTTGATCTTTTAGAGTCTGTCACATTATTGAAGCTCCCATTAATGGCTTCTAATTAGAGTCCCGCTACCTCGTGAAAGATTCCGAGATTTCTTTGCCCCCTAAATGGACTCGCCAATGCGCGAGGTATTTATCCGTGCGCGTCCTGCTTCTGGCACGTTGTCATAGACTACCAAGCGTAAGCCTCCCACAATGACTCTATAGCTGCAGAAAAATTTTTTAGTCTCTTCAGGCTGATTAAAAAAACCGCAGCCTATTGCAGTCTTCGCGCCTAGGCTTTCAGCCTTACGTAACGCGCAGTAATGGAACTTAATAAATTTAAATACACTTTTTGATTGACTAAAATAAGTATTAATTGTATTATTAGTAATCATTTAGTTTGGAGTTTAAAGTTATGCCTTACAATAAATTTGCATTTAAACCCACCGCCCCGGTGTCTGAGCAAGCCAATAGTCTACAAGAAACATCCTCTCCTTCTGGTAGGGAAAGAATAGAGCAAGAAAATTCTGTACCTCCTAACTTAAATCCAATAGATTTTGGTGAGGTGTTAGCAAAATTTCAATCAGCTAGTGTGCCAGATCCTAAAGATGCTCTAAATGCACTTAAAACGAATCAACAGCAGACTAAAAATGTACCAGCTTCTGCCCAAAGTTCATCAACTCAGGATCCATTATTTAACCCAGCGCCTCCTATAATGCCAGCAACTAAAACATCTACCAATGCTTTTCTATATAAAAAGGAAAGGTTGTTTTACGCAGGCTGTGAGATTACTGATCCAAATATTTTAAGCTCTGTCAAATCAGTAGGCGAAGGCATAAAGAAGCACCTTGTTGCTATGATTAATGGAAAAGAAGAAACGATTTATAAATACTCTCAGAAAGCAAGGCATACGCTATTTTTAGATGGGCAAGAGGTTACTGATACAGAATTATACAAAAAATTATGGGCTATTAAATGCCTTGCTCCAAGTCAACATTACCATTTCATTGATAGTGTTGGTCACTATTTATTAAGTCAAAATCAGCATAAATACAAATCGGAAATTATTAAGGACCAAATATATCTAGATTTCTGTAAAAATAGAAAAGGATCTTCAGATAGGCCATCTAGTCAACCAAGAATAGGCGTGGCTAGTGTGGCTATGTTTGCTCAAGTAATTAAAAATGAGAGCGAAGATGAAGGAAATAAAAAACAAAAGACATCACATTATTTTAAGAGCTAATAAGGAAAGACGTGTAATTATATAATCAGTTATTTCCCTGCTTATCCTTAGGTGATAGGCAAGTTAATGAAACTATAAGGTCTGGCAAATATAAGTGAATAAAATTATCAGGTTGTTTGCTATAGCTAGGAGGTTTATTGATGCCAGATCAATATTTTTGACCCGGTCATTTCTAATTTATATCATTATTTATAACCATTCAGATGTGTTTTAAATTAGCTAATTTAAAACACTGTAGACAAGCAATATTATTTGAGTAAATCAATATTAAGTTAACTTCAGTAAAAGAACGCAGGATATAAACATACATAAGTTAGCTACTATTACTATGAGTTAAATAAGAGTGGTAAACATTAAATGCTACCGGATTAACTAAAGACAAACATAGTCCAATATAATAGTTGTTATTTAATACAATTATATTATTTTAATCATGTTTTTAAATATCGAGATTTAACAATTTTAAAAATTTTAGCTTTTTTCCATGAGTCTACTATAAACGCTATTTTTTTACCCGCTAAGCTATGGTGCTTTGTTAATTCAATAAATTGAGCTATTTTTCCAATTTGTTAATTTTTTTCTAAACATAAATACGACTTCTTTAACTTTCTACCATACCTTGCTCTATAGCTGAGACTGTTTTGTAAACAGTTTATCCAGCAAAAAAATAATTACGCAAAATAGCGTTAAACAAATGTTTTAGTAATAAAAGGAATATTAATAGTAAATAAGGGCCCTTTAAAGGGCCATAGCTTTACTAAAAAATTTTTGAATTAACGACCTATTATTAAAAACTTATTTGCGAAGAAGGTTTCAGAAGTATCATCTGCGCATTCATTAAATGGCTTATAGCTGATATCAGAGTTATTAAGATTGTATAAAGAGCGATTTTCTATTTTGTAGAAGAATTCTTGTTGGATAATATTCATCTTTAAAATGTAGTATTAACAGTATCGCTCGCTTGTGCATCTAAACAAAACGTTTTAAATTCTTTTAAGTCTTCTTGCGCTTGAGTAAATGAATCGCTAAAGTAACTTTGCACCAGCGAGTAATCTTCGTAAGCAGGCAGGTGTTTATTTAAACCCTTAAGTATGACTAAAACGGCAGTGCAATAATTTTTAATAGCTGTATTGAAGCTATCTTTATTATTAAAAAAGGCTACCCCAGGATTTTTTTTTCGATTGAATAGTGTGCTCATAGGCTTTAACAACATTATCATCCCAATATTTATCAACTTTACTTTTTACTTTAGAAAATTTCATAGCATTCTTTATTAACAGTATAAAATAAAAGCTCTCTAAATTAATTAATATTTATTAAAGAAATATTAAGAGAGTTTAAAAAAAACATCTTTAAAAGAATTAATTAAGTTTTAAATAGTTTAATTTTAATTATGAGTTAATTGATTTAAATTACAATTTGAAGAAACTAAGTAATTGGATGAAATTATTTGCTTTGTAAAATAAGCCCATATATAATGAGCCCCTCGTCCTTGAGGGCGAATTATAGGCACGTAGCTCAGTGGTAGAGCACCACCTTGACATGGTGGTGGTCGGTGGTTCGATCCCACTCGTGCCTACCATCTCAGCCCTTTTTGCAGGGTATCTTTTAGCAATTTTGGGATAAATTACTTTAATTGCTCTACTATCCTGGCTATGCTGCTGGGAAATGACTATTTTTTAACTAAATAGATAACGTATAATCTTAATTTAACGGGCAGTTGGTTAGAGGGAGTACAAGATGCCAAATATTAAATTACCTGATGGCCAGGTAAAGCATTATGACTATCCCATTACTGTAAAAGATGTCGCTTCTGATATAAGCATAAGCTTATCTAAAGCAGCATTAGCAGGGCGTGTTAATGGAAAATTAGTTGATACCAGTTTTCAAATAGACCGTGATTGTGAACTTAATATTATCACTGATAAACAAGATGATAGCTTAGAAGTAATAAGGCATTCTGCAGCACACTTGTTAGCACAAGCGGTAAAACAATTATTTCCTAGCGTACAAGTTACTATTGGACCTGTCATTGAGGATGGCTTTTATTACGACTTTGCTTTTGAGCGCCCCTTTACCCCTGAAGATTTACAGCGCATTGAAGCTAAAATGTATGAGCTAGCAAAACAAGATTTACCTGTATCAAGGCGCGAATTACCTCGTGATGAGGCCATTGATTATTTTCGTAGTTTAGGCGAAGAATATAAAGCAAAAATTATTGCTGATATCCCAGCAGATGAGGTTTTATCTTTATATAAGCAGGGCGATTTTGAAGATTTATGTCGTGGCCCTCATATTCCCTCTACTGGTTTTTTAAAAGCATTTAAATTAACGAAAGTAGCTGGCGCTTATTGGCGCGGTGATGCTCGCAATGAAATGTTACAACGCATTTATGGTACAGCTTGGCCTAATAAGAAAGCATTAGAAACCTATCTGCATCGGCTTGAAGAAGCTGAGAAACGCGATCATCGAAAGCTTGGTAAAGCATTAGAATTGTTTCATTTTCAAGACATTGCCCCTGGTATGGTATTTTGGCATCCCAAAGGATGGACTATTTATCAAATACTTGAGCAATATATGCGCCATCGCCTACGTGATTTTGGTTATCAAGAAATTAAAACGCCACAATTAGTAGACAGGACATTATGGGAGAAATCAGGGCACTGGCAAAATTTCCGTGATGAAATGTTTGTCACTGAAACTGAAAATAGACATTATGCAGTCAAACCCATGAATTGCCCGTGCCATGTCCAAGTTTACAACCAAGGGCTTAAAAGTTACCGTGATTTACCATTGCGCTTTTCAGAATTTGGTAATTGCCATCGTTGTGAACCTTCTGGCGCGTTACATGGGTTAATGCGAGTACGTAACATGGTGCAAGATGATGCGCATATTTTCTGTACAGAAGATCAAATTCAATCTGAAGTAGCCATGATGCTTGAACTCGTAGAGTCAGTCTATGCTGATTTTGGATTTGCAGAGATTAAATACCGACTAGCACTACGGCCTGAAAAGCGAGTTGGAGAAGACGCGGTTTGGGATAAAGCGGAGCAGGCTTTAAAACAAGCCATGCAAGATAGGAATATTAAATGGGTAGATGCGCCAGGCGAAGGTGCATTTTATGGTCCTAAAATTGAATGTTCTTTATCAGATTGCTTAGGCCGTATTTGGCAGTGTGGAACCATTCAAGTTGATTTTTCTATGCCTGAACGGTTGGGTGCTTCTTATATTGCCGAGGATGGCAGTAAACAAATACCTGTGATGCTGCATCGTGCAATCTTAGGTTCATTTGAACGTTTTATGGGTATTTTAATTGAACATTATGCTGGACGTTTTCCCTTGTGGCTTGCGCCTGTACAAGCTATAGTCCTTACAATTAGCGAAAAACAGCATGATTTTGCTCAAAAAGTAACAAAAATTTTACAAAAACAAGGTATTCGAGTTAATTTTGACTTGAGAAATGAGAAAATAGGTTTTAAAATTCGCGAACATACTTTACAAAAAATTCCCTATTTATTAATTATTGGTGATAAAGAGGTTGAAAATAACTTAGTTGCTGTGCGATCCAGAGAAGGTCAAGATCTAGGGACAATGACTTTAGAAAGATTGATTGATGTTTTACAAAAGGAAATCAATACTAAAGGCCAGCGCACGCCAGCATTAGCTACTAATAATGTTGTAGTGTAACAAAGTTATCTAAAAATATATTTTAACGTTATAATTAAATTTTGTATAACGTTACTATTTAACTAACTGGAGGATTTAACTATTAGTGTATCGAATAAGCAGCGTGAAAGTGATCGCGCACGCGTTAATGAGCAAATCAATGTACCAGAAGTTCGCTTAATTGATGATGAAGGGAACCAGATGGGAATTGTATCAACGCGCGAAGCATTGCGCGCGGCCGAAGAAGGTGGCTTAGATTTAGTAGAAATTTCACCTTCGGCGCGACCTCCAGTATGTAAAATAATGGATTATGGTAAGTTTCTCTTTGAGTTGAGCAAAAAGCAAGCTGAAGCAAAGAAAAAGCAGAAGCAAATTCAGGTCAAAGAGTTAAAGTTCCGTCCAACGACGGAAACAGGGGATTATCAGGTCAAGCTACGCAACCTGATACGTTTCCTACAGAACGGTGATAAAGTGAAAGTGACGTTACGCTTTCGTGGTCGAGAAATGGCTCATCAAGAAATTGGCATGAAACTTATGGAACGTTTGCAACAGGATACGGCTGAATATGCTGTTATTGAGCAACATGCAAAGCGTGAGGGTCGACAGTTATTGATGGTTTTATCGCCTAAAAAGAAGTAGGTTGAGTTTAAGAATTAGCAGGATAGGGGATTTATATTAGCGTTAGTTGAGAAAATGGTTCAATTAGTCTATTTAACGACTCGAGTATAATATTTTTTAAATATTTAAAGCGTTAGCTTTTTATCAAATCGATAAGTAAATCAGTGAATCATCTTAAACTATAGATCTTTTAGCTAGTTAACTAAACTTTGCCATATTATTTATTTTAGAAATAAATGCGGAGTATAAATTATGCCTAAATTAAAGTCACATCGAGGCGCTCAAAAGCGTTTTCGTAGGACAGCAAGTGGTGCTATTAAGCGTCGTCGTGCTTATAGGAATCATATCCTTACTAAAAAATCGAGCAAACAAAAACGACAATTGCGCGTAGAAGCAGGTACATTAAAAGCATGTGATGCGCGTTTAGCTGAACGTATGTTGCACGGTAGTTAAGGGGGATTAGATATGCCAAGAGTTAAACGAGGCGTGACAGCTAAAGCACGTCATAAAAAGGTTTTAGACCAAGCTAAAGGTTATTATGGTGCCCGTAGTCGCACTTATCGGGTAGCAAAACAAGCAGTTATTAAGGCTGGCCAGTACGCTTATCGGGACCGCCGTCAGAAAAAACGTCAGTTCAGAGCATTATGGATTACTCGAATTAATGCACAAGCACGTGAATGCGGTTTATCTTATAGCCGTTTAATTGATGGATTGAAAAAAGCTGCGATAGAACTTGATAGAAAAGTACTCGCTGATATGGCTGTGTATGATAAAGTTGCTTTTGCAGCAGTTGCTGAGAAAGCGAAAGCAGCATTGCAATAAATTAGATTAATTTATTTAAATTCAAAATATAATTAATCTTTTAAATTTATTGTATCAGTATCGTGATGACGAGGAGGCTTTTGCCTCCTTTTTTACATGTAGGTAATATCATGCAACATATCACCGACTTACAACTTCAAGCTATTGAAGCTATCGAACAAGCTCAAGATATAAATACACTTGAAGCTATAAGAGTTGATTACCTGGGTAAAAAAGGTAAGTTAACTGAGATCTTAAAATCCCTTGTTAAATTAAGTGTTGAAGAAAGGCCAAAGGTAGGCCAGTTAGTTAACCAAGCTAAGCAGACGGTTAATACACACATTGAGAATAAACTACAGCATTTAAAAGAATTACAATTAAAAGAAAAGCTATCTGCTGAGCAAATCGATGTTACTTTGACAGGACGACAAAATAAATATGGTGCAACTCATCCTATTACTCAAGTAAGGCAGCAGATTAATGATTATTTTAGCCGGTTAGGATTTGATATCGTTAGTGGTCCTGAGATTGAAACCGATTATTATAATTTTGAAGCCTTGAATATTCCGAGCCACCATCCAGCGCGTGCGATGCATGATACTTTTTACTTTGACAGTGGCCATTTATTACGAACGCACACCTCACCTGTACAAATTCGCACAATGGAACAGCGCCAACCTCCTCTCCGTTTGATTGCACCTGGTCGTGTATACCGTTGTGATTCTGATCTAACACACACACCCATGTTTCATCAAGTTGAAGGATTATTAATAGATGAGCATGCAACACTAACGCATTTGCGCGGTTTACTGCAGGACTTTTTTGCTTATTTTTTTGGTAAGGAGTTAGCGTTACGTTTCAGACCTTCTTATTTTCCCTTTACAGAGCCTTCAGCAGAAGTGGATATTGCATGTACTCAATGTCTTGGTAAAGGTTGTCGTTCATGTAAGTTCACTGGCTGGCTTGAGGTATTAGGCTGTGGTATGGTACATCCTAATGTTTTAAAGGCTGTCAATATTCCTGTCGATCAATATCAAGGTTGGGCCTTTGGAATGGGGATTGATAGGTTAGCGATGCTATATTTTGGTATCGATGATTTAAGAATGATGTTTGAAAACGAGTTAGCTTTCTTAAAGCAATTTTAAATAACGATAACTAATGTAAGTTCAGTATTAAATAAATTTAATAACGTTAATAGTTATTGTCAGAATAACCTTGTTTTGTGCTAAAAAAAGGCGTTAATTTAATGTCGAATTTATTTATGTTTAGTCTGGATCCCGTATAAATGCTACGCATTTTACGGGATAACGTTCGTTTAGCGACATGGTATTGTTGCGTGGAAAAGAAAGAGTAGCTGCAGATCATAGTAGCCTGGGTGAAACGAAGTGAAACCTGGGTTCCGGCCCTTTGGGTCTACGCCCAGGCTACCTATTCTTTTTGTAAATTTATCTACGCAACAATGCCTAGCGACATAATAGAGCCTGCGTCTCTTTCATGTCGAACTCACGTTAATTAATTAGGTAAGTTGATAGTAGGCGGATGAATCAATGAAAGTAAGTGAAAATTGGTTACGAGAATGGGTCAATCCTGCGTTAAATACTGAGCAATTAGCTTCTGTATTAACAATGGCAGGATTAGAGGTTGATGCCATTAATCCTGTTGCTGGCACATTTAATAACGTTATTGTAGCGCAAGTTACTGCGACAAAACCTCACCCTCAAGCCGATAAATTAACCCTTTGTGAAGTGGACATAGGCAAAGAGCAGCGTTTAAAAGTTGTGTGTGGCGCGGCGAATGTGCGTTCAGGCTTAAAAGTTGCTCTTGCTCAAATAGGCGCTACCCTGCCTAATGATTTAGTAATTAAAGAAACAAAAATTCGGGGTGAACTGTCACAAGGTATGCTTTGCTCGGCTGCAGAACTAGGTTTGCTAGATACTTCAGAGGGTATTATTGAGCTTGCCAATGAAGCCCCTTTAGGAAAAGATTTACGAGCCTATTTAGCGCTTAATGATAGTGTTTTAGATATTGATCTAACGCCTAATCGTGCCGATTGCTTAAGTGTTATCGGTGTAGCTCGAGAAGTAGCTGCTCTAACTCAATCAAGCTTAGTACCTATAGCTATTGCTGATATTAAACCAAAAATTGATGAGGTAAAAACAGTTAATTTGACTGCTTTGGAGGCATGTCCCCAATATTGTGGTCGAGTTATACGGGGTATAAATTCTCAAGCTGTAACGCCACTTTGGATACAAGAACGTTTAAGGCGAGCTGGACAACGAATTATTCATCCTATCGTTGATATCACAAATTATGTGATGTTAGAACTAGGTCAGCCAATGCATGCTTTTGATTTTAATTACTTAAAAGGCGATATTGTTGTTCGCTACAGTAATAAAAATGAAACCATCGAATTACTTGATGGCCAGCAGCTAAGTTTACCAGAAGGCGTATTACTTATCGCAGACAACAAAGAACCACTCGCAGTTGCCGGTGTTATGGGAGGGGCGCAAAGCGCTGTTAATGAAGCAACAGTCGATATTTTCCTAGAAAGTGCATTTTTTAGTCCTCCTGTCATTGCAAAAGTAGCAAGACGGTTTGGTATCTTTACCGATTCTGCACAGCGATTTGAAAGGGGTGTTGATCCCAATTTGCAAGTTAAAGCAATAGAAAGAGCTACTGCTTTAATTTTAGAGGTTGCTGGTGGAGATGCCGGGCCTATTATATTAGAGCAAGGGCAACAATTTTTACCGGTTAATCAACCTATACAATTTAACCCTTTGAAAGTTAAAAAGTTGACAGGTTTAGATATTTCCGAAGCAGAAATTAAGCAAATATTGCTACATCTCGGTATGTCTATTACTGAAAAAGAAAAAATATGGCAAGTGACTGCACCTTCCTATCGTTTTGATATACATTTAGATGTTGATTTAGTAGAAGAAGTAGTAAGACTTTTTGGTTATGACCGTATTCCTGGCCAAAAATTGATAGCTCCTATAGTAACTGGAGAGATTAACCCATTAGAAGTTTTATCAATAAAATTTAATCATTTTTTTACTGCAAGGAAGTATTACGAAACAATAAGTTATAGCTTTGTTGATCCAGATTTGCAACGTATCATTTGTCCTAATACAGAAGCGTTAAGCCTCTTAAATCCAATTTCCTCTGAATTATCACAAATGCGGGTTAGTATGTGGCCTGGTTTAATTGCTTCTATGATTCATAATATTCATCGCCAGCAAACAACCATTAAATTTTACGAAAATGGTGTTGTCTTTAATGCTATAGATGGAAAGATCCAAGAAGAGAATTGTATAGCCGGCTTATTAACAGGTGAATATGCACCCTTAAGTTGGTTAGAAGAAAAACGGAAACTTGATTTTTATGATGCAAAAGGTGATTTAGAAACATTGTTTCGTTTATTAAACTTAAAGGATGTGCGCTTTAAAGCAAGTGAACATTCAGCTTTACATCCGGGGAAAACAGCTGAAATTATTTGGCAAAGTCAAACAATTGGCTGGTGCGGTGTCCTACATCCACGCTTAGCCGATGCGCTTGATCTTGCAGATGAAGTGATTCTTTTTGAATTAAAAACTCAACCATTGACTAAAAGTACAATTGCGCATTATCACAAAATCTCCAAATACCCACAAATTCGGCGTGATTTGTCTTTTTTAGTTAACAAACAAGTCACAGCTGAAGAGATTAAATTAGCTGTTATGGAGGTAGTTAATCCGAAATTATTAAAGTCATTTGATATTTTTGATGTCTATACAGGTAAAGCCATTCCGGCAGATAAAAAGAGTTTGGCCATTGCTATAACATTACAAGATAATAATCGAACATTGATTGATGAAGAGATCAATGAAATAATTAGTGCTATAATCAAGGAACTAACTGATAAATTTACAATTACATTGAGGGACTAACCGTGAATGCTCTAAGTAAAGCGATGATTGCTGAGACTTTGTTTTCTGAGTTAAACCTGGGTAAACAAGACGCAAAAGAAATGGTTGAACAGTTTTTTGAAACCATCAGATATGCTCTTGAGAATGGACAACATGTAAAATTATCAGGTTTTGGTAATTTTAATCTCCGAGATAAGCCACAGCGTCCAGGACGTAACCCTAAAACGGGCCAGGAAATTCCTGTAGTTGCTCGTCGAGTAGTGACATTTAAACCTGGCCTTAAACTTAAAACAAGAATAGAAGAAAGAGGTAAATAATAATTTGAGTCACTATATTAAACATGTGTTTATTTGTACAAATCAAAAAGCAGCTGGTAAGGTATGCTGCGCTAATACAGGCGGTGAGGAGTTTTTTGAATATCTTCGTACTAAGTTGCTGGAACTAGAGTTATTTGGGCCAGGAAAAATTCGTGTCAGTAAATCAGGTTGTTTAGGTCGTTGTAGTTTAGGCCCATGTATTGTGGTTTACCCCGAGGGAGTATGGTATCGATATGCTTCTACTAACGATATTGATACAATTATCGCAAGCCATTTAATGAACAATAACATTGTTCCTCAGCTACTTATTGATAGCTCACCGGATCTGCTTAATTAACGTGAGTTCGATATAAAAGAGTCTTTGGCTCTTTTATATCGCTAAACAAACGTTATCCCGTGAAATGCGAAGCATTTGTATGGGCTCCAGATTAAACATAAATAAATTATATATCAAATATATTTAATATACTTTATGTGAAATTTACATTAAATTAGCTTAGGTGAATAAAGAATAATCACCTTAGATCTTAGAATCTATACAAGTTTTGATGTATTTTACTTGTAGGTTACGGTAGTTTTAGTTAAAATCGCCCCTTCATAATTAGAAGATTACCAATTCTTACGAAGCGGTATGGAGTTATTTGATGAAAACATTTAGCGCCAAAGCTCACGAAGTGAAGCGTGACTGGTATATAATTGATGCAACTGATAAAGTATTAGGCCGTGTTGCAACCGAAATTGCGCGCCGTCTACGCGGTAAGCATAAAGCAGAATATACTCCTCATGTTGATACAGGGGATTATGTTGTAGTTATTAATGCTGATAAAATTACCGTTACTGGAAAGAAATTTAAAGATAAAATCTATTATCGCCATTCTGGTTATCCTGGTGGTATTAAAGAGATTTCTTTTGATAAATTACAAGGCAGTCATCCAGAGCGGATTATAGAATTAGCAGTAAAAGGTATGTTACCTAAAAATGTATTAGGTAGACAAATGTACCGTAAACTAAAAGTTTATGCTGGTAGTGAACACCCGCATACCGCGCAGCAACCTAAAGAACTTGAGATTGAGGAATAAGTATTATGGCTGAAATGCAGCAATACTATGGTACTGGTCGCCGAAAAAGCTCAACAGCGAGAGTTTTCTTACGTCCTGGAAAAGGTAATATTATAGTTAATAATCGTCAGTTAGAGGATTATTTTGGCCGTGAAACATCTTGTATGATTGTTCGCCAGCCCTTAGAAACTGTAGATATGGTAGAAAAGTTTGATATTTATGCAACAGTTGTTGGCGGTGGAATTTCTGGCCAAGCTGGCGCAGTACGTTTAGGGATAGCTCGAGCACTTGTTGAGTATGATGAGCATGACTTAGTTGAAGATGCTGAGCTAAATGATGATTCTTATCGCAGAAAATTACGTGCTCGTGGCTTGCTAACTCGTGATTCACGTCGTGTTGAGCGTAAGAAAGTTGGTTTACACAAAGCTCGTCGCGCAACTCAGTACTCAAAACGTTAATATTAAATTTATACTTACTTACTGTATAGATTTAAAAGGATAGTACTCTAATGAAGTCCCATTCATTTAATTAATTTTAAATGAGTGTGGATCTCATTTAGTTTAAATTCTATTTACCCCTCAATGTATTTAAATAACTCGAAGAAATACTTCGTTTAACTTTTCCTTTTCGATTGCTTTTAACTCTTCCACCCTTGTTAATTCTTTGATATAACTTGCATTTATAATATTTAAATGATCCATTTTATTTATATACATTAAGAATTAAATTAACGTTACTAATAAATACATGTTAGTGTTAGTGATTCGTTAGTTTAATACCTATAAAGGATGATAAATAGTGACAGATGATAATGAGCATACCCCTGATGTGCTCCTTTCTCAGGAAGAGATTGACGAAAAGCGACGCAAATTTCTCTTGACAGCAACAGGCGTGTTAGGAGGTATTGGAGCAGCTTGTGCATTAACTCCTTTTATATCATCATGGCTACCAAGTGCTAAAGCACAAGCGGCAGGTGCACCGGTTGAGGTGGATTTAAGTAAACTTGAGCCTGGACAGCAAGCTACTATTGAGTGGCGAGGTCGGCCTGTGTGGATAATACGCCGCACCAAAGCTATGCTTGAGCAATTAGCAGGTGCTGAAAATCAGCTACGCGATCCAGAGTCTTTAGTTGAGCAACAACCTTCTTATGCTAAGAATAAATATCGCTCTATTAAACCAGAATACTTAGTATTAGTTGGTATTTGTACTCATCTAGGGTGCTCTCCTAAATATACACCGCAGGTTAATGAACTAGGTCCAAATTGGCGTGGTGGCTTTTACTGCCCTTGTCATGGCTCCACCTTTGATCTAGCGGGAAGAGTTTTTAAAGGCGTTCCTGCGCCAATTAATTTGGAAGTACCTCCATATCGTTTTGTTAATGATCATGTCATTATAATTGGCGAAGATGAGCAACAAGGATAGGTGATTTATGCGCGGTTTGATAAATTGGGTTGATGAGCGCTTTCCACTACTTAGTACCTGGAAAAGTCATATTAGTGAATACCCAGCACCAAAGAATCTGAATTTTTTCTATTTTTTTGGCTCATTGGCAACTATTGTACTAATAAATCAGATTATAACTGGTTTATGGTTAACGATGTTTTATACGCCTTCGGCCGACCAAGCTTTCGCGTCTGTTGAATATATCATGCGTGACGTTAATTATGGTTGGCTCTTACGCTATATGCACTCTACCGGTGCATCTGCTTTTTTTATTGTTGTTTATATTCATATGTTTAGAGGCGTCCTCTATGGTTCGTATCAAAAGCCACGCGAATTAATTTGGCTTTTAGGTATGGCTTTATTCTTATTGCTATTAGCTGAAGCTTTTTTTGGCTATCTTTTGCCTTGGGGCCAAATGTCATATTGGGGTGCGCAAGTTATAACTTCCTTATTTGGCGCTATTCCTTTTGTAGGTGATAGTCTAGTTGTCTGGCTTAGAGGTGATTACACAGTAGCTAATGCAACCTTACAGCGTTTTTTTGCTTTGCATGTAATTGGTATACCAATCTTATTGTTATTACTTGTTTTTCTTCATATTGTTGCTTTACATAAAGTAGGCTCGAATAATCCAGAAGGTATTGAGATTAAAAAAACACTGGATGAACATGGTAAGCCTATAGATAGCATTCCATTTCATCCTTATTACACTATGAAAGATTCAGTTGGGTTAATAATTTTTTTAATTTTATTTTTTGCGATAGTTTGCTTTGCACCAGAAATGCATGGTTATTTTTTAGAGCATGCTAATTTTACAGCTGCTGATCCTATGGTTACACCGACTCATATTGCGCCAGTTTGGTATATGACTCCTTTTTACACCATATTACGCGCTATTCCTGATAAATTATTTGGTGTCATTGCTATGATTGCATCAATCTTAATTCTTGCCTTCTTACCGTGGCTAGATAGAAGCAAGGTTCGATCAATGCGATATAAAGGATATTACTCACGCATTGCACTTGCTCTATTTGTTATTAGTTTCATAGGCTTAGGATACTTAGGCACCGTGCCTGTAACAACGAATAGACAGTATTTAGCCCGCATATTTACTTTTATTTACTTTGCTTATTTTTTCTTAATGCCTTTTTATACTCGCATTGAAAGATGTAAGACAGTACCGCTAAGGATTAGCCGATGAAGATGAGACTGCTTATGAAACTCTACTGCAACAACCCTTTGTTAAGTTTCAACAGTGCTCAAAATCTCATAACCTATAAATATATTGGGCGCTTAGTTAGTTTGCCACAGTATCTAACCAAATTTTGCAAAAAATCTCTTAAACAATTAATGATTTTATTCATTAGTTTGACTATAACAACAATTTCTTATGCCCTTGAAAACGAAGATGTCCCAATGTTGCCTGTAAAAATAAATTTACATGATCAAGAAGGTTTGCAAAGAGGCGCAAAGCTTTTCATGAATTATTGTTCAGGTTGTCATTCTTTAAAGTATATGCGTTATAATCAAATGGCAAATGATTTGGGTTTAACAACCTTCGATGGCGAAGTAGACAAAGATTTATTGTTTAATAACTTAGTTTTTACGCATGCCAAGCTACATGATCCAATTGAAATAGCATTACCGGCTGCAGATGCTAAGCAGTGGTTTGGTACAGTTCCCCCTGACTTATCTCTAATTGTGCGCGTACGAGGACCATCCTGGCTATATACTTTTTTAAAAAGCTTCTATGCTGATTCAACACGGCCTTTTGGTAGTAATAATGTATTAATTCCGGGTGTGGCAATGCCTAATGTATTAGCACCTTTGGTAGGCCAGGTTATTGCCGTAAGAGAGAATAATCAAAAAGCAGGTCCTATTACGCATCTACTGAAAATTACTGATGGTGAAATGACTAGCCAAGAATTTGATAATGCAATTGAAGATTTGGTGAATTTTTTAGCCTATGTAGGTGAACCTGTACAACTAACACGTTATACAGTAGGTGTTTTTATTATTGCTTTTTTAAGCATTTTTTTAATCGTAGTCTATCTCCTTAAAAGAAGCTACTGGCAGCGTCTACCTCATTAAAAATGATAATCTTTACTGTCGTGCAGGAAGATTTAGTAAATAAGTAGTAGAAACAGTTGAAATATTAAGTGCAAAAAAAGTGAAAAATTTATCTTTAATAAACATCCTAATGAAATTTGTGTTAAAATGTCGCCTTTTGACAAGCCTTAAGCAAAATTAACGATCGACGAGGAGTCCGTAATGGCTATTGTAGCAAAGCGCACTATTATGTCACTTTACTCAGATAATGATGATGTTTACAGTCATCAAGTTCGCATAGTTCTAGCAGAAAAAGGGGTTAATGTAGAAATTCTTCCTGCAAAGCAAGGTGAGGTCAATACGCATTTACTCAGTATTAATCCGTATGGCACAGTGCCTACTTTAATTGATAGAGAGCTTGTTCTTTATGAAGCTAGAATCATTATGGAATATTTAGATGAGCGTTTTCCTCACCCACCTTTATTACCAGTGTATCCGGTTGCTCGTGCAGAAGCACGCAAAATGATGCACCGCATTGAACAAGACTGGTATAACTTATTACAGCGAATTAAACAAGATGACGAAGCTGAAGAGGCACGTCAACATTTACTAGAAAGTTTAGTTAGCCTTGAGCCTGTTTTTGCAGATAAACCTTATTTTCTTAGTGAGGAATTCTCTTTACTAGACTGTGCATTGGCTCCTTTATTGTGGCGGTTACCACAATTGGGTATTATAATTCCTGAGCAAGTAAAAGGAGTACATGCTTATATGCAGCGATTATTTAAGCGTGATTCGTTTCAAGCTAGTTTAACAGAAACTGAGCGACAATTACGGGCAGCATAAAATGACAATGACCTCAAACAGACCTTACCTAATTCGAGCTATATATGATTGGATTGTAGATAATAATCTTACTCCTCATATTTTGGTTAATGCGGAATATCCTAACGTACAAGTGCCACAAGAGTATGTTAATGGGGGCAAAATTGTACTCAATATTTCGCCGCAGGCCTGCCGAGGATTACATTTAGAAAATGATCGTGTTGTTTTTACTGCACGTTTTTCTGGTGTAACACATCAAATTTTCGTTGTCCCAGGGGCTATCTTAGCAATTTATGCTAAAGAGAATGGCCGAGGTATGGAATTTGGTGAAGAATATAATGAGCCAGCAGCTCCTCCTGTAACTACCACAGAATCAAAAGGCCGAAATAAGCCTGCCTTAAAATTAATTAAAAAGGATGAATCTTAGTAGAGCATGTTTTGCTTCATAATCATCTAAATGTATTTTACATTATTCTATCTTATGTATTAAGTTAGAATAATAGAGTTCTTGCATAGCTTTTAAATTTTACTTTAGTGTAAGGCGCAAACGTTTCAAGGAGCGGAATTTACATGGTGTAGAAGCACCGCAGAAATGTTTACAATGCGGCAATAAAGTCAAAGACGTAAATTATGCAAGAACTCTAATGTAAACCTCAATGCGGTATTATTAAATTAGTAAGAATTTAATTCTATCGAAATTTCAAGCTATATGATGCTCAAGATTGTGGAGTCAGCATGACATCTGATATTGCGCTTTTTCATACTAACTTAATCAGAGATTGTGAGCGAGCTGCAACAGTAGATTATCAAATGAGCGAGTCACAGCTCATGTCTTTAGCAGGCGTTGCGGCCTTTAAATCATTAAAACGATTATTTCCTACTGTTCAAAAAATTATTGTTTACTGTGGTAGCGGTAATAATGCTGGTGATGGTTATGTAATAGCTCGACTTGCTCATCAAGAAGGTTATTCAGTAATAATTAATCAATACAAACCTATTGATCAGCTTCCTCCTGTGGCTCAGCAAGCTGCGCTAGAGGCAATAGACGTTGGTGTTACCTGTCATTATATGGATGAGATGATAGAAGATGATGCTGATTTAATTGTTGATGCACTACTAGGAATTGGTTTAAAAGGCTTAGTTAAAGAACCCATACTAAGTGCAATTAATCAAATTAATGAAAGTGGGTTGCCTGTGCTTGCTATTGATGTTCCATCAGGTCTGAACGCTGATACAGGGGCTGTTATGGGTGACTGTGTTCGAGCCACAGCAACAATAACCTTTATTGGTTATAAGTTAGGTATGATGACTTTAGATGGTCCGGATTATTGTGGGAAAGTCATCCTAAATAATTTAAAGTTAGATCACTGTTTAAGTCAGCTTACTCCAAGTGGTTACATATTAGAAAAATCTGAGTTTGTTTCTTTACTACCTAAAAGACCCAAAAATTGTCATAAGGCTGATTTTGGTCATATATTGGTTATCGGTGGCGGGTATGGCATGCCAGGGTCTATTTGTTTAGCAGCTCAGGCTGCTTTAAGAGTTGGCGCAGGTTTAGTAACTATTGCAACTCAATCAAATTATGCTAAACAAGCAGTCGCTAATGTACCTGAGGTAATGATTTATGGTGTAGAGGAAGCAAACGATATTCTTGCTTTACTCACTAAGGCGACTGTTTGTGTGATTGGACCTGGGTTAGGAACAGATGACTGGGCTCGATCGTTATTTAATCAAGTTATCACGTCACAATTACCCATGATTATTGACGCTTCAGCACTTCGTTTACTTGCTGAGTCACCTCAATATGATGATAATTGGGTTTTAACACCTCATCCAGGTGAAGCAGCAAGCTTGCTGCAGTGTTCAACAAAGGACGTGCAATCTGATCGTTACGAAGCAGTTAACCATTTGCAGACTAAATTTGGTGGCAATGTGGTTTTAAAGGGCGTTGGTTCTTTAATCCGTACGGATGAACCAGAAACTTATCTATGTCGAGCTGGGAACCCAGGCATGGCTACTGCGGGTATGGGCGATGTATTAAGTGGTGTTATTGCTGGTTTATGCGCACAAAAGCTAGCTCTTACTGATGCCACTAAATTAGGTGTATGGCTACATGCGAGTGCGGCTGATAAAGCTGCTCAAGATAAGGGGGAGAGAGGATTAATCGCAAGTGATTTAATGCCTTATTTGCGAACTTTAGTCAATACATTAACCGTATAGCAGTGTATTTATGCATAAACAGATTATTTATTTACCTAATCAAGAAAGTTGTGAGCAGCAGGCTAGGAGCTTGGCACATTGTTTAGCTACACCCCTAATTTGTACTTTTCAAGGGGATATGGGTAGTGGTAAAACAACCTTTATCCGTGCCATGCTACGTGAATTAGGGATTACTTCAGTAATTAAAAGCCCGACTTTTTCATTAGTAGAAAGTTATATATGTCATGACTTGCAAATTCACCATTTTGATCTGTATCGTATAGTAGAAGAGTCCGAACTTGATTACATAGGCTTTAATGAATATTTCGGTGAAAATACGGTTTGCTGTATAGAATGGCCAGAAAGAGCACCACATACGTTATTAAATGCTGATCTTCGTCTCAGTTTAGAAATTGTTGAGGATAGTGGGCGAAAAATGACTATTGAAGCAGGTAGCTCTATTGGGAAACAAGTTTTGTCTTGCCTTATAGGTAAACAATGAGAATACAAATAATAGTGTTTTCTTTATGCATGCTTTTTAACCTAGTGCTAAATGCTGCTAAGTTAAAGGGTATTGAAATAAAACAGGACTTGGGTAAGGCGTCCTTATTATTTAACTTGGATAAAGCCATTAACCATAAAATTTTTACTTTAACTAATCCAGATCGCGTCGTTGTTGATTTAGAAAACACAGAGCTTGCTTTTGATTTACATAAGCTTAATTTAAATAAAAATTTAGTTACTCGAGTTCGTAGTGGTTATCAAAATAAACATACTCTACGCTTAGTTTTTGAAGTAGCAAATAAAGTAATGCTTGAGACTAAACCATGGAATACCTTAAGCAGAAATCGCAATGGTTTTTCTTTAAATATTTCAACTAATCATTTAGACCTTTTAACAAAATCTATAAAAAATGTGCCGCCTCTATCCCCATTACCTATTAAACAGGTTAGAAAACCGTTAAGGGATGTCATTGTAGTCCTCGATCCTGGCCATGGCGGCAAAGATCCAGGCGCTATAGGCCCTAGACGTACAGCAGAGAAAAACGTAACACTCTCCATTGCCACTAAATTAAAGCAGATTATAGACAAACAACCTGGTATGCGTGCTGTATTGACGCGCACAGGTGATTATTATGTTGGTTTACGTGAGCGTCTAGCTATTGCAAGAAAATACAATGGTGATGTCTTTATTTCAATTCACGCTGATGCCTTTATTAATCGCGACTCTAATGGTGCTTCAGTTTTTGCTCTATCACAACGAGGTGCAACCAGTGAGGCGGCTCGATGGCTAGCAGAGAAAGAAAACTATTCTGAATTAGGCGGCGTTAATTTAGCCGGTTTAGATGATCAAAGTGGCCTGGTACGTACAGTTCTTATTGATTTATCACAAACTGCAACAATTGGTGCTAGTCTACATATGGGAGAAAAAGTATTAAGAAACTTAAACACGTTAACTAAGTTACATAATAACAAAGTTGAACAAGCTCGTTTTATGGTATTAAAATCGCCTGATATTCCTTCTATATTAATAGAAACAGGTTTTATTACTAATCCACGAGAAGAACGTAATCTAACAAGTACATACTATCAAACACGGTTAACACAATCGATTTTTCAGGGCCTTAGAGGTTATTTCTGGGAGTATCCTCCGCACGGAACTCATATAGAAGCCTTAGTAAATAGTAAAATGCGCTTTACTTTAGGATCTGTTGACAATAAATTACCAAAAAGTATTGCTAATCATCATAGCTCAACAGTAGCATTAGGCCTTGATAAGCCTGAGTCTAATAACGCTTAGAGTCCATTAATTTATAGAGTAGTTATATCAGTTATGCGAATCCATCAATTATCTACTGAAGTTGCCAATCAAATTGCTGCTGGCGAAGTCATTGAAAGACCAGCATCAGTAGTTAAAGAGTTATTAGAAAATGCGCTAGATGCACAAGCGGATGTTATTCATATCGATATAGGTTTTGGTGGTTTGAATCAAATTAAAATAAGTGATAATGGGATAGGTATTGTCGCTGAAGACTTACCTCTAGCTATTACGCCACATGCCACGAGTAAAATATCGAAGCTTGAAGATTTAGCTGCTATAGAAAGCTTAGGTTTCCGTGGCGAGGCGCTTGCTAGTATCGCATCAATTTCTAAACTAACTATTAGTTCTAAGCCTGCCATGCAAGAGCATGGAATGTTATTGGAATATCAAAACCAAGCAGCCAAAGTAAGGCCATTTCCACGTGCTAAAGGCACCACGGTTGATGTCTGTGATTTATTTTATAATGCGCCTGTGCGTAAGAAATTTCTTAAAACGGAACAAACTGAATTTCAAGCTATTGATAATTTAGTAAGACGTTTTGCCTTAAGTGCGCCTCATGTCACGATTAAACTAAATCATAATGGCAAATCAATTCTATCTTTACCTGCCGCAACCCAAGAAGTTTTACAACAAGCGCGTATTAGTCGATTGTTAGGTAAACAATTTATTGAAAGTGCAATGTACTTTAATGCTGAACATAATGGTGTAAAACTTTATGGTTGGATAAGTGACATTCACTACCAGCGTAGTCAAAATGATAAAATATGGGTTTATATTAATGGTCGGATGGTAAAAGATAAATTAGTTAATCACGCTATCAAACAAGTCTATGAACCTATTCTTTATCCTGGACGCCATCCGGCTTGTATTTTATATTTAGTGATTGACCCGCAAGAGATTGATGTTAATGTTCACCCAACTAAGCATGAAGTACGCTTCCAGCAACCCCGTTTAATTCATGATTTTATTAATACCCAGTTAAGACATACTCTTAATTTACCAGTGCATTTAAACCCTTCGTTTTCCAAAGAATGGCCAAAGCGTCAGTTAACTAAAGAGCCACTACGTATACAAGAAAATAATGAAAATTTTAATTGGCTAATGCAGCAAGACCAGACACAAACTAATTTTAAATGGTTGCAACTCTATAAAAGGTATCTACTAATTTATCTAAATCAAAAACCTTATCTAGTCGATTTACTCAAATTACAACAGCAGTGGTTACAGGATATACTTCGTAGTAGTACGCTGCCTTTAGCATCTAGAGCTTTGCTCGTACCTGTTTATAGTGATATTCCAACGTTATCTTTTACAGACTTACAGTTAGCTAGGGAGCTTTTACTTAAAGTAGGCATCGATATTCAACTTAAAGAAGAAAATAAATTAATTATTTATTCTCTACCTCAATTGATACCCAACTTAAATCTTAAGTCTTTTCTTGTTACTTTTTTTGCTTCTCCTTATTTTAATTTAGATTCACTCATAGATTTATTAGTTAAAAATTGTACTCAAGATGATACACCTATTACAGAAGAGCAGTGCAGAAGTTATATTTCTTATTTGGAAGAAAATCAGTCTGTTTTAGAAAAATCGCAAGTGATTAAGTGTCTTTCTAAGGAAGTTTGTCAGAGCTTATTAAATGTTGAATAATATTTTTTGTATACTAGGGCCTACTGCTTCAGGAAAAACAGCGTTGGCTATAGAATTAGTTAAGCAATTTCCTTTTGAAATTATCAGTGTTGACTCAGCTATGATTTACCGTGAGATGGATATTGGTACAGCAAAGCCATCATCAACGGAACTAGCATTAGCACCTCATCATTTAATTAATATCTTAGATCCACCACAATCTTTTTCAGCTGCTGAATTTTGTAAAGAAGCACAAAGTTTATGTCATAAGATTTTTAAGGCAGATAAGATTCCCTTGTTAGTTGGCGGTACAATGATGTATTTTAATGCCTTGCAACAGGGCCTATCTGCTTTGCCTGAAGCCGATGAAAAAACACGCAATTATTTACTTGAACAAGCAAACTGTTACGGTTGGGAAAAATTACATGCCGATTTAGCCCGTATTGATCCTTATTCTGCTGCAAAGATTCATCAACGTGACACACAGCGAATTCAGCGTGCTCTTGAGGTTTTTTATGTAACTGGAAAACCCTTATCTTCTTTGCTAATTAAACGGCAACAAGTGCCTTATTCTTATACCAATATTGTCTTATTTCCAGAGGAACGCGCTTGGCTTCATCAGCGGATTGCTAAGCGGTTTGATCAAATGTTAAATTTAGGATTTGTTAACGAAGTAGAGCTATTATTAGAGAAATGGCATTTACCGCCAAATTGCCCGGCTATACGGTGCGTTGGTTATCGACAGGCTTATGATTACCTTTTGGGTAAAGATAGTTTTAGTCTATTTCGAGAAAAAGCAATTGCAGCAACAAGACAGCTCGCTAAAAGGCAGTTAACCTGGTTACGCCGCTGGCCTGAAGGTAACATTTTTGCCTGCGATAAATTGGAAAGCTTCAGTAAAATAATAGCGTTAATCACCAAAATATTAGATAATTGCCAAAGTTAAAGTGAATCCTTCTTTTAGCGAATTTAAAGGAAGTTTTACTTAGTTAATCAATTTAAATAATTAGAGTTATTGCATAATTTGTTGATTTTACTTTAAAGCAAGACACAAAGGTTTCGAGGGTAGCGTTTAGAGAGTAAATGAGCACCGTAGAAATATTTGGAATGCAGCAATAAAGTAAAAAAAGATGCTAGTTATGTAAGAACGCTATTGTATATTACTTTATAGGCCAAGGAGAATCATATGTCTCAGTCTCATAAACAGCCACCAAGTACAAAGCGAGAATATATCGTTTATCCAAAAGATTTACCATTAAGCTGCCCAACAGGCGAAATGGAAATATGGAACGCTCATCCAAAAGTATATCTTCCCATAGAAAAAACAGGTGAGGTAGTTTGCCCTTATTGCAGTGCCCATTTTACTCTAAAAAAATGATTAATTCTATTTGTATTGTGCGTCTGTCCGCATTAGGTGACGTACTAATGACAGTGCCTTTAATTCGTACTTTGCAAGCCCATTTACCGCACGCAAAAATTACTTGGGTTATTTCAAGACCTGCCTATGACTTAGTTGAAGGCATGCAAAATGTTGAATTTATTGTGATTCCAAAACCTAATTCTATAAAAGACTATTGGCAGTTTAAAAAAAAATTAAATGGCCGTCATTTTGATATTTTACTGGCTGCGCAATCAAGTTTTCGAGCTAATTTACTTTATGCTTTTATTAAAGCAAAACGAAAGATAGGCTATGATCCCTTACGTGCTAAGGATGGTCATAGATGGTTTATTAATGAAACAATTAAACCTGGAAATGACCATACATTAGAGGCTTTCTTAAAATTTGCTGACGTTTTAGGTATTGAAGAAAAAGTATTAAATTGGAACCTTCCCATTCAAGCAGCGGATTATAAGTGGGCACTTTCTTATCTTACTTCCGAACAAGACGTTTTACTTGTTAACCCAGCGGCGAGTAAGCCAGAGCGAAGTTGGCTTATTGACCGGTATGTTGAAGTAATTCGTTATGCACAATCTCAATGGCAGATGCAAGTGATTTTAACAGGCGGGCCAGGTGATTACGATCGGTTTTTAGCCGATGCAATTCAAAAACGGGTGACTTGCCTTGACTTAGTTGGTAAGACAAAGCCTAAACAGCTTTTAGCGCTAATAAGTCAGGCAACTGTTTTATTGTGCCCCGATACGGGGCCATCTCATATGGCTACAGCTGTAGGTACGCCTGTAGTAGCTTTACATGCTGTAACAAGTGCTCAAGTGTCTGGCCCATATATTTACCAAGATTTGGCCGTTGATTATTATTCTATAGCAGTAGAACAGATCCTTAAAAAAGCGCCACAGGAGAATAAATGGGGTACCCATGCACATGGTGAAGAAACAATGAAATTAGTAACGGTAGATGCTGTACTAGAAAAATTAAAAACTGCTAAAAATATCAAACGAAAGAACAAGGCATTGCAGTTTAGTTAAAGTTTGAAAAACTTATCAAACTTTAACTAATTATTTTTATTGGCTTGTATTCGATAGATTATTTGCATTTGTAGTAGAGGTATCCCCTGTTAAGGTAGATCCATCGGGTTGAGTTTGCGAAGAAAACTGAAGTAAAAACATAGAATTAGTAAGTAATATACGTTCTTGTTGTTGACGCATCAAATAAAGCTGATAGTTAATCTCGGCCAATAAAACCGCTATTTCTTTTTGAACTGATGCGCTAGAAGCCTGGTTAATTTGTGTCAACCATTGTTGTTGGCCAGGGTTATTACTAGTCCCTTGTGCTTGAGGATTGTAAAGACGCCAACTAGCCATAATATATTCATTTAAAGCCTGACTTGTTTGAGCACCTTGTTGGCCAGATGGACTTTGAGGAAGACGTTTAGACATTATGTAATAGAGGTTACTTATTCCTACAGACGTTTGAGCAGCATAACTACGCAACCTTGCTAAATAAGTACTTAATCGAGCATAAGCTTCTTGCTGTTGAGCTATTGGTGTTGATTTACTAAAATTCAAGGCTTGACTAAGTAAGTTATTATAAGTATTCCAATCTGGTAGAGAAACAGGCAAAACTGCGCCGGTTGCATAGCGAATAAA
The DNA here is from genome assembly GCF_900461525.1 of Legionella busanensis. Lineage (NCBI taxonomy): Bacteria > Pseudomonadati > Pseudomonadota > Gammaproteobacteria > Legionellales > Legionellaceae > Legionella > Legionella busanensis. The sequence continues at coordinate 2,960,361 of NZ_UGOD01000001.1, read as the reverse complement.
ATTTTCTGCTTGTTGTACTTGGGTTTTTGCCGTTAAAACTGGAGTAGTTAAATCATCAAACCCCGAGTTAGAAGTGGTTTGGTTAGTATTACTATTACTGGTGGTGGAATAAAGTAATGGTGAAATTAAAGTATTAATGTTTAATTGAGGGATTAAAGGGGCGTTTGCTTCTGCTGTAAAAACTTTTTGGGTGCCTGGTAAGGGCCCTACAACATTTTTGATAATATTTTCGCGATACAAGTAAGGACACTTTTGCGAAATAAGATTACTACCACTTTCTACGCAAAAGGTATAATTAGGTGTTGCAAGTATATTTAAAATCGCTTGGCTTACAGGATCAGGCTGGTAAGTTTGCTGATCAATAAGCGGAGAGACAGAAGAAGCTTGACTTGACGGATTAGAATAGGGTGGATTCGAAAAAGTTTGTCCTGAAAGTGTATTAATAATTGAAAAACCGGATAAGTTGCTATTACTAGTTAATGTTGTGGGCACAATTGGATTAGCATTTTGAGCGGCGCTAGGTGCTTCGTTATTCCCCGTACCACCGCCTACGGTTGCGCCTAAAACTGTATTGTAAAGATTAAGCTGAGCAGAGTAAGCAGTATTTTGATCAACCAGTGTATTACTAAATGTTTGTGAAGCGGAAGTTGTGCCTGTTCCACTAGTATTAGCAGTATTATTCGAATTTCCTGTACTGCTGTTATTTGAGCAAGGGCCGCCGGATGTACAATATTGAGTAAGGTCATAGCCAAAATACTGGCCTAAATTTTGTAAATAAGTAGCAATTTTACTAACTTCATCATCTGTATTGTTATTTGGTGCTGGAGTAATATTAGCAGGCGTGCTTTGTGAGGCTATTACAGTTGAGGAAAGAGCCAGTAACATGCTTGATACTAAATATTTTAATTTCATTATTATTCTTCCCCTTCAAGAGCTTTAGCTACTAACCTTAACCGATATTCAGAAAATACGCGAGCAAGTAAACGCAGTCGCTCAAAAGTAATATTGCGCTTTAAAAAAAAGCCCGCTGGATCATGGCTACCTGTAGTAGTCTCTTCAGCATGAATAAGAACTCGCGAAGCACTGCCTGGATGGACTGTGTCAATGGCTTGTAGTAATCTTAGACCACGGCCGGATTTAATATTACCTACTAGCCTTATAAAGGTCTCTTCTTGATTTAAATTACCCATATCGACTTTTTCGATATCGTCGAGTTCTTGGCCTAAACGCTTAAGCGCTTCTTCTAGGTTGGGATCTTGGTCGAGCGTCCAATCCTCAACGCTTTCCATAAAGGTAATAACACGATAAATCATCGGATCAACATACTCAAACCAGTATTGAGCGGAGGCTTCATGACTAAGATCAGGCATTTTTTACTCTTTTTTTACGGTGTTATAGATAGATAAAGTGCACGTAATTTAACTAATATAGTATTATAGTAAGAATAGTAAATGTCTATTACTTTAAATTGTAAAATTTATGCAAAAAAAATCAGGATCAAGGGTAGGTAGTTTATTTAAATCGATTTTTAATATTCGAGCTTGGACTGATTTTGATCGTCTTAATGCATTTACGCTATACTTAACTAGTGTCTTAAGGTTTTTATTTGTTCCGCAGAAAAACAAAACTTCTTCAAATGAAGCTTCAGCTAATTTTGAAGCTGCTATGGCTGCGATGAATCTAACTGAGGCTAATTTAGAAGCCCGTAAACGAGGTTTGTATCGCTTAAGCATGCTTATGTGTGTAATAGCATTTGGTTTTTTATGCTATGCAATTTACCATATATTTTCAGGCAGCATTATTGCCGCACTAATTAGCTTGGTGCTTATGTTAGTTACTCTTGCTTTGGCATTTCGTTATCACTTCTGGTATTACCAAATTAAGGAAAGAAAATTAGGCTGTACATTTAAGGAATGGTATAGAAAAGGTTTTTTAGGTGAGAAGTCATGAAAAGGCTTATTTTAAGTTTTTTATTTATACTATTTCCGACTTTGGCGTTGGCTTCATCCTTTAATAACCCAACTGGTATAACATTTACTCCGACACCTGGTGATTTTTCTGTCGTGTTCTTAGGTGATCTATTTGGCGTGGTAGATGGTGTACTCCATGGTACTGGTAGTCAAATTCTTGGCAGTATATTTTCCGTATTTAATTCAGCTGTTCTGGCATTAGGGGGCGTTGTTACAATGTACACCTTGCTTGTGTCAACTGTGAATACAGCTAACGAAGGTAAAATGCTAGGTCAAAAATGGTCCTCTGTTTGGGTGCCGGTCCGGACAACCTTAGGTTTAGCTTTACTAATACCAAAAGCATCAGGTTACTGCTTAATGCAGATTTTTGTCATGTGGGTGGTGGTTCAAGGCATTGGTGCAGCAGATAAAGTTTGGACAGCAGCTTTAAGTTATATTGCTCGAGGTGGTGTAATTGCTCAACCACAAAGTACTCCTATTCCTCCTCCTACTATTATTCCAAATCCCGCCCTGATGGACGTACCTTTAGGTGCGTCGAAGATTTTAACTGGGCAAGTATGCATGTATGGCCTACAAGTTACTTTAGAAAATTTGCGGACAGCGTATCTTAATGAAAAACAAAATGATTCAGGTCCATGTTTTTTACTGCAAAACTCCAATGATTCACCGATGAATCAATTTTGTAATACACCTGTTCCTGACTTTCTCAGTACTGTAAATCCCGTAGCAATGCAAAACAGCCTTCCTAACAAGGGAGCATGGAACTTGCCGATGCCCAATTTCCCCATGGGCTCAATTTACAGTAGTTTAAATGGTGTTTGTGGCACTATCATGTGGAATGCTTTTGATACAACTTCTCTTTATACAGTAAATCCCAAGAATGGCCAGACAATGGCACAACAGCTTAATGCTAGTGAGATACAAACTATAACGATGTCCCGTGCTGTCGCACTGCAACAACTATATAATGATTTAGCACTCATCGCTCAAGTTATGGTTAATAATGATCCGTTAATCAATAAACCACCGACAACTAGTACTGGCACTCCGCCAACCTATACACCGCCTTGGGCTATGCAACAATTTGGTATACCGCTTTCAGCTTCTTCAAATTCTTTATGTTCAGACTCTAGTGTAACTAGCAACTGTACAAGCTGGGGCCCTATACCGGGTAATTCAACCACTCCTCTTTTTAATGGAGCTGAATTCCAAAATGCTATTGGTGATTATATGGGTGTTATGGCGCCAAGCCTTAATATCATGAATCAAGCTATTCAAACAAATCTTGAAGGAAAATTAGGGCAATTTATCAATCAGGCAAATGCCCAGGGTTGGATGCAGGCTGGTAGTTATTTTATTAATTTAGCTCAGCTAAATTCAGCTAATCTTAATAGTTCGCTTACTACGACTTATGATACAGGCGCTGGTTTAAATGACACTACGAATGTTGATGTAGGTAGTTTTCAAAAAATTGCTCCTTGGGCTTTTACTGGTACTAATAATTATGACTGTCAGAAGAGTACTAATCCAAATTTATGTACCTGGTTGAATGCTAATGGAGGGCCGTTAGTAAATATTGTTAGTTTAATTAATGGCCAATATGGAAGTGATAACAGTGGTATAGCTCTACCAACTTTAGCCCAGCCTATAAGTCCGTATACTGGTAATAATGCTAGTACAGTTTATGGTTATATCAATAATTCATCTATGTTAAATTTAGGTCAGCCAGGGATGACCCCGCCTCAGTTTACAATGAATATTATACCTAAATTTAATCCAACCAATATTAGCTTACCTCACATCGATTTTCCTTGTGGGCACATAAAGGTGGTAGGTTGTGTAGGAGCAGCGCTAGGCGATGTTTTTTACAATGGATTAATAAGAAACCTATTTAATTTCTTTTTCTCGCTGCTGGTTAATCTTTTTAATGCCGTTATTATGGCATTCTTGTATTTGCCTCTCAAAGGCATGACGGTTATTTTCCAAAATAGTATTGCTTGGTTACAACAACCTAGCATGAATCCGGTGATTGCATTATCTAATATGGGTATTAGTTTTATCAACTTTGCCAATGAATTGTGGATTTATCTACTTATATTTGCTATTTCTCCATTTGGCATCTTTATTATGCCATTTATTGCCTTAGTAATGCCCTTATTAGTTGCGTGGTTAGGAACCATGTTAGTTATCGGTTTTATAACAGCTTATTATATTCCATTTTTACCCTATATGATTTTTACGTTTGGTTCTATAGGGTGGTTAATGGCCGTGGTGGAGGCAATGGTAGCGGCGCCTATTGTAGCCTTAGGGGTAACGCATCCTGAAGGAGAAGGGCCCTTTGGTAAAGGTGAGCAAGCTATTATGATTTTGATGAATGTCTTTTTAAGGCCATCAATGATGATTATTGGCTATATTGCCGCTATTGCTCTTTCGTATGTAAGCGTTTGGGTCATTAATGCAGGTTTTAGTAATGTGTTGTCATATTTACAAAATAATCAAACAACGTTTAGTTTTTCTAATGATATTGACCCAAATAATATTATTAAACCTGATTCCAATTTAGGCTACTCTGGTTGGGCTGGCGTTTATGCCTACTTTTTCTCAATAATAATTTATACCACAATGTACCTTACTGTAGTGCAAAAAGCTTTTACTTTAATTGTGGTACTGCCTGATAAAGTTTTACGGTGGATTGGTGGACAAGCGGAGTCAGCTGGCCAAGAAACAGTACAGTGGACTGAGGATACTAAGGGTAAAGTTGGTGAGGCAACTAAGGCAACCACAGGCGCTGCACAACAAATAGATAAACAACTTAGTGGTTATGCTATGAAAGGTGTTAGTAAGTTACAAAAGATGGGCTCATCAGGCGGAGGTGCATCAGCTTCGTCTGGCCTACAGAGTGGTCCGCCTACAACACCTGATAAAGATTCTTAAAATCTTTGCCGAAGAATCTTATTTGTAGGGTTTTGGTAAATTATTTTTATCTAGAAAGTTGAGACATAGGATGTACTTTTTTATTCTGGTAAAAATTTAATAGTAACGTCTAACAATTTACGTCATAAGACATAGGCTATTAATAATTTGTTAGGCTACATTTCGTTTCGCCCAACCTACCCAGTTATAAAAATAACTAACTTATACCTGGTTTAAACGTCTTATCCTAACGTTGATACTCTTTTGTCCCGGCAATAATTATTTTATAAACGCGTTCAGAGATTATTCCTTCCTCAAATTTTTGTCTAGCGTCTTCAGTCATTAATTGCCCTCGTTTCCGAACAAGTTTTCTTGTTGAAGAGGTAACATCATTGGGATCACCAGTTAACAAAATATCGCGTACTTCTTCATCAAAAATTAAATATTCCCGCAGTGCAACTCGCTTGCCATCAACCGTCGGAACTAATTTCTGCCAAATACAAAGTCTTATTGTTTCTAAAATATCAATTGTTCGACCTACACGTTCTTCACCTGCAAAGGAAGTTACTAGCCGGCGCATCGTTTCTGCTACCCCTGAAGTATGAAGGGTTGTATAAACAGGGTGCCCTGTTAAGGCAGCTTCTAAAGCTGCGCTAATTGTTTCTGCATCCCTGCACTCGCCAACCATGATTAGCCTTGGTTTACGTCGCAATGCATTACGCACTCCTTCAGCAAAGCTAGGTAAATGACGTGGAATTTCTGATTGACTTACAATAGCAGAAATTGTCTCAATTTCATCATAAACGAATTCTATGGGCGCTTCATAAGTGAGGACTTTGCGGTTAGAATTTTCACTTTCAATTAAATTTCGAATAATAGAAGCAAGTAGCGTTGATTTTCCTGATCCAGTAGCGCCTGTTATAAAAACAATACCTTCTTGGGGGGCAATCGCTTCTACTATATTATCGGGTAGGCCCATTGTTTCTAATCTAGGCGGTGTTGTTGGAATAGTTCTTAGTGTAATTTGAATAGCATCATGGCCTTCAACTAGGCAAGAAGTTCCGTTAACCCGATAGCGATACCGAACGCCACGATTAGGACGGAATTCATAATGAGTATCAATATCTTTGCCTGATAAAAGTTGTGTTGTAGCATTGGGGCCATAAATTGAGTTTATTAAATCACCTAATTCCGTATTAGATAAACTGCGCTTAGTTATCCTTAATAACCTACCATATACTTCGGCATAAATAGGTGAGCCTGTTTGAATAGTGATGTCTGATGCGCTTAATGTTTCAGCATGTTGTAACATTTTATCCATAAATATAGGAGTAAAACGTGAAGGTTCATCAGGCATTAAATTAACATTACTCATAATAGTCCCAAAGCGCTAAGCCGATTTAATTTATTTATCTTACTAAAATCTTGTTTTATTTAATTTTATTGCAAAGTCTATTAATAAACCTGTATGACATTATTTTAAATTTATTAATTTTTAACTCAACGCAATTTAGAAAAAATCAAAGATAATACTATTTGGTTGTTATAGAAGCTCAATAAAAACTAATTCTATATAAAGGTTAAAGTTTTTAGGTTAATTAATTAATCTTAAAGTAAAACTTAACAATATACTCATACAGTATAGAAAATTTTATGCAGATATGTTGCTAGAAAAATTTTTTCATTAATATTTTTTTTCATTAATTGGCGCAATAACTGGCTGCCAGGCTTTGCTTGTAATATTAATTTGTGCATTTTGAGCTAGTTTTTCCATGTTTTTAAATTGTTCTAACGCGTTTTCATCTTTAGCGACTGCCGCACGCCATTCATTGCTATTTACATTTAAGCCTGGAAGCGCTGTGATACGCAATACTCTATCGTCAATATGAATTTCAGAAGCGTCACCCGTAACACCTAACTCAGTACTAGCAACAAAAGGTGCTGAAACCATATTTAGTGCTAACAATTTTCGATACAAAATCATGCCTGTATAGTCTTCTTTTATTCGGGCAATACTTTCTTCTAAAATAGTATTAGCTTGCTCTATACCATTTTTCCAACCACGAGCAACGCATGTTTTCCAAGCTTTCCTTTCCGCTTTTGTCTTTGGTAACATAAATAAATTTGGAGGTTCGGGTTGTTTATAATCCATCCATAAATATTCTCGCCAATTAGGTGGCGTTGTAATAAAGCGAGCTTGTTTAGCTATTTTATAAGTTCTATCTGATACACGAATCGTTTGGGTATCAGCTAAATTTAATGTATTACGTCCTTCAAGTAGAACAGGTGGTAAAATGTTGTGATCAAGTACTAAGGAGTTAAAATCAAAAACCGCGTCTAATATTCTAGCCTGTTTTGCTAAATGTTTATTAATAGTATTGGCTCGACAAGCGAGGCCCGCTTGGGCTCCTAAGCTAAGAGCAATTTCACTTAAAGCGGCAGCCCGCATTGCACCACCACGGCGAGCATTTTTATTACTCTTGCTTTTGACATTGGCGAGTGCTTGCAAACCTGATAACGACCCCATATCGGCCACATGAACTGATGATCTAGTACAGCCTACGAGAAGTGCTAAACCAATGATTAATAAACTACGAATAAATTTTAGCATAACGCAATTCAACTACCTGACTATTAGGATAAACATGTAAATAAGCTTTTTTTCCAGCTTGATAATCAATATTCCTTAAAATTTCAGCAAGGCTTTGATCCTTCACATTTACGCTCACTAAAATAGGTACGGAAGGTTCTTTACCTATAACCCTTAAACGATAATGAGCAGCCAAAGCGACACGGGCAATTAATTCTTCAATAGGCCCTGACCAGTCGACAGAGGCTTTTGCTTGTAAATTATAGGTGCTAGGAATTGTTAAAGAGTTATCTTTAGTTGTAGGCAAAATGACTTTTTCCACCTTCGCCATTTCAAGCATAGAATCACTAATTGATGATGCAGCTTCAGCTAATTTAATTGTTGCATCATCACTTGGTTCATTAATAGGCGGTTTCATAAGTGCAACCCCAGTTCGACAGCCACTAAGTAGAAGGCTTGCTAGCAGGAGCACAGTAAGCGTCTTATTCATCTTATGTTTTAAAATCAATAGATAGTAGATGATTGAAACAGGACCAGAGCCCTCTTGTCAAGCTTACATGAATAAGTCATGTACATTTTTCATAAAGAGCATAATATACTTGTCCAGCCTTGCTGGATTTTCGCTCAAGCCATTGTGAGGGATCAAGTATAATTTCTTTAGCTGATTCAATATAAACCAAACCCTTGGGTGACAAGCAATGACCTTGGGCAATGATTTGTAAACATTCTGCAAGGTAATTACTAGCAAAGGGTGGATCTAAAAAAATAATATCTACCGGTTCTTGTATATTTTGGAGAAAAGTTCGTGCATCGGCATGAATAACACTTAAATTAGGTGCCTTAAAGCTCAATGCTATTTGGTGTAAATTTTTAAAAGCATCTGCTTGTGTTTCAACCAAAGTTACATGAGCCGCGCCACGTGAGAAAGCTTCAAAACCTAAAGCGCCACTTCCTGCAAAAGCATCAATACAACGTGCATTATGTATATCATGCATTAACCAATTAAATAGCGTTTCTTTAACCCGATCTGGTGTCGGTCTTAAGCCATCAAGGGCAGGAAAATATAGCTTTTTACTGCGATATTTTCCACCAATGATCCTAATTCTTTGCTTCATATTTTTCCTACAGAAACCAGCAACATCTTATTCGGTTGTAACGTTTCATCGAAAGCCTTTTTAATATCATCTGTGCTTACTGCGTTAATATGCGTTATATAAGTATCTAAATAATCATCGGGTAATTTATAAAATGCTATACGCAATAGCATGCCGGCAATATTACTATTACTTGCTAATGATAGAGGAAAACTTCCTGTCATATATTGTTTTGCTGCCGCTAATTCTTCTTCAGTAGGCCCGTTCGTTAAAAAATTAATTAATGTCTCTTTAGTAATCTTTAACGCTGTATCGGCTTGTTGGTTTACAGTTGATAGGTTAATTAAAAAAGGGCCTATACCTGGCATAGGTATAAATTGACTAACTACACCATATGTTAAGCCACGTTTCTCTCGTACTTCATTGGCTAAGCGAGAAACCAAAACGCCACCACCTAAAATATAGTTGCCAACCATTAAAGGAAAATAGCTTGGATTAGCATGATTAATACCAGTTTGTCCTAATCTTAAGATTGTTTGCGAAGAAGGATAGTTAATAGTCACTTTTTCTTCAGCAGACAAAGGTACGGCTTTAGGAGTTTCAGGAGCAGGAGAGCCTTGTCTAAGCCCAGAGGTTAAATGTTCAGCTAACTTGTGTGCTTGGGCAGTATCAATCGCACCAACTAAAATAATAGTGGCATTTTGACTGGTAAAATAACGTTTATAAAAATCACGTACTTGATTTAAATTAATAGCTTTAACAGTTTGCTCTGTACCCAAAATTGGATGAGCATACGGATGATTCCCGTAAAGCTTATTAAAAAAAGCAATATTAGCTACTTCATCAGGGGATTCCTGACGTTGAGCAATGGCAATTAATTGTTGATTTTTTTCGCGATTAAAGGCTTCTTGCTTAAAAAGAGGCTTATTAATGATAGTCGTTAAAGCATCAATAGCTGGCGTTAGCGCATCCTCTTTAGTTAACGTTTTAAACTGTAAAACAACCATATCTCTCGTTGTTTCTGCATTATATTGAGCTCCTGTATCAGCAATTTTTTCGGCAAGTTGCGTCGCATCATAATTACCCGCGCCCTGGTCTAATAGTTCAGTCGTCAAGGCACTTAGACCAAAATTGGCGCCGTCATAAGCGGAGCCTGCAGCAAAAGCAATATTTATATTGAGTATGGGTACTTCCATCGCCTGATAAAAAACAACTTGGGCGCCATTTGCTGTTTTCCAGCGTTCAATCTTAAATGATTGAGCGTTCAATAAATTAATTTGAAAAAAAATTAATAGAAAACTTAGAATAAATTTTGCTTTCATTTTTATCCTTTAGACTGCGATATAGGAAATAATTGAGCTTCTGTTAAAGAGTTGTCATTAAAGTATCGTTTAGCAACTTCTTGTATTTGCTCAGGTGTAATGGCATTGATGTTATCTGTGTAAGCTTCGGCCGCTTGCCAACCTAAACCAATGGTTTCTAACAAACCAAGCTCCATTGCTTGTCCAAAACTGGAATCTTTTTCAAACGTTTTCTGAGCAATGATTTGTGTTTTAATTCGCTGTAACTCTGGTGCACTAACTAGGTTTGTTTGTAATTTTTTTATTTCTTTTAAGAGGCCTGCTTTAAGCTCAGGCAACGTATGTGCTTGTGAGGGCATGCCAAAAAGCATAAATTGCGTGGGATAGCGAGCATAAAGATTATAATAAACGTTAGCACTGCTTGCTAGGTGACTACCACGGACTAAGCTTTTTGCAAAGCGAGAACTTTCACCAGCGTCTAGAATACCTGTAATTAATTCAAGAGCATAGGCTTCCCATGGAGCAGCAGCAGTTTTTAAACTAGGTACATTATAACCAAACATTAGCATAGGTAGTTGTGCCGGTGTATGTATTTCAACTGATTTTGGCCCAAATGCAGGAGGCTCTGTTTGTGCCTTACGTATGAAAGTAGGCTTCTTAGGTATTTGGCCAAAATATACTTTGGCTAAATCGTAGACTTTTTTAGCATCAACATCACCTACAACGACAAGGGTGGCATTATTAGGCGCATAAAAACTTTGATACCAAGCTTTTGCATCGCCAACTTTAAGGTTTTTTAAGTCATCCATCCACCCAATAATTGGGTGGTGATAGGGATCAGATAAATGGGCCGTCGCCAAGAAACGCTCGAAAACTAAAGCTTGAGGATTATCATCAGTACGTTGTCTTCTTTCCTCTTGAATAACGAGCATCTCTTTGGAAAATTCTTCTTTATTTAATAAAAGATGCTGCATACGATCTGCTTCTAGCTCAAAACTAATAGGTAATTGTGAGGCAGCTAATTTTTCATAATAAGCTGTATAATCATAATTAGTAAAAGCATTTTCCTGGCCTCCAACTGCCGCAATTGTTTTAGAAAATACACCTAAAGGGTATTTAGCAGTACCTTTAAACATAATATGTTCTAAGGCATGTGATACGCCTGTAATACCACCTGGCTCATCTGCTGAACCAACGTTATACCATATCATGGAAACTGCTACCGGTGCTCGATGATCTTCTTTTACTATAATTTTTAATCCATTATCTAAGGTAAATTTTTGAACATCAGCAGTTGCCGCCCAGGCAAATAATAAAAAAGTGATCGCTAATACTATACGCATAGATTAACTCTTCGGTAAAAAAGGTGATAGAATTCCATATTTCCTTTAATTTGTATACCTATGATTAAATGGTTTAAAAGAAATCAAGATGCATCGACTAAGAAAACAGAGACTTTTAATGAGCCTGTTGAATCAATAATAGAGCCAAATTTACCTGAGCAAGAAGTAATAGAGGCTGAGGTAGTAGAGGAATCTCTGGCGCCAATAGAGGATGAAAATCCCGTTAAGCTTGGCTTTTATGCTCGTTTTAAGCAAGGCTTAACTAAAACCCGACAGCAGTTAGGTGAAGGTATTGGGCGTCTCTTACTTGGTAAAAAGATAATAGATGAAACTATCTTTGAAGATTTAGAGGCATTATTATTACATGCTGATATAGGTATTAATACTACTCAAGACATCTTAGACCAATTAAGTGCTGGCATGGCGAGGAAGCAATTGGTTGATGGTGATGCTATTTTTAAATCACTCAGAGAACAATTACAAAATATACTTACTAACAATACAGCGCCTTTATCTTTAAAGACTTCAGACGGCTCCCCTTTTGTTATTTTAATGGTGGGTGTCAATGGTGCGGGTAAAACGACTACCATTGGTAAATTGGCTAAACAATACCAGCAACAGGGCAAAAAAGTAATGTTAGCGGCGGGAGACACGTTTCGCGCAGCAGCTGTACAACAGCTACAGGTTTGGGGTGAGAGAAATCAAATACCCGTTATTGCTCAGCATTCTGGCGCTGATAGTGCGTCAGTTATTTATGATGCGGTTCAAGCTGCTAAGGCGCGGGGTATCGATATTTTAATTGCGGATACCGCAGGCCGTTTGCATACTCAAAACAATTTAATGGAAGAATTGAAAAAAGTTAAAAGAGTAATGCAGAAAATTAATCCAAATGCTCCCCATGAAACAATGTTAATTCTAGATGCAAGTATAGGGCAAAATGCGCTTAATCAGGCACGTGAGTTTCATCAGGCAATTGGTTTAACAGGGATTACTATGACTAAACTGGATGGTACTGCAAAAGGTGGGATTTTGTTTGCAATTGCAAATGAATTAGCTATTCCCTTTCGTTACATCGGTATAGGAGAAGGAATAGACGATTTACGTCCTTTTGAGGCAACTCAATTTGTTAAGGCAATTTTTAATGATGATTAAATTTGATCAGGTTACTAAGCGTTATCCAGGCGGCTTTGAAGCTTTAAGTCAAATTAATTTTTCTTTAGAAAGAGGAGAGATGGCCTTTATTACTGGCCACTCTGGTGCTGGAAAAAGTACGTTATTAAAATTAATTGCTAAACTTGAATCACCTTCCTCAGGTCAGTTAATTGTAAATGGTATTAATGTAAATCAGCTTAAAAAGCGTGATATAGCCAATTATCGCAGCAGTTTAGGTATTACTTTTCAGTCTGCTTATCTACTTCACGATCGTTCTGTATTTGACAATGTGGCTTTACCTTTACAGATTCAAGGTATGTCTCCTGCGATGCTCACTAAGCGAGTGCACGCTGCTTTAGATATGGTTGGATTATTAAATAAAGAAAAAAGATTAACCATTCATCTATCGGTAGGTGAGCAACAGCGTGTTGGTATTGCGCGGGCAGTTGTCCATAAGCCTGCTTTATTAATCGCTGATGAACCTACTGGCAACCTAGATCCTAGCTTATCTAGTGAAATTATGAAAATTTTTGCTCAATTTAATGAAGTTGGAGTTAGTATTTTAGTGGCAACACACGATTTAGCCTTAATTGCAGGCTTAAAACATAGAATTATCATGTTAAAACAAGGGCGAATATGTTAAAAAAGCTACAGTCATGGATTTCTTATCATATGCAGGCAGCTACTTTAAGCTTTAATTCTTTATGCCGTACGCCATTAGCAACGATGTTAACTGCCATTGTTATTGCTATTACCCTAACACTACCAGCTTTATTTTGGGTGATAAATGATAACTTAAAGCAATTAACGGCCCAATGGCAAGGAAGTGGTCATATCTCTCTTTATCTTAAGTCTAATTTATCGAATGAAGATGAAAATAATTTCTTACTACAAGTCCGCGCAGTAGAAGGTGTTGGTTACGCTACTTTAAAAACCAAAGCACAAGGTTTTGCTGAGTTAGAGCAGCAGGAAGGAATGCGAGAAATTTTACATTCATTACCTGAAAACCCACTTCCAGCTGTGATTGAAATTGTTCCTAATAAAACAGTTAATGAGCCTTTAAAAGTTAATCAACTTTTTGAACGTTTGAAGGCTTTCTCACAAGTAGATCAAGCTAAATTGGATATGCAATGGTTAATGAGATTGCATGCAATTTTAGGATTTGTTGGTAGGATAGCGCATGCTATAATTATATTATTAGCTCTAGCCGTGATGCTAATTATTGGTAATACGCTTCGATTGGCGTTGCATAAACGTCAAGAAGAAGTTCAAATTTTAAAACTGATTGGGGCGACAGACACCTTCATACTTAGGCCGTTTCTCTATACGGGTATTTGGTATGGTATGTTAGGTGCAGTATTTGCTATATTCTTTGTTAATATTTTCATGTTAAGTGTAGCAGTAGCAGTGCAAGAGTTATCATCTGCTTACCATATGCAATACCCTTTATTAGGATTATCTGTAAAACAAGCATACTTTATTGTATTTGTAGCAGTTATTCTAGGATGGCTAGGGGCAAGAATAGCAGTGAAAAAACAGCTATCTTCCATTGAGCCCTATCCTTAGTTTATAATTGTACCGCCTTATAAAATATAAGGCTTAGCTTAAAATGTTATACTTTAATTAATAGTTAATGTAGCATGAGTAAGCTTAATTTTTTAAAGTCAACGCTAAGGGCGTTGTATTTATCTATCATTAATGTGGGCATGTTATGAAGTAGATAACTGGAGGAAGTTATGAATAAGCAGCTGCAGTTAGCATCATTAACTTTACCTATAGGCAGTTTAGATGCCTATATTCATCGAGTTAATCAAATCCCAATGCTTTCTGCTGAAGAAGAATATCGCTATGCAGAGCATTTCCAAAATGAAGGCGATTTAGAAAGCGCTCGTAGTTTAGTATTAGCTCATCTACGTTATGTCGTACGAGTAGCTCGTGGTTATCTAGGTTATGGTTTACCACTTAGCGATTTAATTCAAGAAGGCAATGTAGGCCTTATGAAAGCAGTTAAGCGCTTTGATCCAAAATTAGGTGTTCGGTTAGTTTCTTTTGCAGTTCATTGGATTAAGGCTGAAATTCATGAGTATGTATTACGTAATTGGCGAATTGTTAAAGTAGCAACCACAAAAGCACAGCGAAAACTATTTTTTAATTTAAGGCAGATGAAAACGCGTCTAGGTTGGTTTAATAGTGAAGAAGTTGATGCCGTCGCTAATGATTTAGGTGTAAGCCGGGATGAAGTCATGCTCATGGAGCAGCGACTCAATGCTATGGATACTTCCTATGACACGCCTGCTTCTGACGATGATGATGAAGCCTATAAAGTGCCATCTCATTTCCTTCATGATAATGCTAGTGATCCTGCTTATTTAATCGAGCTTGAGCGAAGTGGAGAGCAAGGAAAAGATAGTTTATTTGCTGCATTGGAACAACTTGATGAGCGCAGTCAGGATATTTTACAACAGCGTTGGTTGGCTGAAGATAAATCTACTTTGCATGATCTGGCTGCTAAATATGGGGTATCAGCTGAAAGAGTAAGGCAGCTTGAAAAAAATGCCATGAAAAAGCTTAAGCGATTCTTAGAAGAACCAGCTTAACTGTTTTATTAACAATAGAAATTTATTTCTTAAAAAGCCTAAAATTCCTATTTTTGGTGGCCTATTTAACCGCGCAATATATAATTTTTTGGATAGCGCGAAGGTCGTCGAAGTATTGCTGAGTAGGTAAATTTCGGAGCTAGTTACAACCAAATTATCCTTTATTATCCCCGCGCAAGCGGGGATCCCTTCACTGATTAGCATTGAGCTAAGTTCCACATGGATTCCCGCCTGCGCGGGAATGACATTGGCTTTATATATCTGTTATCCATATAAATAACCAAGCCTAGCGGATAAGCTGGCTTATTTCTTTTATAAAGTATTTGTAACTTCAAGTAACTGTTTTTTCTTTTCAGCAGGGACAAAAGCAGCTTCAATTGCCATACGAGTGAAGTTAAGCATTTTTTCTTGTGAAAACCCATGTAATTGTTGTACTTTCTCATATTCTGTAGCTAAATCAGTACCAAAGAATGGTGGATCATCTGAATTTAAGCTCACTTTAATTCCTTGTTCCATAAAAGGAACGAGTGGATGATTTTCTAAATTGGGAAAAAGGCCTAAAGCAATATTGCTAGTGGGACATATTTCTAAAGCAATATTTTTATCTTTAAGCCTGGCAATAGTTTCTGGGGAATGGATAGACATAACACCATGGCCAATACGTTGGATTGGTAGATAATCCATGGCCTCAATCATACCACTTGCTGGTGCAAATTCTCCTGCATGTACTGTACAAGCTAAACCACCATCTGCTGCGATGTTATATGCTTTTTGAAATAATTTAGGCGGAAAATTAAATTCATCACCACCTAAACCAAAGCCAACAATACAAGGGACGGTTTCTTTTAAAGCTTGTCTTGCTACTTTTTCGGCTGATTCAGCACCAAAATGCCGAACGGCTGTAATAATAATGCGACCTGTGATATTAAATTTTTCATAAGTATCATCAATAGCTTGCTGAATTGCTTGTAAATGTTCGTGAGAAGGAATACCACTGGCTTGCTCAGCATGATCAGGTGAGTACATCATTTCAACATAAATTCCGCCTGATGCGGCTGTTGATTTTAAATAGTCAAAAGTAATGTCGTAATAGTCTTGTGGGCATTTGATCAGAGCAGCAATGTCATCGTAGGCACTTAGAAAATCTAAAAAGTCCTTATAAACATAACGCTTACCATCTTCAGCAATACGTGCTTTAGGTAGTGCCATTTTATTACGCGTTGCAAGCTTTTCAGCTAAATAAGGAGGAATAGTTCCTTCTAAATGAACATGGAGCTCTGCTTTTTTAATAGACATGAAAACCTCATAAGAATTTTAACAGTAAAATGGTAAGTTACTGCAAAAAACGATAAAATTATAGATATACTTTTTATTTAGGATCACCCATGAGTTCAAATGATATCGATAAAGCCTATATTAGTCCTTATGATAAGTTCTTCTATGAATTTGATGAAGAGCATCAAAAATCAGCTTCTCAAAAGATAGAAGTCAAAAAACATGAGCGTATTGCCAAACTACGCGATAATGCTGAAACTGATCCATCTCAAAATGAAATTTGGGAAAATTTTTAATTTTTTGTCCTTTAAATTTGACACGATTGCCCTCAATCTTATCTAAGCTTACTATTATCAGGTTAAAGCGGGTAGGTTGGGCTAAGCAAAGCGCAGCCCAACAACACTAGTCATAGACGTAAAATACGTTCCTAATTTGTTGGACTGCACGTCGTTTAGCCCAACCTACTTCTATAAGAATGAACTTCGAGCAATAATCATAATATTCGTTGAGCGCCTCAATAGAGCCTCGGTTACATCAAGCATTAGCCAATTAAAGCATGTAATAGCTTATAAGAAAGAATAGTTAATAAAGATGCCATAGGTAAGGTTAATATCCAGGACATAAAAATATTACGAATCACAATTAAGTTAAGTGCACCAATACCTCGTGCTAATCCTACACCTAAAACAGCACCTACTAACGTTTGAGTAGCAGAGACAGGAATTCCTAAACTAGTTGCAACTACAACTGTAGTAGCTGCTGCTAAAGTAGCAGCAAAAGCGCGACTTGGGGTTAAAGCCGTAATAGAACTTCCTACTGTTTCAATCACTTTACGGCCATACATTAAGAGTCCAGAAACAACACCTAAACAACCTAAAAAAATAATCCAAGCAGGGTAGTTATCTAAGCCTATAGATTGATGAGGAGTAGTTACCAACGAATAAATGATTGTTAAAGGGCCTACAGCTAAGGCTACATCATTAGAACCATGCGCAAAAACCATTGCACAAGCAGTTAAAGCCATCAATACTGCAAAATATCTTTCAACCTGAATAAAGCGATCACGCCGTCTAATTTTTCCTATTTCTGGAATACGCTTAATGATAATCATGCCTACAATGGTAAGCGTTATACTAGTTGCTAAAGTAACTGCTAAATCTTGTTTAAAATTAAGGTGAATATCAAAGTGGTTTAAACCTTTGAATACGGTAATAAAGGATAAAATAGAACCTACTAAAAAAAGATAAATAGGTACATACATTTTTGCCTTTTCTAGCGGATCGCTTTTAATAAAAATAACTTGTTGAATACTGGTAAATAAAGCATAAGCTGTAATGCCTGCTATAAAGGGAGAGGTTATCCAACTAATAGCAATACGATAAACCTGATCCCAGTGAATAGCTTGACTACCTAAAACGGTAGCACCAAAGCCAACCATAGAGCCAACTAAGGCATTAGTAATGGATACAGGTACCCCTAAATAACTAGCTAGGTTCATCCAGATAGTGCAAGCTAATAAAACGCCAAGCATACCTTCAATAAGTACTAAAGGCTGATCAAGGAGTTGGCTACTATTAATAATACCATCACGCATCGTTTCAGTAACGCCACTACCACCTAGAAAAGCACCGGCAAATTCAAAGAGAATTGCTATAAACATTGCTTGACGAACGGTAATAGCTTTTGAGCCCATTGTGGTACTCATAACATTAGCTAAATCATTAGCACCTACACCCCAGGTCATTAGAAAACAAAGTGCAAGAGCAACTAAAAGTAAAATAAAAGAATAATCCATGGATTTAACTACCGGGCAATAAGAATTTGAAGACGCGCTCCTACTGTTTGCGCATGATCTGCTAGATCACCAATCCATTGGACTAATTTATAAAGGAAAATGACTTCAATAACTGGCATATCATTTTCCAGCTCAAAAATTGAATGTCTAATATCCCAAAGTTTTTTATCACTATCATGTTCTATTTCATCGAGCATCATAATCATTTCTTCAACAATATTGACTTCACTACCACGAAAACCGCTTTCTAGTAGCTCATCAAGTTCATTGATTGCCTTGCAAGCTTGTTTAGAAGCATCTAAGCAGCGACTAAGGAATGTCATGAATGCCTCTGAAATTTCATGAGGAATTTTCATCTGGCGACTTATAATTAAACCTGCAATATCTTCTGCCTTATTTGCGATGCGATCTTGGGCGCTTAACAATTCTAAAAGATCAGTGCGAGATACAGGAAGAAAAAGGCCAGTAGGTAGATGTAGTCTTAGGTCTCGTTTAATACCGTCAGCCTCTTTTTCCAGCTCAACAATCTTTTGTTTGATTGTATCTGCAATTTGCCAATCTTGACTAAGAACAGCAGTAAAAAAAGGATGAAGCTGTTTGGCACATTGATGCACTTTACGCATATGTTGTTCAATAGGCCTAATCGGTGAAGGCCCAAACATATTAAAGATGCTTCCCATATTGGTTTTTAACCTAAGTCGCGTTTGGGTGATTATAGCTAGTCGAAGTTTATAATTCTACTATTTTAACAATAAGGTTATGCTGGTGAGGTTTAAGCTTAAAGTCTCATCTTTATAAATTAGGGATAGCGCTTGACAATCTTACCTAGGCACCAAACAATATCGCTTGTTATAAATAATTAAATCACTCTCTAAGCGTTATATATAAATAACTATTAAGTTTCATAATGTAAGGTCAGAATATGCTAATTGTAAACGTTAAAGCACGTGAAATTTTGGATTCACGTGGTAATCCTACTGTGGAAGCAGATGTATCATTGGCAAATGGATTTACAGGGAGAGCAAGTGTACCTTCAGGTGCATCAACAGGAACACGAGAAGCATGTGAGCTTCGTGATGGCTTGCCGGAACGTTATAATGGTAAAGGCGTAACTAAAGCTGTTAATTACATTAATATTGAAATTAATAGTGCTTTAAAAGATTATTCTGTTGATCAACAAGAAGAAATAGATAAGAAACTACAAGAATTGGATGGTACAGAAAATAAATCTCATTTTGGTGCTAACGCCATTTTAGCTGTATCTTTAGCTGCTGCTCGCGCTTATGCTAATGCAAGTCAGCAGCCACTTTATCAAGCATTGCATCGCGGTGAAGATATGCGTATGCCTGTGCCAATGATGAATGTGTTAAATGGCGGCGCTCATGCCGATAATAATGTAGATATTCAAGAATTTATGATAATTCCGGTTAGTGCTCATAATTTTTCTATTGCATTACAGATGGGGGCTGAAATATTTCATTGTTTGAAATCTGTTTTAAAGCAATATGGTTTAAATACGGCTGTAGGCGATGAGGGTGGTTTTGCGCCTAACTTAAAGTCAAATCGGCATGCATTAGATATGTTAGCACATGCGGTAGATCAAGCTGGCTTTAAATTGGGTGAGGATATTGTTTTTGCTCTTGATGTTGCGGCGTCTGAGTTATATCGTGATAATTACTATTATTTTTCTTCTGAGAATAAAAGATTAGATAGTGCCGCACTGATTGCTTATTATCATGATTTAATTTCTGCCTATCCAATAGTAAGTATTGAAGATGGATTAGATGAAAGTGATTGGGACGGTTGGCAAGCGTTAACAGCGGAAATAGGCAATCGTGTACAATTAGTCGGTGATGACTTGTTTGTAACCAATGCAAAGATTCTAGAGGAAGGTATTAACCAGCAGGTTGCTAATGCTATTTTAATTAAGCCCAACCAGATTGGAACATTAACTGAAACAAGGCAAACTATTCAATTAGCTCAAGAAAATAATTACCGCTGTGTGATGTCACATCGTTCAGGCGAGACAGAAGATACATTCATCGCTGATTTAGCAGTAGCAACCGGTTGTGGTCAGATTAAAACAGGCTCATTATGTAGAACTGATCGCGTTGCTAAGTATAACCAGCTTTTAAGAATTCAGGAATTAGTTCCTACACTTCAATATCCAGCTAGAGAAATATTTTCTTGATTTATAACAATCAATTAACCCTATTTTAAGGTAATCAGACTATGCGCCCAGTCATAATTATTCTAATTTTAGCTCTTATAGGCTTACAGTATAAATTATGGCTAGGTGATGGAAGTATTCTGCATTGGCGCCAACTAGAGGGTAAAATAAACCAACAAAAGCAAGAAAATGAAAATCTAATGACCAGAAATCGAGCTATAGAGGCCGATATCATAGAGTTAAAGCAGGGTGAGCAAGCTCTCGAAGAACAAGCTCGCTATGAGTTAGGCATGGTAAAAAATGATGAAATTTATTACCAATTTACTGAATAAGCCCTAAGTAAAAATCCATTTAGTTAAAATATATAAATTCTTCAGCTCGACTAAATATTATCCCCAATCTCAATCTCGATGATAACCTAAAATTCAATATTTGATTTAAAAATATTAAATATGTTTAAAATTTTTACTAATGTGGTCTATACTGAGATTATATTTTATCTAAGAAATATTGCTACATGATTAAAACTAAACTCATTAAAAATAATTCATTGCTGACCGTTTTTAGAGATAAATATGCCACCTTAGCCCATAATCAGGTTGATTTAGAATATTTTAAAAATTCTAAGGTACGGATCTTTTTCTCGGATTCTGAAGAAAATATAGTTGCTGGATACTGTATTTGTTCTGGTCCTAATTATCGAACGTTACTTCCCTTATCTCCTGCTAAATTAGAAGAAATTAGTCAAAAAAACGGCTTTAAAGACCAGCCGCCTCATGAAATTACTTGCTTATGGATTGAAGAAAAACAACGCAAAAGCGCTTGGGTAATTTATTTTTTTTTAATTTTATCCTTAGATATCCTCCGTTTACCAAAGGGAGCGCTTATTTTTGGAACCCATGGAAAAAATATTAATAATTATTTCTGTCTTGCTTTTCCTAAATTAATTTTTTATGACCGTTTATTTGTCGCTACTAAGGGAGAGGTATGTGACTTTTGGCTTAGAAAAGGTTCTAAGTTTCATTTTTTTAAAGCATTTATTGTGCTTTCAGCAGTTAGATCGTTTTTTGGTAATAAATCACTAGCTCGTTTTCGATTATGGCTTGATAAAAGAGACAAAGCTAAGTGGGGTAAACAAGAAGTGTAGCTTGAAGTGGAGTTAAGTTGTATGAAAGCAAATAATTTTTTTCTAGAGGAATTGGCGCTTTATGGTGGTGAGCCTGTGAATAAGAAACCTTGGCCAACCTATGATAAAGGCAATGTGATTATTGATGAACATGATCTTAGTGCTGTAGAAGAAGTTATTAGAAGTAGAAGATTATTCCGTTACGATAATCGCCAATTACATGAAACCATGGTTGGACGATTTGAGAATGAATTGAAAGATTTTTTTCAGTCGAAATATGCGCTTGCTGTAAGCTCAGGTACTGCAGCACTATCCTTACCCCTTATGGCTTTAGGATTATCACCTAATTCTATTGTTGGATGTCCAGCTTATTCATTTACTGCTACACCAAGCGCGATTATTCAGGCTGGTTTAAAACCACTACTTATTGAGGTCGATAAAAATCTTAACCTAGATCTCGCTGATTTAGAGAAGAAAATTTCAATGCTTGATGCGTTAGTTATTGTTCATATGAGAGGATTCCCAGCGCCTTTACCGAAAATTATGGATATTGCTAAAGAGCATAATATACCTATTATTGAGGATGCAGTACCGTGTCTTGGTTATAAATTAGAAGATAAATTTCTAGGGACCTATGGTTTAGCAGGCGCTTTCAGTACCCAGTCAGATAAGTCTTTAAATACTGGGGAAGGTGGCTTTATTTTAACAAATGATAAAAATATCTATCTTAAATGTGTAATTTTATCAGGCGCTTATGAGCGATTATTTGAAAAACATTTTCCTGAAGAAGATTGTGATATTAATTTCTTATCTATACCGGTATTTAATTTTCGCCTCGATGAAGTTCGGGGCGCCATTGGTTTATCACAATTAAAAAAATTAAATAATAGACTCGCGTTATTGGCAAAAAATTATTCTTATATGATCCAGGGTATTGGCAATTTATCTTATCTGCGGCCTAGAAGTACCTGGAGTCATACTATATCACCTATGGGAGATAACTTACTTCTAGAATTAGATGGTTCAGTAGAAGATTGTTGTTGGTTTGCAGAAGCTTTAGCAGCTGAAGGAATTGATACTAAAGCGCTTGGTGATCCCAATAAAATTAATGTGCGACGATTTTGGGATTGGGAGTATCTGTTTGAGGATAAAACTAAGCTTGAAATAATTAATTTATATCAACAGAGCCACAAGCATATAAGTGCTTATCTAGATATTCCTCTATCACCAACATTAGAACAAGATGATCTAGAAAACTGTTTGATGGCGATTAAAAAGGTACATAATTATTATGAACTTAAACAACTCATTAAATAACAGTATCGCTTTAATTACAGGTGGCAATGGTGGGCTTGGGCTAGCAATGGCTTTAGCAATACAGCAAGCTGGTGCTACTGTAATTGTGTGTGGGCGTAATAAAGAAAAATTAAATCAAGCCGAGGCATATGGTTTGGTACCTTTACTAATGGATTTAAACTCTGAAGATAGTATTAGGGAAGGGTTTGAATATATAGCCAAGCGCTTTGGTAGATTGGATATATTAATTAATAACGCAGGTATTTATGAAGATCAGCATCTTATTGATCTTACCCGCGAGCAATGGGACAGGCATATCAGTAACAATCTTACGTCTGTATTTCTTTGTTCACAAAATGCATTACCTCTGATGAAGCATCAAAACCACGGTAAAATTATTAATGTAGGATCAATGTATTCCTTATTTGGACATCCAAATTCTATAGGCTATGCAACAACTAAAACAGCTATTTTAGGTTTAACTCGTTCTTTGGCAGCCCAACTTGGAGTTTGGAACATTCAAGTTAATGCAATTTTGCCAGGTTGGTTTGAAACCGCAATTAATGGCGATATTCCGCAAACGAGCCGAGGTGAGGATATAAGAAGAAAAACCCCCCTTGGAAAATGGGGCCAACCTGAGGATATAGGACCGCTCACGGTATTTTTAGCATCAAGCGGTTCTGATTTTATTAGTGGCGCTACTATTACTATTGATGGCGGCTATTCAATTTCAGATCGCTTTTGTCATTAAGAATTAACTATTTATCCTACTAAAAATTAAAAATATTCTAAGTTAGCTAAGCGGCAACTAATTCAAAAGGAAGGTTTGGTGGTTTTTTATCCCACAGGCTAATAACGTAACCTCCACCACCAGAGCCTGTTGGTTTTACAGCAAGGGCTCCTTGGTTTAATAGAAAATGCATGTGCTGTGATAAACTTTCACTGATTAAGTCCCAGGCTTTAAAGCAGTCAGCACTTTTAGTTATCGCTTCGCTAAGTAATAACAGAGAATCAGTGATCTTATAATTTTCTAATGCACTTTTAGCTTTATTAACCGCCTCTTGCATATTTTTATCAATGCTATTTGCAAAATGCTTATCAGTTTCCCAAAGATTATCTACTTGATTAATACAATGGGATGTAATACCAACTTGACCACAAGAAGATAAATACCACTGAGGTTGCCAGGCTTGTTTGATAGGCGTAGCTTGACCTTGTTGAAAATAGATTCCTGAAGTCGCTGCAACACCAATAATATCTAATCCACTGCTTTGGCCGTGAAATAAGTCTTCTAAGCTTTGGGCAAATTTCGCAATAGAATCAGTGGTAAGAAGTTTCTGAGCAGCAAACCATCTTGCCATGGCTACACAAAGGGCGGCTGAGGCACCCATGCCAACGCCAATTGGAATATTTGAACTGATATGAAAATGGCCTGTAAGGCGATTTAAAGAATTACCCAATAAATGCTGGCCGCGTTCTAAAACACTCCAAAATAATAAGTGCATATCATTGCCGCTAGCCCCGGAGAAATCAGCACTTAATTCGCTGGTCGAAGGATTGTAACTTAAGGTCAATTGTCTGCTTTTAATTGGAAATACTAAAGCGCCATAACCTCGTAAAACAGCATGTTCACCAGCAAGGATCCATTTGCCATGGGTTGTGGTTACAAAATTACAAAACATCATAATTCCCAACTAAATAATCACGTTTAAACTGCAACGCCATTTCTGTTTGCTCAGGCCTATATAATAAATGAATATTGGGACCTGCATCCATGGTTACTATAGGGCCGTCACCATGCTGCTCCCAGAAATTTTTTAAGTTATTTAACACTAATTGCGTATTATCCGTTATGTACGAAAAGGGTTTATCACAGGTAACAAATAATTGATGCATATCTTGAAATTCTTGCCAGCAAATTTCAAAAGATTTTTCCCATGTTTGAGCTTTTAATGCTTCTATCAAGTTATTTAAATTTTCTTTAGCCCGCTCTGGACGTTCTTCATAAAAAGGGCTCGTTTTAATTAATTCATGTGCCTGACTTGAAGGAATATCTTTCTCTGCATGACTAATAATAATCACCTGGTGATAAAGTTTGGTATAAGGAAGTTCAATACTACTTACATTCTCTTCTTCCCAAATTGCCCAAGGTGAAAAAAATGATCTACAAGAAGAGCCTGAGCCTAAGCGACTTAATTGTGCTTGTTCAGAAATAGAAGGCAAGGGTATGTTTAAACTATCACAAAGGGCTCTAACTGTACAAATTGTTAAAGCAGCAAAACTAGAAGCAGAGCTAGCTAGCCCACTACCATGCGGAAAATTGTTAGAAGAGCGTACAGTAAAAGAGCCGCTATAACCAAAATGCTGTTTCAGAAAGTCTAAGTGTTTTAAAAACCGTATTTGGGCAGACGTTGACAGATTAAAGGGTAAAGCACCAGGAATATATAAAGGTTCCCAAAAATCTTTTTTTCCAGGTTGCGTTTCTAATGTCACGCTCGTTAGTAAGTTATTTAATGTGTAGGACAAAGATGGGTTCGCAGGTATATTACGGGCATCATCTTTTTTACCCATATATTTAATTAGTGCGATATTCGCAGGCGCTTGAGCAAACCACTGCATATATTTCCTCATTATTGTTACTTTATAAGCTTAGTTGTAAAAAACGCAACCCTTCAAGGTTTCTCCTGAGCCTTTACATAAAAATATAAAGAGACATAAAAACTAATGCCCAGGCATATCGTTCCAAAGAACTTTATGTAGTTGAATCTGAAAACGAACAGGTAAGCGGTCTCTAATAATCCAATTAGCAAGTAGAGTAGCATCTAGCTCTTGCCAACTTGGTGAAAAAAGAATTTGGGCTTTTTCAGGAAGTTGAAATTCTTTTAATAGGTTACAAGCCCATTCATAATCTTTTTGACTGCATAAAACAAATTTAATTTGGTCAGTTTTTTTTAAAAAATTTAAATTATCCAATAAATTTTTGTCACACTCACCTGAATCAGGCGTTTTCAAATCCATTACAATATTAACTCGTTGATCAACATTGGCTATAGGACGTGCGCCGCTTGTTTCTAAAGAAACATATAAACCAGCATCACATAAAGATTTAAGGAGGTGAAAGCAATTGGGTTGAGCAAGTGGCTCACCACCTGTAACACAGACATAAGGACACTCAAAACTAAGCGTTCTCGCCAAAATAGTATCCATTTCCATCAGCTCGCCACCATTAAATGCATAAGCAGTATCACAATACTGACATCGTAATGGGCAGCCGGTTAATCGAACAAATACTGTCGGTAATCCGACGGTGTTTGACTCTCCTTGTAATGAGTGAAATATTTCCGTAATACGTAATTTATTATTTGTGGACATCATAATGTGCTGATAGATTTTAATTTTGCTGCGGCCAGCTCTGCTGTAGGTGTATCTGGATAATTTTTTACTACTTCTTGTAAGCGCTGACGTGCTTCTATTTCTTGTCCTGATGCAGCTAATGCGTAGCCAATTTTTAATAAACAAGCAGCAGTCTTACTTGAGGTTGGAAACCGAGTTAAAACTGTTTCAAAATGTTCAATAGCACTCGCATAATTTTTTTTCACCATATAAAGCTCGCCAAGCCAATAATGGGCGTTAGCAGTATAACCACCTTGTGGATATCTGGTTACAAAATTTTGCATTGCAGAGAGCGCATCATCAAATTGCTTATTTTTCACTAAATCATAAGCAGCAAGATAACTTATTTGTTCATCAGCAGGATTTTTATTAGCTGCAGTTAATGATCCCTTAAATTCCAGTTTTGCTTTAGTTTGCTTTTCACTATAAGGTTTAACTGCTGGCGTTTCTGCTTTTTTAGTACCAACTTCATCAATAGATGGCTCTGTTGCACGCTTCATACTGTTGATTATTTTAGTAGCTGCTGAGGTAGCAGCAGGGTTAGTTGACTTCAATCTTGTATTAATATCTTGATAAAAAGTTAATTGCTGTTCCTGTAAAGTTTTTAAATTATGTGCTTGCACTTCTAGCTGGCCCCGTAATTCTTGGAGCTCTTGTTGCAAACTTTTTAATTTATCAAGTAACTCTACATTAGTGCTATCAGCGTTAAGTTCATTATCTTGGGCAAGTGCAATCTCTGCGTCATTATCTTCTAATTGAGCTTTGGCAACAGGCTGCTCAATAGCAGCCTGTCCATCATCAAAAATCGCAAAATTTTCACTATCATCTACAACAGGTGCCTCTGCTAAAGCAGAAAGCGGAAGAAGACAAGTAAAACAGATAATTAAAAAGCCCTTAGGCGATCTTATCATCTTGTTGCCTCATAAATAAATTCTACACGTCGATTTTGTGCATGGGATGCATCATCATGTCCAAAATTTGCAGGTCGTTCTTTACCATAGCTTACTATACGAAGTTGCTGTCGATTAACGCCCGCCATACGCATAAGTTCTGCAACTGTATGCGCCCGGCGCTCACCTAATGCTACGTTGTACTCTCGACTACCACGCTCATCTGTATGTCCAGCTAATAATACCCGAGCACCAGGATGCGATTTTAAATAAGCCGATTGAGCATTTAAAGAAGCCATGTATTTGGGATTAAAGTTACTATCATCATAAGAGAAAAGATAAAGTTGGTTATGAGGTGCTTGGGTTGTATAGGATTCACCGGGTGCCTGTCCTGGAAAGCGAGTGAATTGACCTAAACCATGTGCTGCCATATCACCATCATCATAAGCCATCCCAGCGCCATTGGGGTTTTTTGAGCAGGATGCCAGCAGGACGATGCTTGCGGCCACGAGCCCCAACTTTGAAAACGATTTAGCTTTCATCCTTTTTCTCCTTAGCAAATTTATTTTAAATAATGTTAAATAGAAACCTGGAATATTCATCCTATGAGATAGCCTAATAAGATTGTTATTCCGAAACCGTACTTGCATGCCAAAATGGCGGTTCATTGTACAATTATTTTAACAACTTCGCTATGTTTAACGTCTATCTATTTTTTGTCATTTCTTGTATGGGTTACAACAAAATCAGTCAATTGAGCTGTAAAAAGCTTGGTTGCCTGGTTTGCTGCAACAACACCTCCGTAAGGGGTATCTGATAGGCAGGTTACATGTTCACTAATTATTTCTGAGGCAACAACCCGATTATCGGGTACATGAGTTAAT
Source organism: Legionella busanensis (assembly GCF_900461525.1). Classification (NCBI taxonomy): domain Bacteria; kingdom Pseudomonadati; phylum Pseudomonadota; class Gammaproteobacteria; order Legionellales; family Legionellaceae; genus Legionella; species Legionella busanensis. The sequence goes on along the minus strand of NZ_UGOD01000001.1, from coordinate 2,932,572 downwards.
ACTACTTTAACTGTTAAGTCAATACGGCTAGGTTTGGTTAAAAAATTCTGCTCTAACTCGATTAACTGTGTATCAAGACGGTAATCAGTATTTTCAGTAATTGGCGCTGATGTAACAACCGCGAAGTAACCAGAACGTTGTAGGCTTTGTAAAATTAGAGGTAGGAGCATGTCTGCTGGGGTATCTACCCAGGCATTATGGGCATAGGTACTTAATTCAAACGGCTTACTAACATAGCGCATGTCTTGGCTATCGTAGCCGGCTAGTGCTTCAGGCTGCGCAACTAAGATAGAGATATTTGAATGATTAGTGACTTTCTTTTCGCTAAAAGTATCTAGTTTATATTCACTCGTAATAGTAGGCTTAACAGAACATGATGTTAATAGATAACATACACTTAAAATTAGAAGCGTAATTTTTTTCACATTTATTCTCCAGGACCCGGTTTGGGACCAGTTGTGCCTCGAATAATGACGGATGGATTTTGGCGAAGTTGGTTACTCACTTTTTCAAGATTGTTAGCAATAGCATTTAGACGACGCACAAGTGTTAGTATAGGTGGTAGGGTTTGTTGTGAAATTTTATCAATGGTCGTTTTACCAGATTCCATTGTAGTAGTAATACTTTGGCTTGCTTGGCCCACTTCAGTTGTTAATTTATTCATACCCTGTTTTAAATCTTTAATCACAGATGGGAATTGTTTACTTGTATCAGCCATATTTTTTAAGAAGACATTAGCATGTTTTAAACTGCTGGTAATTTGTTGATTCTGTTTTGCTAAAGTATTCGTAAAAGACTCAATATTAGCCAATGATTTTTTTAAATTTGCTGCATTTTCTTTATCTAAAATTTCTTGTAAACGAACACTGACACTATTAATATTTTCAGAAACATCTTTCATTACACTGTCTAATTGTTTAAATAAAGATGGTTTAGTAGGGATAATAGGATAGGGTTCATGGGGTAATTTTTGTAAAGGTGTTAAGTCTGACGATCCTGCTGATAAGCCAACATAAGTGTTCCCTGTAATTCCTTGTGTAATTAAGGTCGCAGTAGTGCTAGTCGTGACAGGCGTCCCTTCGGCAATATTTAAAAGTAGTTTAACTTCTTGAGGATTTAGTTTACTTAACTCAATTTTAGCGACATTTCCTACCTGAACGCCGTTGTATTTAACCGGTGAATCTGGGCTTAAACCAGACACGGCTTCATGAATATACACAGCATAAATATTGTATTTTTTCTTATCAAGGCCAACTGAAAGCCAAATAGCTGCAATAGCGAGTGCACTCGCTAAGATGATTACAGCTATGCCCACCATAGTATAGTTGGTTTTTGCTTCCAAAAGTTACTCCAATGCTAAGATATTACCTGTTTAATGTAATTTATATTTTAAAATATCACCCGCTAGGCTTTATTAGGTGACACTATACATTGCGATCTAGATAGCTTAAAGCTTCTCAAAATAATCAGCAATCAATGGATGCTGATTTTCCATCAATTCGTTAAGAGGCGCAACTGATAGTACTTGGCCATCGCCAACAAAGGCAATTCTATCTGTTATACGCTTTAATGATTCCATATCATGACTCACCATGACAACGGTTAAATTTAAGGTGTCGCGTAAAAATAAAATTAAATCATCAAATAAACGAGCGCTATGCGGATCTAAACCGGTGGTTGGCTCATCAAGAAATAGTAACTCAGGATCCATTGCAATCGCTCTTGCTGCTGCAGCACGCCTTTGCATACCACCACTTAATTCAGCCGGAAATTTGCCTGCTGCTTCTTTAGGCAAGCCTACTAGAGCAATTTTCAGCATTGCTAATTCCTGCATAAATTGCGTATCTAGAGAAGTAAACTCTTTCATAGGAAACATGACATTCTCTAAAACAGTGATTGCTGAAAAGAGGGCACTATGCTGAAATAACATACCCCAACGTTGCCGAATTCTAAACGCTTCCTGGGGTGATAAGGTTGCTAGATCGTGGCCAAATATTTTTAAAGACCCAGCCGTAGGCTTCAGTAACATAAGTAAGCTTCTTAAAATCGTTGTCTTACCCGTACCACTACCGCCAATAATTGCTAAAATCTCGCCTTGATTGACAGTTAAATTAACATCTGAATGCACCCATTGGCCACCTAAATTATTTTTAAGGCCTTTAATTTCAATGATAGGTTCAGCCATTACAAATCCATCCAGCTATAAATAACAGAAAATATGGCATCTGCAATAATAATTAAAAACAAAGCTTGTACCACACTTTTTGTTGTTTGGGTGCCAATACTATCTGCATTCGCTTGCACTAAAAAGCCCTGAAAACATCCAACTAAAGAGGTAATAAGCGCAAACGCAGGTGCTTTGTAGAGCCCTAATAATAACTGCCTTAAGCCAACTGAGTCTTTAAGGCGCGCTAAAAAATCATAGTAGCTAATATCAAGCATCCATTTAGACATAAACATAGAGCCTAATATACTAAAAAAATCAGACCAAAAAATTAATAAAGGGAACATAATAAGTAAAGCTATTACTTTAGGTACCACAAGAAGTTCAGTAGGGGATAATCCCATAGTTAATACAGCATCTAATTCTTCATTAATTTTCATACTGCCAATCTGTGCTGTAAAGGCAGAACTCGTCCGACCTGCAACAATAATAGCTGTAATTAATGGAGAGAATTCGCGAAAAATAGCCATGCCTGATAAATACGCAATAAAGCCATTAGCACCATAAGTTTGTAACTGCAAACCCATCTGGTAAGCTAAAACTACACCAATTAAAAAAGACAATAAGGCAACAATAGGTAAGGCTTGTATACCAGAAGAATCCATATTAGAAGCAATGCTTGGTAATCTAAAACGTCGCCATTGTCCAAACGCTGTAAAAATTTTCGCTGTTAAATCGCCCAAAAGTGCAATAAACCCTTTAGCTTGATTTAATTTCTGTACGCTCTCATAACCAATGCGATAAAGAAAATTCTTATGGTGATTAGGAGGCGACTTATAATTTAGTATTTCTTTTTTATCGTCTACTAAATTTAGTAATGCCTCTTGCTGCTTAGAAAAGTCAACCAAAGTGATCTTTTTATTTTGGTCTTTTAAAGAATTAATAAAATCATGTAATGCTAATGCACCAGCGCTATCAAAGGTATCAAGTTTAGCACCACTAATAACAATAGTATCCGTCTCAGCTTCAGGACTTAAAGTTAGTGTGTTTTTTAGTTCATCTAAGTAATTTATTGACCATGCCCCTTGACATTGATAGTACTTGTTTTCATTATCAAAGATAAGCCTAGCAGCTGGTTTTGCCTTATTCATAATTACCATTGTTATGGAAAATAGCCTAGGATAATACGAAATCCCTTTTTGCAGCAAAAATATTAATATATTGTCTGTAAGGAATTAAGGGTGCTTTACAAGAGGTTGCTTTACCATGCAGGAATTTTATCGGTTTAAACAGATACCAATTTTATTATGGAATATTGATCCTGGCTATTTTTATCTCAAGCATGCAGTAAAAACAATCTTTGCAATTTTAACTACTTTAGTTCTTCTTAATCAAGAGGCCTTTCTTACCAAAGTAATAGGTGGTTTAGTTTGTGGTTTCTCAATGCAGGGAATTGTTGCTAAATCTTATACAGGACGTTTAATACAGGTAACTCTCTTTAATACTATTTATTTTGGCTTGTTTCTTTTAGGATTATATGTGCGTGACTTTTCTAATTTGAAAAGTATAGTCTTAATTTTTTTAGGCTTTGGCGTAAATTATATCCGCAGGTTTGATTTACAAACTAGTCTTGCGCCCATGATGATGTGGATACTTTGTTTTTTAGCAACAATTCTTCCTGTTAATACCAATCATGCTATTGCTTTACATTTACATGGTGTTGTTGTAGGTCTCTTAGTTTCAGCGCTAACATTATTATTAGTGTTTCCTGAAAACTATACTCGGTTATTTGTATATAATTCTAACCGCTTATTTCATTTACTTGCATTAGGCATGTTAGATATCGAGCGGTATCTTTTGTCTAGAAGCTCTATTCGTCCTTTGGAAGAAAAAAAATTTAGTCAACTTAAAAACCATTTAAGTCAGCTGCTAGATACAAATCATGTACTTGAACAAACAGTATCAGCAAATAAGCAGCAAAATAAAATTAATAATATTTTAACGCACCAGCATGCTCTGATTCACGCTTATGTTTTAATGATTGAAGCTTATCGAATCTTAAAAATACATGGTTATCATCTGTCTAACACGGTGCGCTCAGATTTAGGATCAATAAATAAGCAATTTAGTGAATTACTTGTTTCTTTGAAAATGCATAGGGATTATTCCATTTCTGGCACTACAAAACATATTTTATTTGATGACTTAACTGGAGAATTAAATCATCAGCAGCTTTCTGAGCCAACTATTATCATGGCTTTATTAAATCTTAAGTTAAGTTTTAATTTATTTAATCAACATATTATTCAACTAGTGCGGCTTGATGATGGAATTTAAAAATACAACTAAACGTGCTTGCCAGGCAGCTATCGCAATTACAATCGCTGAGTTATTAACTTATATTTTTCAATTAGAGAGAGGCTATTGGGTAACAATAACTGCAATGGCTTTAACGATGCAAACTTGGGGAGATAGCTTAAGGCGCTCTCTTGAGCGCGTTAGCATGACTATTTTAGGAGGCTGCGTTGGTACCGTCTTATATTGGATTCTTCCATCCAATCATACTTTTATTCTACTCGTTATGTTGGTTTTCGTTTTTTTCACAGTTTATTTATTTTCTATTTATCACTTAATAGGTATTTTTGCTTTAACAGGCGTTGTTGTTTTTTTATTTGCGCTGCTAGGTGAGTGGGATTTAATTTTACTTCGCGATAGAATTTTAGATACAGCTTTAGGTGCTGGAATCGCTATTTTAGTTAGTCGATTATTTTTACCTGTCAAAACTAGCGTAACCGATGTTTTTGTAAATCATATTGAGCAAATTCAAATGGCACTTAATTTAGCGTTTCAAGACGAGGCCGAAAATGATCCTATTATAGTTACTCAGCGTCTATATACTGATTTTCAAACACTGCGTAATAACGCGTTAACTATTAGTTATGAATTTCTATTTCATCGCATGACTAGGCGGGATTTTAGTGTATTGATGACGGAGTCCTCTTTTTGTATTCAATATGTTATAGGTTTGATAGAAGCATATCGTTGGATTGCGCCTTATTTAACGCCTGAAGAACGTGAGCGTATTATTTTTCCTATTGAAACAACTCAGGCTAATTTAACAACGTTAAAGAAGCGATTAAAAAGAGAAGATTATGGCTCGATGTTACCACCAACCAATTTAATGGATTTATTTAATAAAGCCATTAATGATGACCCGAAACATTTCTCTTCTTTAGATAATAAGGCATTGGGCTTCTTTAACTTAATGTACTTCTTTACTCGTTTAAATACTCGGCTAAATGATATTTACTATTTATTAAGTAAGATAAGATAAAGTTTTTAATCTACAAGAATGAATAGGGGAACGAACCTTAATTTGTAAACAAAACTCATATCAAATTTTCTATATCTTATTGTTTTAATGACTTCTTTTCTTTTCTACTCTAGAATTCGTATTTTTTTATTATCATTATTTTAACTCCATGTCTAAATCAGAAACACCATCTTCTGCCCAAAATTTTTCTACTAAACACGTTATGAACTTTGCACTCGTAACCTCTTATACTGCTATATCTCATGGATTTACCTATCCTTTTGGAACTGCTTTTAATCGCTATCAAATTTCAAAAACGAAAATTTTATCTAAAGAAGATTTTTTAAACGTTGTTTTTTTGCAGCAGAAACCTAGTTCTTTTTGGGAAAAAATTAAGTCTTTATATCCTGGTTTTTTTAGCGCAGGTTCCTATAAATTATTATCAAGAGTATTTAAGTATTGTGGCCAGCCTTTAATGTTTGAATTTCTCAATAATCAAATTGGAGAAACGGTGAAAGAACATTTTGGTGATAATAGTAAGCCTATTTTGCAAGCTGCTGCTGGTGCGTCGATAGGTATATTAGAATTACCTATTTTACATCCTATTGATACATTCAAATTAAATAAGCAAATGGGTGATACCAACGTGTTTTTAGATTCAGTAAAGACTAAACGGTGGGCATTATATAATGGATGGCCTTTAGCAGGATTTAAAAATATTTTAAGTTTATCAACTTTTTTTGGTGTAACATCAGCTACTAGGCTGTTTATATCTGATCAAGGTTTAAACAAATCGCCTTTGCAAACATTGTTATGCGCTTCTTTTGTAGGTGCAACAGCCGATACGCTGGTCACGAACCCAGTTAGTTTTATTAAAAAAAGAAAACAAGTGCAAAAAAGTAATGTGTCGTCTTTCTCTATTTTTAAGGACGCAGTAAGGGAAGAAGGCGTAAGTGTTTTATATCGAGGCTCTTTTTTCAAAATAGCGCAGACAGTGACCAGGAGAGCAATACCCCTTGCTCTTACTCAATATTTAGTTGAAGAATATGCAAATAAGTCAGAACAATGTAGTCCTAAATAAAAATTAACTTTACTGTCGATTAATAGAATGAGAAAACCATGAAAAACTTATTATGTGTACTAATTATTTTATTCTCAAATTTCACTTCTTTAGCTTTTGCAGCTTTTTGTCCAACTCGGATTGATTGCCCAGCTAATACCCAGTGCAATTGTTCTCAAGGAGCATCCTCGGCCTACTCAAGATATTTTTATTTTGAAGTGAAATTACAAAAAGGTTTACATTATGAATGTGCTTTAAAAAATCCTATATTTAATTCAAATATTCTAGATAGTATTACTGCGCCAAGAGGTGTTGAATATCAACAGCCTAGCTCTCCTCGGTTTCCTCTTCAATTTAATGTTGATACTACTAATATGGAAAATAATGATGAAAAAATTAGTATTAGATTTTTAGTACCGCCTTCTGATATAGCAGATGATTTTCAAGGTATTTGTAAGGTAAATATTAGTAGGACTTAGTAACTCATCACTTTATTTATGTTTAATTTAGAGCCTGTATAACTGCTTCGCATTTTACGGGATAACGTTCGTTTAGCGACATAAAAGAGCCTTTGTCTCTTTTATGTCGAACTCACGTTATTTAGATAGTTTTCAGGCTTTAAACTTTGCTTTAAGTTTATTAAAAGAAAAATATAACGCAGCTGCCATGGCTCCTGAAATAAGGCCAATGAGGAAATTAGCGCCAATGGACAAAGGAAGTGATAAATGTTCTGTATAATGATGGATCATAGGACTTCCATGGCCAATAATGCTGCCGCCTACTAAAAACATAGCAATTGTTCCGGTGATTGCTAAGAATTTCATTAAGAGAGGTGCTGCGTTAATTAAAGCCATTCCAACTTGTTTAAGAGGGTATTTTTTCTCGCGTAAAATAAAACCTAAGTCATCTAGTTTCACAATAAAAGCGACTAAACCGTAAACGCCAATTGTCATAATTAGAGAAATTAGAATTAAGACGATAATTTGATTAGTTAATGATGTGGTAGCCATTGTGCCTAATGTGATGACAATAATTTCAGCTGATAATATAAAATCTGTCCGTATGGCTCCTCGAATTTTGTCTTTTTCAAATTGATGCATGTCTATAGCTTGCAACTCTATCTTTTCTATTGAGCTGTCTTGTTTTTGGTGTGAACGCTTAATAATTTTTTCAAATCCCTCAAAACATAAATATAAGCCACCTAACATTAATAAAATCTTAACAGCGAGGGGCATAAAAAATCCTATTAAAAGTGCTAAAGGAATTAATATTATTTTATTAACAACAGAGCCTTTCGCTACTTCCCAGACAACAGGTAATTCCCTATTTGCATGTATACCTATGACTTGTTGGGCATTAAGTGCTAAATCATCGCCTAATACACCGGCTGTTTTTTTCGTTGCTACTTTAGTTAAAAGAGCAATATCATCAAGTGCAGCAGCAATATCGTCTATTAGTGCAAATAAACTTGTTCCAGGCATATTATTCAACTTTAATTTCTTAATTTAATACTATAACCAAAATGGATTTGTATCAGAATAAGTTTTTAGTATTTTCTCACCGCCAGATAAATAAATCCCCCAAAAAGCGTAGGTTGGGCTAAATGAAATGTAGCCCAACAAATTATGGATATATTACCTGTCTTATGATTGCAAATGTTGGGCTGCGTTATGCTTAGCCCAACTTACTCCTTACAATATCATTCATGCAAATTTTCTGTCATCCCCGCGTAGGTGGGGTCCATCCTTTAATGAGCACTGAGACTAGTTTCACCATGGATTTCTGCCTACGCAGGAAGGCATACATTATCCATCTAGTATCTTCCTTTTTCTTCTTCCATTGCATTATAAAATGCTTCAGCTAGCTCTTTCGTAGAGAATACTTTTTCTTCCAGGTAGATATTAAGAGAGTTATCATTATAGAGTTTGCCATTTAAGTGATCAGTTTCGTGCTGCCATACGCGAGCTGGGTAGCCACTTAAATATTTTGTTATAATTTTTCCTTGTTCATTTTGATAGATTGCCTTTATAGCCAGATAACGCTTCACATAGCCAACCTTAAAGGGAAGCGAAAAGCATCCTTCCCATTCATATTCTGTTTTAATGGCCTTATTATTTGTAGTAGGTACTGGAATATAATCTGGATTAATAATGACCTCGATTTCTTTATCTGAGCCTTTAGGCGAAAATAAAAAAATACGCTTATCAATTCCCCATTGATTTGCTGCCATGCCCACAGAATCGCTCCAAGCAGCTTTTCTTTTTTGCAATTGTGCCGGTAAGATTGAATATTTCATAACTTTTATTAGTGCTTTATCAGAGTTGGTTAAAGGAAAAGTTACAGGCTTAATAACTTTGTGCAAAATAGGTGAGGTGCTAGAAACAAAATTTAAAGGCTGAGGAGATGATATCTTGCATGAATGCAAAAATATGACAAATAGATAACTTAATCTCTTAAGCACTTTTTTATTTAACATCGTACTAAATAAATATAAAAGTAAGTCTTAGATTAATTATCACATTAATTAGATTCTCCGCTAAATCCGTTGCTATATTTTTTAAGTCTCACAAAACTGATTTTTTAAGCTAAACTGAATGACAATTAAGTTTATAAAGGATTATTTATGTTAACTCATACTTGGAATAAATTTTCGATTTTTCTAATCGCCATTATTGCTACTTATCAACTTCCTACGGTGGTCTATGCGGAAGATTCTTATAGTTCCCAATTTATTAATCAAAGCAATGAAGGCCCTATTAAATATGTATTAGTTAAAACTCGAGTATGGCCTGAGTCTGGCTGTGTTGTGGATAGCGGGCAAGAAATTCTTATGCCTGGTGACAAAACACAACTGGTTATTTCAAAAAAACCAGGATGCGAGGAAGCAGGAATAGGGTATTCTTTCTATAAAAACGAAGACACAAAAAGAGAGAACCTCTTAGGGTATGTTTCTCACCGGTTTCGAGATGGTAAGTTTAGCTTACAAATATCGATGTTTTGCGAGGGCGGTCAGTGCGTTTTTAGGAATTTAGATCCAGATCAAACTATAAAAAAATAAATTATCCAGTCAGAACTGTCATATAGTAATATGGTTAATAATCTTTCCAGCTAAATTAATACGGATTTCATAGAATGACTAATCAACGAATAGTGTTTGGCTCGATAGTGTCGCCTTTTGTACGTAAAGTTTGGATATCCCTTCGTTTAAAACATTTAGATTTTGAAATTAAAGAAATGGCGCCTTTCTTCGAGGCCCATAAAGAAGCGCTGTTAAAATTAAATCCGCTGGGCAAGATTCCTATTTACCAGGAAGATAATTTTACGCTTGCAGATTCATCCGTAATTTGTGCTTATCTTGAAAAGAAATATCCTGCACCTGCACTTTATCCTTCTAAACCTAAAGATTATGCTCAATGCCTATGGTATGAAGAATACGCGGATACAGTATTAATTCCTACGGTGAATACCATTTTCTTTAATAAAGTTCTTGCCAGAAAGTTTAATCGAACGCCTGATGAAGCTGCGATAAAAATAGCTTCAGAAGAGAACCTTCCTGAAATTTTTAACTATCTTGAACAACAAATTAATAATAAACAATATTTAATAGGTAGTGCGCTTTCATTAGCTGATATCAGTATAGTTGTCGCTTTTCTAAATTTGGAATTGGCTGGGATATCCATTGATAAGACCCGCTGGGAAGCTTTAAGTATATATGTTGGGCAAACAGCACAAGAGCCAGTCATTAGCGAAGCATTTACTCAGGCACGAGAAAGGCTTACAAAAAAATAAAGTAATAATTTTTAGCAAATAACCTAACTTTTTTAAAAGAACAATAATTATGTTAAAATCTAGGTCATTTTTAGATCTGTTGGCAAGCCATGCAAGATAATTTTAGTCAGTTTGAAAAACGTAAACAAGATCACATTAAACTAGCTTTATTACCCGCTAATCAAGCTTCAGAGTTAAATATCTTTGATCAAGTTATCTTGCAACACGAGGCGCTACCTGATCTTAACTTTAATGACTTATCTATAACGAGTACTCGATTTGGCAAGTCTATTAATAAACCTTTTATGGTAAGTTCTATGACGGCAGGGCATGAGAAAGCCAAAGCAATTAATTATACCTTGCTTGCCGCTTGCGCAAAAAGCGATTGGGCTATGGGTGTTGGTTCGCAGCGACGGGAACTCTTTGATAATGAAGCCGCACAGGAATGGCACTCGCTTCGTCATGATTTTCCTAATGTAAGTCTCTTTAGTAATTTAGGGATAGCTCAACTATTAGAAGTTTCCTTAAGCCAACTAGAACAATTAACAGATGTATTGCATGCTGATGGATTAATTATTCACTGTAATCCTTTGCAAGAGGTTATCCAACCTGAGGGAACGCCGTTTTTTAAAGGGTGTTGGCAAAAATTGGAGACCCTTATAAAGCGTTTTCAATTACCAGTCATTATAAAAGAAACAGGTTGTGGTTTCGCAGCAAGTACTTTACAACGCTTAAATGATATTGGAGTAGCTGCGGTTGACGTAAGTGGATTAGGTGGCACCCATTGGGGCCGTATTGAAGGTTGCCGCTCTCAAGGTAAAATACAAGAAAAAGTAGCGGAAACCTTTAAAAATTGGGGTATTACAACAATTAAAAGTATATTGAATGCAGTCTCAATTAAGCCTCAATTTGAAATTTGGGGCTCTGGTGGTGTGCGTCATGGATTAGATGCAGCAAAATTATTTGCTCTTGGTGCTACAACGGCTGGTTTTGCAAAGCCAATATTAGAGGCGGCATTAATCGATTCAGAAGAAGTTTATAAGCTGATGACTACAATAGAATATGAACTGCGGGTTGCCATGTTTTGTACTGGTAGTCGCGTGCTTACAGATTTAAAGGGGAAAGCATGCCTATAAGCAAAGACGCAGGAAAATTATTTCAAGGATTTTCTCGGTTAACGCGAGAAGAACGATTTGAACGTTTAGTGCAATTAGGTGCGCTAACTGTTGAAGATTTAAATTACTTAAATCGTGGTGGCGTGCAAGATACGATACTGGCAGATAAACTAATTGAAAATGTGATTGGTTATTTTCAACTGCCACTAGGGGTTGCTACCAATTTTTGTATTGATGATGAAGATTATGTCATTCCATTAGCAGTTGAAGAAACCTCAATTATTGCTGCCTTATCTAAAACGGCAAAGTGGATAAGACAGCGAGGTAACATCACTACTTGGGTTGAGGGTGAGAATATCTTAGGTCAAATTCAACTTGCTAACGTTAGAGATTTTGCTCGTTTTTCTGATATTTTTAATAAAAATAAACTATTTCTAATTGAAAAAGCGAATGAAGATGTTGCATATACCATGGTTCGACGTGGTGGTGGCGTAAGTGATTTGAAGCTTCGCCATTTATTGCGTGATGATGGTGGGAATATGGCAATTATTCATTTAATGATGAATAGCTGCGATGCCATGGGTGCTAATATTATTAATCAAGTTTTAGAATACTTGAAAGAGCCGATTGAAAAACTCACTGGTGAGCAAGTCACTATGTGTATTTTATCGAATTTAAATGATCAGAAGCTTACAACAGCACAAGTTATTATTAATGATGTTGAGCCTAAATTAGGTAAGCGTTTAGAAGAAGCTTCTTATTTTGCTGAGCAAGATCCTTATCGCGCTGCGACCCATAATAAAGGTGTTATGAATGGCATTGATCCAGTTTTAATTGCAACAGGAAATGATTGGCGCGCTGTAGAAGCAGGTGTACATGCTTACGCCGCACGGGAAGGACGTTATCAAGCCATAACACGTTGGCGTTATAATCAAGGCCAACTGGTTGGCCAGTTAACAGCACCTATTATTGTCGGAACAGTAGGAGGCGTAACAGCATTGCATCCAACGGCTAAATTATGTTTAAAAATGATGGGTATTAAATCAGCTAATCATTTATCCCGTATTATTGCAGCAGTCGGATTGGTGCAAAATTTAGGTGCTTTAAGAGCGTTATGTACCGAGGGGATTATCAAAGGGCATATGAAGCTACATATTGATAATTTACTATTAGTGGCAGGTGCGACTGACCAAGAGATACCTGTATTAAAAGAACGGCTACAGCATTTACTGTTAATTAATAAACGAATTAGCCTAGCTAATGCAAATGAGCTTTTATTGTCTTTACGTCAAGCAAACATTGCGCCATGAAATGGCAAATTCCGGCAAAGACATTTTTGGTAGGTGAATATGCAGCGCTTATAGATGCGCCTGCAATTCTTCTTACCACTGAACCCAACTTTGAATTAACGATTAAAGAAAGTGTTTCTTCTTTAATACATTCTAATTCACCTGCTGGCCGATTTTGGTGCGAGCAGGGTCGATCCTTAAATCAATTAGATTGGGTTGATCCTTATCACGGCAGGGGTGGCCTAGGTGCCTCAAGTGCACAATTTATTGGTGCTTATTTAGCTGATTGTTATTTAAAGGACGAGCTACCCAAAGGTGAGAATTTACTCAAGGCTTATTATCAATATGCTTGGCATGGTCAGGGCGTTAAACCAAGCGGTTATGATGTCATAGCACAAAGTCAACATGGCTGCGTTTATATTGATAATTCTAATAAAACCATTTCCTGTTTTGATTGGATATTTAAAGACATTGCTTTTATTTTATTACATACAGGCAATAAGTTAGCTACTCATGCTCACTTAGAGTCGGCAGCGCTTTTACCAGGCTTTGAGAATCTTAAGCCTATTGTAAAACAAGCTGGAAATGCTTTTAAAGAAGGTGATAGCGAAAAATTGATTAACGCCATTGATGCTTATCAACGAGCGCTTACTGAGTTAAATTTAGTTGCGCCAACTACCTTAGAGTTACTTAAGCAATTTAAAACCAATAACAATTTTCTAGCCGCAAAAGGTTGCGGCGCGTTAGGTATGGATATTTTATTATTAATTGTATCAAGCCATAAGTTAAAAAACATAGTTGATAATTTAAGGAAAGAGAAGTGGCTAGTGCTGGCAACGAGCCAAGACCTTTTTCAAGGTAAAAAACTCTTAGAATTGCACCAGATTAAGACGAGCAATAATTATTACCCTGCTTAAAGTGCCTAATTTAATTTTAATGAAATAAAAATTTCCTATAAGAAGTAGGAAATAATTCAGCAAACTACTTGAATTTTTAGCTTAATCCGGTATCATCACATCCTTCTTTGGGCCGTTAGCTCAGGTGGTAGAGCAGAAGGCTTTTAACCTTTGTGTCATAGGTTCGAATCCTATACGGCCCACCATTTTTGGTTATGTAGTGTTGTCTACTAAGCGCTAGACCAGGTGTAAACGCTTAAGGTAAAGAAAGGTATAATAGATACCTTATACCTTTGCAAGCTTACGCGACGTATAAACTTAGCAGATAGCGATATAAGCTCAAAGAAATTAGAATTACCCAAATTGGGCCGTTAGCTCAGGTGGTAGAGCAGAAGGCTTTTAACCTTTGTGTCATAGGTTCGAATCCTATACGGCCCACCATTATTTGATACACCAATTATACACCGCCTCACTGCGCTCGTAGCTCAGCTGGATAGAGTACTTGGCTTCGAACCAAGGTGTCGGGGGTTCGAGTCCCTCCGAGCGCGCCATTTTTATCCTTTAAAATCAACAGGTTATAATTGAATTACTACTCTAGAGTACTTGGTTTTTACCTAAATTGTGGCATAAACGTGTCATAAATAGCTCTTTAAATATTTTATTGGTATAAATTTAAAACAACATTGACTCAATTTTTAAATAGAGTACTTGGTAATATCTAACATAAACTCGTAGGTTGGGCCATCCGGCCCAACAAACACTTGTCAATCCAACACGCATTTCATAAACTCCAAGTCCCAACGGAATAAAAAGAGTCCAACAATGCGATACAGACGAGCATACGTATGCGGTGCCACTTATTTTTTTACAGTGAATTTAAAGGATAGAAAAAGCAATCTATTGATCGAAGAAATAGATACGTTAAGAGGCTCTTTTCAAAAAGTAAAACAAAACCATCCCTATAAAATTAATGCCGCAGTCATCCTCCCCAATCATCTCCATCTAATCATGACCCTGCCTGCAGGCGATTCCAATTATTCGCTACGCTTAAATTTAATTAAAGGTGAATTTTCAAAACAAATCATGTCTACAGAGGCTATAAGTCGAAGCCGTAAAAATAAAAAAGAACGAGGTATCTGGCAAAGAAGATTTTGGGAGCATTTGATTAGAGATGAACAGGATTATATCCATCATGTCAATTACATTCATTACAATCCGGTTAAACATGGTTATATTACCCATGCAATAGACTGGCCATATTCTAGCTTGCATCAATTCATTAAAAGAGGTGAGCTACCGAAAACCTGGAGTGTTGAGAGGCCCGAAGCGGTAGAAAGTATGGATTTGGAGTAGATGTTGGGCCGCGTGGCCCAACCTACGCTTGCTACTTCGAATTCTTTGAATAAATCTGAAAAAGATAGTATTGACTCTGTACTTTCTTTCTATGGTTCTAAATCTTCTCAGTGGCTAAGTGATTTAACTCATTCGGAAGAACCTTATTGCTGCTCGTAAAGGATTAGCAGCAAATGAGCGTGGAAATAAAGAGATAACTCTGCAATCTATGGCAGAGTATTACGAATCGTTATGAGAACATGGCAAAGAAGAAATCTAAAAAACCAAAATTTAGTAAAGAACCTAAGCCTAGGAGAGAGCCGCGCGTAGGAAAACAATTTTCTTCTGATGATGCCGGTCAAGTTGTTTGGAGCTTCTCCCTGATTGATTGCGAAGGGCCCTGGGGATTTAAGTTGATTTGTAGAGACGCGTTGCTTAGCTTAATTACAGAAGGGTTCGAAGGAAAAGAAGGACTTAATTGGGCTATTCTTAAAACAAACGGATGTCATAATGTTTTTAAAAGTCAGCTCGTCAAGAATGCTCAGAAGAGATTAGAAGAAATAAAGTTGGATGATCTAGATGAGTTATTTTCAATGAGATTTACAGGAAGGGCGCGAGTCTGGGGTATTAGAGACGGAAATATATTTAAAATTCTCTGGTGGGATCCTGAGCATCAAGTTTGTCCCTCTAGTAAAAAGCATACATGAATAATTTACTATAAGGAAATTAGCAGAGTTAAATGTAGCAGATTTGTAATAAAGTGCAGTAGCACCATCATTGTTCATACTTAGAGGGAGAGCCTATCATAATAAATATAAATTGGCTGCTCTAAAATAAATTAACTTATTAGCTCACAACATGTACTTACTGGTTATGCTCAGATAAGTACTTTCAACTTTTCTAATAAATCTAAACTTTGATTATCTAGCTTAGAAAAGGCAAACCACTTTTTGCCCAGATCCTTGATAGAAGCGCCTATATGATATATGGCTTTGTCAATTATTAAAAATCGATCATGTGCTGAGTCAAGCGATTTTAAAGTGATACTTCTATATTGTTGATTATATTTTTCAACATCAAGTTTTAACCTATTATTTATAGTCTTTGTAAGAATAGTAATTTTTACATCTGAATTAGCTTTTGATAAATGCGTTAATACCGATTCATCAATATAATTATCAATTAAAATAATTTCTTTTTTAGCTTTCTTAATTAATTGCGATATAAAAACATAAGCATCAAATATTTGACCATCATAAAAAATTCCTTGCTTGTGTTCAGGCTGATTATCTTCTAGAGCGCTAAATATTTTTTCAAAGCGCCCATCTGTTTTCACTTCATAGTTAATTTGTCTTTTTTCTAAATTATTAATCTTTTGGAATAAAATATCGTTAGACAGCAATAATTTGCGCATCTCAACAAAGGCATTAATAATTTGAATACTGATTTGTATAGCTGTAGGACTCTTTAAAACTGCTGAAAGCATGGCAACCCCTTGCTCAGTGAAAGCATAGGGCAAATAACGCCTTCCACCTCTAGTGTTTGAGGTCACAAATTGTGACCTCAAACTATTAAGCTCTTCCGAAGTTAATTGAAATCTGAAGGCTTCTGGAAAGCGCTCTTCGTTTCTTTTAACAGCTTGGTTAAATACTTTAGTTTCAACATCGTAGAGCTGAGCAAGGTCGCTATCAAGCATAACTGCAACGCCTCGAATATTGTAAATTTTATGCTGAATACTTTCTGCTCTTATTATGTTGTGCATATTTATCTTTAATTTTAGTAAATGGTTTAGCTATAGACGGAAAACTGTGATTGTAATATCAATTCCATATTAACTGGTATAGTCATTAACTCATTAAGCAGCATAAAGGGAGTTTCATTTAAAATTATGATGTAGCAGAGTTGTAACAAACTGTAGTATATCTATAGTTGTTTCATGCAGTTCTAGGCAGTAATTGGCAGAATTGTTACATCGCAAGTTGCTGATTTTATTAATATTTATTATTGTTAACATTGGCTTCGAACCAAGGTGTTGGAGGTTAGAGTCCATCCGAGTACGCCATTTTAACTAATTTATTCCGAAGACATCAGTTACCTATTATACCGCAGATGCTTTTAGGAGACATATCGGGGGAATTATCATTTTTCTTTGAGTTTAGAGGATAATTATAAAAAAATACCAAATAGACTAAACTTAATTTAGATAAGCCGTAATGAGGAGAAAGATTTGAATAAAAGAGTTATTGTTCTTTTATCAGGTGGTATGGATTCTTCTACTTGCCTTGCCCTTGTAAAATCAAAAAACTATGACTGTTATGCAATTTCTTTTGATTATGGTCAGCCCCATCAAGGAGAGCTGGCGGCTGCTAAAAGAGTGGCGGAACATATTGGTGTTCAGGAGCATAAAATTTTTACTTTTAATATGGCTGCTTTTGGAGGAACCGTTTTAAACAATCATAATTATGGAAAAACCAGGACTTATTTATCCAAAACTCTTCCAGTTGTTCAGGCTCCTTCTCATAATCCTATTTTTTTGGCTATTGCAATTGGATGGGGCGAATTAATTGATGCTTATGATATTTTTATCGGCGCTACCACCGTTGATTGGGCAAATAATCCAGATTGCACACCGAAATTTTTGAATGCTTTTGAAAAGGCAGCGAATTATGGCACTAAAGCTGGTATTTCCGGAATGCGCTTTAAAATTCATGCTCCTTTTAATTCTATGTCTAAAGGTGAAATAGTAAAAAAAGGGCTTGCACTTGACTTTGATTATTCATTAACGCTTTCTTGCTATCAACCTGAAAAAAATAATCGCGCTTGCGGCGTTTGTCATAGTTGTCGAGAGAGAAAAGAAGGGTTTCAGGAGGCGGGAGTATTTGATCCTGTCTTATATGCACGTTAAGCATGAAGCAAAAGAATCTTCCCACAAAGAGGTTCTAATTTTATCCATTGGGATTCGCTATTTAGGACGCTTTTCGGTTGACATCTACAATATAGCACTGCCAGTGATCTTTGCATCACTCCCTGCTGTTGTCTCCTATCAAACTCTAAAATTAAGTGTCACTATATATTTTTTGGCTTCAGCAGTTTCACAATTACTATCAGGTTTTTTTATTCAACCAGCAAATATTAATAGGGTTTTTGGTGCTACATTTTTATGTTTAATAATAGGGTTGCTCTTCTGCATTGTTTCAACCAGTATAAACCTATTAATTTTAGGCCGTTTTCTTCAAGGATTGGCAATTGGCGTGTTACCCACCATGATGGGTTATCTTTTAAGCGAAACGCCAGAATATAAAAAATATATTGTGATAAGGGGTATTTTTGCTGCTCTTGCTCCTGCCACGGGTATGTTAATAGCAGGGATTTTACTGTCCATGTTTGGTTGGAAATCGACTTTTTTATTTTTATTAGCTTTGTCTATAGGGATATATTGTTATTATTCATTTAATGTAAAGCATCGGAAGGCTTTATCTTCTTTCTCTAAATTAAATAGTATTCAATGCTATTACACGGTCCTAAAAAAACCACCATATCTTTCTCATATTATAGCGATTAGCTTTTCGTCGGCAGGTTTTATTATATTTTTTGTTAATACCCCCTTTTTATTAAATCAAACTTATAACTTTCATATTATTATTGTTGGGCTAATAAGTGTTTTTGTTGCCCTTTTTATTTCTTTTGGCCGAATAATTGTTTTTTTTCTTCAAAAAAAAGTGAAAGGAGATATTATTATTTTTTGCGGATTATTTTTGCAATTTTGCGCAGGTTTTCTTTTTATGATTACAGCTATGACCCATCACCTTACTCTATTTATTTTTTTAGGTTTAGGAGCTATTCAAATGATTGGTTATGGCATTATAACGCCTTCTATTACGGTAAAAATTATTGAATTAACAAAATCCATTTCCGTTCCTATCGGTTTGTCGTTAATGGGGTTTTTTATCAGTTTTATAGTTTTTCTAATGACACTTTTTAACTCTATGCATTATCCAGGAAATATAAACATGTTTACCAATACACTTTTTGTTTTGTTGGCAATCCCTGTGGTATTAAAAATGTTGACTTTTAAATCATGAGTGGCAGAAAACCTATAGCAATTCTTTTTACCGGCCTCCCAAGTTCAGGAAAAAGCACGCTCGCTTTAGCGTTAAAAGATAAAATATCGACGGTAGATAAACGTCCGACAATTATCTTAGATAGCGACCAAACGAAAGAAATTTTAGCAAGAGAGTTAGGGTATTCAAAAGAAGAGCGAGGAGAAAAGCTATTACGTATTGTGTATGTTGCTTCGCTTCTTATGCAAGCTGGTGCAATTGTGATTTGTCCTGTTATCGCACCTTATGAAGAACATCGATTAGAAGCTAGACAGCAACTTGAAAAAGAAGGACATTATTGTGAAATTTACCTTTCTACCCCATTAACTATTTGTAAGCAAAGAGACGTAAAAGGACTGTATCACAAAGCAAAAATTGGGCTGATTGAGCATTTCACAGGAGTAGACGATCCTTATTTTCCCCCAAAAAACCCTGATTTAGTGCTTGATACCAGTAAGCAATCTTTGGAGTCTGCGTGTAATCAAATAATTCAGTTTCTTGTTAGGAAAGGTATATTGGTTCTTGAATAGGCAAGTTCCTAGAGCTTTCCCTGAGTATTATGAGCGCTTTGGCTGGAAAAAATTGGTATGGGTGAATTTAAAACTCATCTTGTAAAGGTGATGATGAGAAATTGTAATATATAACAGTGAGATACAAAAATGATACAGATCGTATTTTTATTTTATGAAGGTATGACAGCACTCGATGCAATAGGTCCTCATGAAATTTTATCTCGTATACCTGGTGCTATAGTGAAACGAGTAAGTGCAATTCCTGGTGAGATTCATACTTCTTCAGAGCTGGTTTTAAAAACCGAATATGGGCTATCCGAGGTATCCCATGCAGATGTATTAGTGATTCCTGGGGGTGGAAAAGCCCCAGCCTTGCGTGACTATCCTGATATTCTTGAATGGATTCGACAAATCCATGCAACTACTGCATGGACTACCTCTGTTTGCACAGGTAGCCTTATTTTAGGTGCTGCAGGGATTTTATCTGGCAAACGTGCCACTACTCATTGGGCTGTGATGGATCGCTTAAAAACTTGGGGCGCAATACCTATCGAACATCGCGTGGTAGAGGATGATAAAATTATCACCGCTGCAGGTGTTTCTGCGGGCCTTGATATGGCCTTGGTTCTTACTGCCAAACTTGCAGGCCAACCGCTCGCTGAGACATTGCAATTGGGACTTGAGTATGATCCTGCACCGCCTTTTGACGTTGGTAGTCCTAAAAAAGCTAATCCTGCATTGGTAGAAGTGCTAAAAACTAAATTGCTTGAACGATTTGAGCCTGCTTAATAGTTAACAATAACAAATGGGACAAGTTAGCTGAATGATAGGCAAAGATTAAATGTTGGGCCAAGTGGCCCAACCTACGCTTGTATACCACTTGGTAGAAGGGCTATAAAAATGATAAAAGAAAAGCTAGTAAAATTAAATTTAGAGTATCAAATGCCGCGTTGCTATTTCAAATGGAATACTCGCTAAATTTTTATTTTTGGCTTCTACCATAATATCAAAATCCTTCCTAAATGATCCTGCCCAGGCATTGCATGCGTCATTCCACATCATGTTACTATGCTGCCTGAGCTGACTTTTATTATATCCTTTAGACAGTAGCTCATTTAAATCAGGAAGAACATCGATTGCATGAGAAGTTAATACATGCTCTGGTGACACCGAATAATGGATGACGGGACGAACACCACGCCAGCTATCTATAACGCGACGTATCCGATCATCATTGATCTGAATATACTCACCTGTTTTTATCCAGTGGTGATGAATATCTAAAACTAGCGCTAAATCTTTTTCAAGCTCTAGGCTTGCGTCAAGACCCCATGACATTTCATCATTTTCAATGGTAATAGAGTTTCTTGCTTCTGGTGATAACCGACCTAAAATTAATTTAATGGCCTCAGGGCCTCGCTTACCAGAAATATGGACATTGCATTTAAAATCCTGGAATGTTTTACCGTATCCCATCCATCTAATTAAATTGGCATGGTATTCAAATTCAGCAATGCTGCGCTCAACAATATCAGGTGTAGTACTAGCAAGGACCACAAATTGTCCAGGGTGCATACTGAGGCGGACATCTAATCGGCGAGCCAAATCACCAGCAATACGAAATTTTTCTTCTAGAAAAGTCAAAACATCTACTTGTTGCCAGAAATACTTAAATTTTGGATGAGTAAAGGCAGGTAATTGATCACTACCAATTCGAACCATCCGTTGCTCGGGAACTAAATTTCCCACGTAATTAATAAGATTGTAAACAGAGCGTGTATTATGGGTGATAATTTCCCATAATTTTTTTTCCGCTTCATCCTTGCTTTTCGACTCAAGCCATTTAATAGTAGTTGTTTTTTCCGAAAAATTTTGTTGTATTTCTTTTAAAGTTTTGGCGCTTTGATTTTGATTAAAATCCATGTATTTGCATGCAAATCCTACTCGCTTGAAAACCATTATTTGACACCTTGTAGAATACATTTAATTATTTTTTCTTACTCAAAATCCTTATCTTTAAAAAGATAGGGATGAGGCAAGATAAAAGGATATATAACAATGAGAGCACTATATTCTATATTAAGCTTTTAGTTCTATCGATGGTAGTTTTTTCGCACTGGACATAGCTTGATAAGGGTATTCTAGCATACACTAATACATTCAAAGAGGAATTGTTACCAATGATTGGGTATGGTTTCATACATTGCGAGCAGATAATCGCTTTGGTGAATAGTTTTTATTGTCGGGGCATAGACCCGGCTGACCTACTAAGATTCAAATGATGGTTAGGAATAAATGTTGGGCCGAGTGGCCCAACCTACGATTGCTAAATTTATAGAAGTTATTTTCAATATTATATTAATCTTTCTCGGGCCTAGGTATAATTTCAAATGGATTCGGAATTGAGGTTTTACATTCTTGATTTGAAGAACTTGTTAAATTTTGTTGTTCCACTTGCTTAACAAGGTTATTGAATTCTTTAAGGCCCTTAAGACCTCGTTCTTGCTTAGGACTACCAAACGGTTCTTTGCGAATATCTTCTTGTACTTGCATTCTTATAGAATCTGCACTGCCTTCATAGAGTCTACCGCTGCCTATTGAAAGTTTGTAGTTGTCTTGAGGTGATAATTTATTTCCTTCATCAGCAACACCGGCGCAGCAGAAGTCGCACATTCTTTCTGCCTCCTCTTCATAAAAATTTTTTTCTTGTTTTTTACTACGGAAAACAAGTATGGGTGGAAAATTATTAAGGAGTTGTCCTCTTTGCTGCTCAACTTTATCTTCTTTTTCTTCCTTATTAATGCACTTCTCTCTAAAGTCTTTAACTAAAGATGAATCAGGAATACCTGGTTTTAGGTTTTGAAAGAGTATCATCGTTTTTATCTCTGGAGTCATAATTTCTCCTTAAATAATTTGAATTTTTATATAGAGAGTTGAAAAGAACCCTCTTTTATATCAGATTTATTGAGTACTTTACTTAGCAAAATTGATATAAAGGCCTTAACAGATAATTTAGTAGAGATTTATTTTATTGTCGATTATTTGACATAGTGTTTTTCTGCACTTGAAAAATTATAAGTTACTAACTCCTTAGATAATTAATGTGATTTGACTTCAGTTCTTGAGTTAAACAGGGGCGCTAGGATTACATCAACTTTATTGCTCAAATGATCTAAATTTAAAAATTTATAAATCAACTAATAGCGGTGCCTGCTCGGCCTCAAAATTAAAGTTTTAGACAAAGAAATAAGTGCTTTTCGTATTAATAGGTTAGATTTTATTTTATAAGTGCAGCTTTTATAGTAAGGCAGGCTTACTGTGCGTAAAGTGTATATAAATAAGAGGAGAGTCAAAAACTATTTAACACACAGATAAAATCCTGCAATACCTATTTTTTTTAATGACAGATTAACAGTTTAGAATTCTGCAGTTTGGCGGGATCCCATACCATCCTCATTTTGAGGCCCGCTAGGCATATTAGT
Source organism: Legionella busanensis (assembly GCF_900461525.1). NCBI lineage: Bacteria > Pseudomonadati > Pseudomonadota > Gammaproteobacteria > Legionellales > Legionellaceae > Legionella > Legionella busanensis. Next base: position 2,909,541 of record NZ_UGOD01000001.1, on the reverse strand, counting down.
TATAGAAGAAGTCTTAACTCGAAATAGCCCACTTTGACTAGGCTTAATTTGTAGCCGTGCTTTTTGGTACTGAATACAAACTTCTTCCTGTACTTCTGTCGGCATCATTCCTACTGCGCCATAAACCTTAACATTGCCATCAGGTTTTTTATCAGCAGGGTAATTTTTAACTGCAGCAATGGCCTTTTTTAGATCAGAAATAAACTGGGTTTCAAAATTTTCTATTAAGGTATGAACGTGTGTTAAGCAAAAATGAAAACCGGCTGGATTTTGTAGCAGATTTAATTTCCATCCCGCTTTTTCTAATTCATCAGCAATTAAATGAGGATTTAAATTTTTGGAACGAAAGCCTAGTACCGACCATTTTGGATTACCGTAAATTGAAATATCATCTTTATTTAATTCATTCTTTCTATAAGCGTCTATTAATTGATCTTGGATACTTTGTCTTAATTCAATAATACGCTCAGCAATTTCTTTGAAGCGTTTTTTACTGTAATAAGATAAAACTGTATAAATTTCTGCTACCCGAGCACCGCTTACTGAACCATCTAAAATACCAGGCGTTGCATATAGGCCACCCGGCCAATTTAAAGCAGCATAGACTGATAAGGCAGGTGAACTTTTGCTAAACAAACAAATCGAAGTTCCTTTGGGGCAATATCCATATTTATGTAGATCAGCAGAAATAGAGGTGACGCCAGGTACTCTAAAGTCCATTGGTTCAGCGGATGTATCTAAGAAAGCAGTTAAGAAACCACCTAAGCAAGCGTCCACATGAAAGGGTATTTTTTTTCGCTCTGCTAATTTACCTAAATCTTTAATAGGGTCATTGATACCATTCATAAAGGAGGGGGCTGAACCCACAATAACCGCTGTGTTAGTGGAAATATAAGAGCTCATGGTTTTAGCATTTACAGCGCCTGTTTTTTTATCCACGGGCACAATTACTAAAGTAGCACCGGTTAAATTGGCTGCTTTTTTAAATGCTGCATGAGCTGTTTCTGGAACAACAATTTCTGGATGAGTAATACCATTGGCTCTAGCTTTAATTACATAGGCAGCCATTGCTTCAATTATACTGGTTGTACCGCCATGTGTGATTAAACCATAGCCTTCATCTGAGCCATGAAATAAATTCTGACACCAACTAATCACCTCGGCTTGCATTGCATTAATACGTGGCCACTTATCATGCATAGGATTAGTTAATGCTGTTTTTGCATAGACTTCTTTTAACAACTCAGTAAGTTCTTGTGAGTGAACAGCATATAAAGCGCCGGAGTCCTTACCATCCGCTCGTTCTACAATAAATTGTTTTTCTCTATCTTCTCTGTTTAGGGTTTTAAATTTAAAAGCGCATTTATCTATAGCAATATTAAATTCACTTAAGATAGCTTCTACAGGAACGCTGTCTGAAGGTATGTGATCTTGCAAATTCATGTCAGCACGTTGTTCTGTTAATTTTCTACGAGTAGATTCTAAATTTTTATTAAGCTCCTCATCTTTAAGTGCTTGTACTGGCGGTAAATGCTTGAGTACATCGTAAACAGCATCAATAATTTTTTGAGTCGATGTTTTATTGTTACGAGTGCGGAAAGCGCGCATCAGCCAAGGGTTATGATATTGATTATAAATAAAATATAAGGCTGCTATCCCTAAAGCTATTTGATGTGGCGGAATTCCTTCTAAGGCTCCGTCAAAAGATTCGGCGGTCGTTGTTAAAAGTTTTTCAATAAACTTAATCATAATTAAAAACATTCCATATACATTTGGCGCGTATATTAAACATTTTTAAAAAGAAATAAAGTTAATTTTAGAGCAATTATTTTTAGCTATAAATTATTTCCCGTGAGTAAAAAATGCTTCTAATACTATTGTAAAGAGAAATTAAATAACAATCTAGAACAATATTGTACATTTTATGGTGCTATTCGTTTGTTTAAGTTAATTTATTATCGGAAAGCTGTGAATTAATAAAAAGAAAGGAATCAATAATGAAAAAATATCTTTTGGGCTTAAGTGCTTTATTTTATACTTTTGCTTCAGTAGCTGATGCTCCTAATGAATGCGTTTTATTTTCTCCTTATCAGCAAATGTCAAGCAATATGAATGGGAACGAACCACAGGATTTAGTTAAAGTATCACAACAAACAGGTATTAGGAGTTTTAACTTAGCTTTTATAAAAGATAATGGCGTATGTGATCCAATTTGGAGTGGCAATAATTCAGTTGCATCAGGTTGGGGCCAGCAGTTAATGGCTAATATGCGCAAATCAGGTATTCAATATAATATTTCTTTTGGCGGAGCTGACCCGCGGGATTTATCTAATAAATGCTCCGTTTCCCAATTAATTTCTATCTATCAAAATATTATTAATATCTATCAGCCTAGTGGTTTGGATTTTGATATTGAAACCAGCTCAGTAAATGTTTCAAAAGTTATAACGGCGTTAAAGACTATCACTATTAATAATCCAAATCTAAAAATTAGTTTCACTTTACCAGTGATGCCTGGCGGACTAGGTTCTTTAGGAAAACAGGTGATTTCTGAAGCAACAAAAGCCAATTTAAATTATGTGGTTAATATTATGGTCATGGATTATGGTGCTGCTTACACTGGCGATATGGCAGTTTATGCTATGCAGGCAGCAACAAATACATTTAATTATTTAAAAACGATTTATCCGCAAAAATCAGCAGCAGAAATATGGCAAAGTATTGCTCTAACACCCATGATTGGTGTTAATGATATTCCCGGTGAATTATTTACTTTAGCTAATACAGATACACTTAATAGGTTTGCACAAGAGCACGGTATTGCTTGGCTGTCGATGTGGTCTTTAGGTCGCGATAGGCCTTGCAGCGATACAAAAGCCAATAGTAAATGTAGTGGGGCTAATGCACAAAGTAAAATATATGAATTTTCTCAGCACATGTTGTATTGTTCAAAAACGCCACCTACAAATGATTGTTTACCACCTACCAATATAAAATCTAAAGTAAGTTCTAATAAAAAGGCCATTACTTTAAGTTGGGATGCCCCGCAAAATTCTCAGCCGATAGTGAACTATCAAGTTAATAACTATAAAGATGTTTTTCTCTGGAAAGGAACTTCTTTAACATTTACCGACAACACATTACCTGGAAAAAATGGTACATATGGCTATGTATTATATTCTCAATGCGCTTCCGGGTTATCGAAAGGCATAAGATATTCAGTAATTATAAAATAAGTGAGTTAAGTGATTATAAAAAAAATTAGGGGGTTTCTTACCCCTAATTTTCATTTAATCATATATGGAGCAAATTACCGCAATTTTTAATATTCCTCAATTTTTCATAATAAGCAAGATTACTATTTTTAAGTGCAGTGATAAGAAGTACTAATAAAAGTAATTTTTAATATTTATTCAATTTAATTAAATATTAATTCATTAATTAAGCTAAAAACTGTATATTTATGTTGATTAATAAGTTTTGTGTGTTAAAATTTAGACCATATGATTAGCGTGAAATGCTTATGTTTAAATAGCTTTAGCTTATTTAGGTGAATGACTTAAGCGAAGATAAAATTATTATTTTGCTTGTTCGATTGCAAAAGCGTTTCGGTTAGAAGCTTATCGTTTCTATCTTTCTAAGAGGTAATTCATGTTACGCTTTTTAAGTGGCACTTTTCTTATCATTGGTGCGATTATTGGTGGTGGAATTCTTGCTATTCCGATTGTCTCTGCTAATTATGGATTTTTACCTACTTTGATTTTTATTCTTGTTTCCTGGTTAGTTATGACTAAAACAGGATTATATATTTTGGACTTAACGTTAAGCTGTCCTGAAAAATATAATTCTTATTATAGTATTGTCGGAAAATACTTGGGCAATAAGATGCAACTTATTACGGTTACTCTTTTTTTATGGCTACTTTATTTTTCCTTATCTTCTTATATTTCTGGTTGTACTTCGTTAATTATGAGTCATTTAACTTGGCCTCATCCTTTATTATCGCATTTTAATATTAGTCTCAGTTGCGTCATTATATTGGGTACCATCGTTATTATTAGCGCCAAAACTATTGTACGCCTCAATGTTGTGTTAGTTAGCTTTAAATTATGTCTATTAGGAATTGCTATTATTTTTGGTACTAGCTATGCAACAGGTTCTGTGTCTACAAAGATAGTCGGAGGTCCAACAGGCGCCTTCGCATTACTTATGGTTATTGTGAACTCATTTGGTTATCAATTTATTATTCCTAGTCTCGTTTCATATTATGGACGCGGTAATAGAAATTTATTTCAATGGATGTTAATTACAAGCACAACGCTTGTTTTAATTGTATATATCTCATGGCTTTACACTATCTACACTTTGATTCCTAGTGAAGGCGAACATGGTTTATTAAGTATTTATGCAAGCAATAATCAATTGCTAGCTTTTAATCAAAGTTTAAAATTTTATTTAAACTCAACAGTGATGTCGGAATTATTGTCAACATTTCAGGTTGTGGCTTTATTTGGATCATTTGTTTGTGTCTCATTAGGCGTATTTGATTTTCTAGTGGATGTAATGAAAGCCAAAAAACGTTTTTGGGTAGGTATCGCTACTTTTACTCCACCGTTAATTTTATCTTTATTTTCCCAAAATATGTATGTTTATGCTTTGTCTGTTTCTGGATATATCGCTGTAATATTAGAAATAGTTATACCTTATTTTGCAAAAAGGAAATACAACTATTTAAGCACTAAAAACTTAGTAGAAAATTAACCTACCTAGGTTTAAGCTCGCGCAGATCATCAAGGTTATTTAAGGATAGTAGGTATTTAGCCATTAAATAAATATTATTTTAATAAATTCAATTTTGTTGCTAATTCCTTGATTACGCTATGCTTCATCAAGGCTACTTTTGCTTCGTTCTTATTTTTAATATTAATTATAAATAAGCTATAAATTATATTAGCTGCACATTAATTAAGTGCTTAGGGTCCGCTTTATTATAAAAGGGATAATATAATGATTAAGAATGCCGATCATATTACTGTTGTAGTGAGTGATTTATCAAGTGCTATTAATCTCTTCAAAATATTAGGTTTTGTGCAAACTCATACAACCATCATTGAAAATGAACCGTTTGCAAAATATATGAATATTCCTAATGTAAAGGCTGATCATGTAACTTTAGTTTTATATTATGGTGATAAGGAAGCAAAACCCCATTTTGAAATTCAACTACTACATTTTTATAATCCAAAACCAAAAATGGATAGTAATATTCATCGGTTAGAAGTACGGATATAATCACTTGTGTTTTGCAGTAGATAATATTGAAAAATTAATTAAAAAATTACAACGCAATAATATCAAAATACTTAGCGATATATTAGATTTTAATGATAGAAAGCTCATTTACTTTGAGGGCCCAGATGGAATAATTCTAGAGCTTGCGGAATTGAAAAATAGCGATTCAAGTATACTTAAATAGTGTAAAATTTATCTTTGTCTTTGTTAATATTGACTTTCTTCCAATTTTTTTAATTATCCTCGCCTTGCCTAACTAATTAAAATAATAAAGTTATGTTAAAAATTAAAAGTCTCAAATGGTTAGCTATTTTAAGTGTTTTCAGTTTTATTCAGAATGCTTTTTGTGATGGTATTATTTCCTCCCCTTCTGCATTTTATTGGGGTGGTCAAGCTGGGTATGGGAATCAAAGTTTTAAAAATGGTGGCGCAGGCTCTAATCAATTCGATAGTTTTGTTATTACTCCAGTTCATGATAAATCTAATGATGGTCCTGCAGGGCGCTTAATGGTTGGATATGAATTCAATCTACTTCTAGCTATTGAGGCTGGAGTAGGGCTTTATAGTGATCTTATTTAACATATTACAACGGTTTTTCAATCCGGTAATCAAAGTCATGTGAAAATGAAAGGAAATACTTATTCGATAGATTTGCTAGGTAAGCTTTCTTATCAACCATTTGAGAAGGCAAGTATTTTTGCTAAGGCGGGAGCCGCTTATGTAAATACTGATTTTCACTTAAGCAATGGCGCACGATTTCACGAGCATTCCTATCGGCCAGTTGTCGCTGGTGGCATAGATATACTAGTAAATCCATACGTAACTTTTGAAGCTACTTATAGCCATATATTTTGGCAAGGTGATATTCATGACGCCCGCCATACGCCAGCGCTGGATGTATTTTGATTGGGCTTGTTATAAAAAGGTAATCTTAAAATACTGAAATTTAAGAGTAGTTGCTAAGAAAGCAGATGTAGTCTTGATTATGCTTCACTATATTAAGGCTATGTTTGCTTAGCAAATAAATTAGATGTGTTTAATTACCAGAGCTTATATAAAATTTGTTAGTTGGCTGTAAAAGGATTTTATTTCGCAGAATCAATCAAATAAAGAAAGTTATAGTGAAATTCTACAAGACTCTATAGAAAATATTGGGCAGAAAAGACATTGAATTTAAGTTGCTCAAGGTATTACTGTAAAGCATAACCATCCTTCATTTCGATCAAGTCACATTCGGTTTACTTTTGTTTTTTAAAATAAGTTCCATTGGCATAAACATTATGGCCAAAACCGCAATCGAAGTCAGCTCCTTCTTGATTAACTGTTAATTTACCTGGTTTGATAAAAGTAATAGTAATTGTACAAGGTCCATATTCTGAAGACGAATAAACGGCGGTATCTCCTTTAATATTAGCTACTCCAGATAGCTCACCTGTATTGGCCTGTAGTTCACCATTGGCCTCATAAGGATAAATTAGATTAAAGGAAATTTTAAGTTTTCCACTTCCTAGAGCCTGAACAGTCAATGTATTAGCGACATCTTGATGTGGGGCAGAAAGAGGCATAACAAATGTTCCATCGACTTCTTCTTTAGAGACGCTAGCTCGGTGGGGTTCAGTAAAACCTAAGACTGAATAGGTCGTTAGTAAGGTTAATAAAGTATTTTTTATAATCCAGTTATTCATAGGAATAAGAATGTTCTTTTCTATTAAGGTAGCATAAACGGATACAGGAAATCTAATAAATGAAGTTATTAAATACTTGGATCTTTTAGAAAAGATGCTAGCAAATTTCATAAAAAAACAATTAAATAAGTCGGTTCAGAAATCCAGATGGACAAAGGGGCATAGTTAGAGCAAGTAAAAAAGTACGGATGTTTAACAAATAACACCTTGATCTGACGCAGCGTAATTAAGCTTTATTCATAAGTATTTTTATTACTGTATTTAAGCTATATCAGAACACAAAAAATTAATTGTATTTTGTTGGAAATAAGTTTTTAATGCCTTGTTTTTTAAAAAGGAACTTCATAATGAAACCACAAAAAGATTTTACAGCTTTAAAGCAAGAAATTCAAAAAGCTCTAACGGACTTAGCAGCAAAATTGTCCCTCCAAGAACAGCAACTCATTAAAAACGATATGGCCAAGCCGCATATGCGACATCTTACAGATGATATAATTCGTCTTGCGAAATTATATGTTATACAACATGACAACAGTAAAGCTTTGTATCTTTTGCAAGTTGCTAAGTCTTCCCCTTTGAAAGACAAAAAATATCATCGCCTATTCGGTCATTCAACATGCGCTATGAAGATACAGGCGTATGAAGAGGAAATTAAAAGTAGCAAATCGCAAACTAAAACGAATGTGATAAACGTAACGTCATTACCCAAGCCGACCCCGTATCGCGCGCCTGCATCATCCGGCAATACATCTAATATGCTCAGACTAATGGCAGATGCAGCCTATATGCAGATGTTGTTAACTAATCAGGATAATTGTCCTCCTGACCAAACTCATTCAAGTGATAATATCTTATGTCATCCAGAAGGTCATCATCATGGGTATCATAGTCACCCAGATAATCATGTAAATAATGATCCTAATACCTTATTACCCTTCAATGTTTTCGAAACAAATACGCCTACTCATGGATACCATACTCACAATCCGACAGTTCCTGAGCCTTCTTCTCATCATCCTATATCTACATACGATCATGCTTACCAAAATGATATGAATTCTCAAGCGCACCATGCTGTGTACGATACAGGTTCATCTTACGGACATTCCTCGTTTTTTAATGACACGAGTGCGCATAATAATGCAAGTTACTCTCATAATGATACAAGTTCGTATAGCCATGATACGAGTTCGTACAACCATGATACTTCGAACTCATTTTCTTACTAAAACGAGCATAACTCTAAATGTAAAGAATTTATAATTCATAAGCTGTTTTTAAAGTTTAGCTAAATTGAAAGAAATGTCATTTCCATAGCAGATGGAAATGACATTTCTTTAGTAAACTTGAGAAATCAATTTAACTAGCGTAGAAACTGTGCTGTCTAAAGGTACTTAAAACAAATTACTAATGGTTAGATCTGAAAGTTTTTTTTGAAGAATTTAATAAGTTAATAAGGAATGAATATATTGGTATTTGATATCATAATAGTAGGTGCTTATATAGGTGCTAATAAAACTGTAATTGAATCTAATCGGTAAAATTTGAATGATAATTATCTATCATTTACCTGCATTTCCATTTTATCATTGGCTTATAATCAAACCTTATAATTTATTTAACGTTGAGTATTTTTATGTATAAGCAAATTATTCCAGCTACTGATTGGTATTATGTTGAATATCAGGACAAACAAGATAGTTTAGTGGTTTTTCCTCTTGCTGCATGGGCGCTCACAGAAGAGGATAATTATATTATTGGTTTAATATCTATTTCTCATTCTCAACAAGATGATAAAGAAAATAAAATGCCTAGACTAGTTTCTGTTCCTCCAACAGGCGGTGGTTTGTATAAACATAAGGATGAATTAAATGAAGCTGAATTAAAAGCGTTTGCAAGTCATAAAAATGGACAAAAGAAAAAAATCGGGTTTTTAAATAATATTTAACAAAGATTTATAGGTTAGTTACAAATCTTGACATACGTAATTGAAATTGCTTTAATTTCAGTCAAGAAAGTTTTAGGGTTCGGTACTCTTTAAGTCATCCTGACTGAACCTATAATTAAACTTTTGGTGATGGCTTTTATTGTATATACAATAGGAGCTATTACTATGCCTAAACAAGAAAATTTCCCTTTGATCTTAAGTCTAAAAGAAGGTGATGATTTATTTCAAAGTATAATGAATTATGCCTCCTATGCTGATTTAAAATCTGCCATTATCAGCGGGCTTGGCGCTTTATCTAATGTTATAATCAGTTATTATCATCGTGACACGCAACAGCATTTTAAAAAATTATTTCAAGATACTTATGAAATTGCATCTTTGACTGGCAATTTAACATTGGTCGATACGGGTCTATTCATACACATTCATGCAGCTTTAGGCGATGCTAATTTTCAGCTCTTTGGTGGTCATCTTATTAGTGCAGAAGCTAGCGCATCTACAGAAATTATAATTACCCCATTAAATTACACCGTCCTGCGAAAAAAACATCCTGATCTAGATATAAAAGTTATCTGTCCGTTTGTAACTATTTAGCAAGGGCTGCAAGTGAAAAAGACTACCTCAAGTAGATTAAAGAAATATAGCTTTGATGATCTGCAAGCTAATATGGGTCAAGTAATCAACAATTATAAGAAAAATGGCATTATTATTCTCAAAGATTATATTAATCAGATGGTGTTAACCCAATTATTAAATGAAATTGAAATCATTCAACATGATGCAGAATTAGATATTGCACAAAATTGGAATAATGAAATTATTTGTTTTTATTCAAAAGATCCATTAAAGCCAAATTTAGAGCTAAAAGAATATGTTACTGAACCTTATTTTCAATCATCCAACTGTACAGGACATATATTTTACGAAATCCTAAATAACAAAAGAGTAGTTAATCGAATTGGGCATGGTATGCATCTCATAGAAAAATATGCAACGATGCAGCGGATAGTTTATCGCCACCCTATGTTAGCGACAATATTACATGGAATAGGATTTAAACGACCAATTTGTCATTTAAGCGTTTATATTCCTAAGTATCCTCATGGTGCAGGCAGTGAAGTTAGACCACATCAGGAATCAACGTTTGCTTATACTGAGCCTACTTCAGTTGTTGTTTTATGGTTAGCACTAGAAGATGCTTGTATAGAAAATGCTTGTATGTATGGCATTATGGGTAGTAATAACTGGCCTTTAAAGTGGGTTTCACGTGTCAATCTCCGAGCTAAAACCAGACAATTTGAGCAACTTAATGATGTATATATACCGGATTTTGAAGCAGAAAATTATTATTATACCCCTCTAGAAGTTAAAGCAGGGGATGCATTATTATTCCATGGTAATTTTATTCATTGCAGTCCAGTGAATAATTCAAGTTATTCTCGCAAAGCCCTGTCTTTTCAATTTATTGAAACCTTAGATACTTATTACCCTGATAGCAATTGGTTACGGTCGCCCAATCATTTTTATTTATATTAAATCTAAGTCATAGGAAGATAAAATGGCAATGTATGATAGCAATGAATTTTTTAAAACCTATTTTGCAAATGCAAGTGAAAAATCCCTTCTTATTGAGCTAATGTATACTCGTTTCTTCCCAACTAAACAGGCTCTAGATATTTTAGATATAGGTTGTCACGATGGCGCATTAATAAAAAAAATAATTGCTGCCTATGAAGATAGAATACCACCACAAGTTACTTTAACTGGTGTAGAGCCAAGTTGTGACGCTGCCCTAAAGTATGAGAAAAATCACTTTAATATCCCCGTTCAAACTACTACCTTTATTGGTACTGCTGAGAATTATTTTAATCAAAATCCTAACGGAAAATATTTTGATTGGGTAATCGCTTCGCAATGTCTTTATTGGTCTTACGATCTACTTTATATAGTTAAGAAAATTGCTGATTGTGGAGAATCAGGTTTAATTGTATTTAGAGGACAACATGGAATTTATGAGATTCAATCGCGTTTTAAATTTTATATAGGAAATCAAAATGAACAATTTTATACTGCGGATAATATAGAGTCAGCGTTAATTAACCTAGCTATTCCATTTGAAAAGCAAGTTGAAGCTACCTCTATCCAATTGCCGCCTCAAGGTAGTATAAAGATGAAATGGTTAATTGCTTTTTTTCTACAACAAGATGAGAAGGATATAGACAATAAGATTTATCAGGAAGTTGAAGCTTGGATTTTAGAAAAGAATTCAGAAAAAATAATTCATGAAGTATGCTTTTTTTGGTTAGGAAAGGCGAGAATTAAGATGAATGATGAATCAGGATTTGTTGTAAAAGCTTTTTTGTAAATTACACCTGTCCTATTTTTGCAAGAGAAGATGTTTATCTTGCAAATTAAAAAGTTTATGTATATTTAGGAGTACTGGGTACTACAAGTAGAAGTAAGTATAAGGATTGACACTGGCATAGGTTTCCTGTATCTACAAACAAGTTTATAAAAATGAGACATGAATTATGCCAACTAATCATCAACACACCCGTGCTTTCCTTGAAAAATTTATATTAAACCATGAAGAAAATAGTCTAAAAGAGCGTCTAGATTCAAAACAAGTTAAGCAAATCCGACCAGCTGTTGGCAATGATCCTGCAGCATATGCTGCACGATGGGAAAATATTAATTTACCTGCAGAAACAAAATCTCTCCTCATGAGTAATAACGTTGAATACGATCTTGCTACTTACACAAAAAATATTGAAAATTTTTTAGGCTTTGTTAAGGTCCCAATTGGTCTTGCAGGACCTATTCGCATAAATGGATTATTTGCAAATGGTGATTACCTTATACCTCTTGCCACAACTGAAGCGGCTCTGGTTGCGTCCTATAACAGAGGCACAAAAATAATCAGTGACGCAGGTGGTTGCAGAGCTATCTTAATAAATGCCTTAGTCAACCGTTGTCCCGTTTTTGCTTTTGAAAATCTAACCCAAGTTGGACAGTTTTTAATTTGGATGAATGAAAATTACTCTAATATAAAAGCCAAGGCAGAACTAACCACACGCTTTGGAAAACTTGTTGATCTGAGATACACCATAGAGGGTAATCAAGTTTTTATGAGTTTTGATTATGAAACAGGCGATGCATCAGGCCAAAATATGGTGACCATTGCAACTCAAGCTGCATTTGATTACATTCGTGAAAACTCACCTGTGCAACCACAATACGCCTTTATTGAATCGAATATGTCAGGGGATAAGAAGGCGTCAGTGCAAGCATTTCAAAATGTACGCGGACGTAAAGTTGTGGTTGAGGTAACGATTCCTGAATCACTCTTGCAAAAGCAATTGCATATTACGGTAGATGAGATGGTTCGTTTCTTTACGATTACTTCTACAGGCGCTAAATTGTCAGGCACGATTGGGGCACAAGGCCACTACGCTAATGCTCTTGCTGCATTATATATTGCTTGTGGACAAGATGCAGCGTGTGTTTCTGAATCATCAATAGGTTTGACTCGTTTTGAAAAAACTAAAAATGGTGATTTATATGCCTCAGTCACTTTACCCAATATTATGGTTGGCACTGTTGGGGGCGGTACGCAACTGCCTACACAAAAGGCTTGCCTTGATATGATGGGGTTAAGTGGTGCAGGTAATGCTAACGCATTTGCAGAAGTGGCGGCGGCTTTGTGTCTAGCAGGGGAACTCTCAATTAGTGCTGCAATGGCAACAGATACTTTCACCAAGGCTCACCACAACTTGGCAAGAGTAGGCAACGTTGAGCGTAAGGACAATGAATATAAACAAAGTGAAGCTAAGGTATGATTGTTTTATTATACCTTAGCATTCTTTGTTGGACATTTCTTGAAGCAACATGTTGGTGGGTGGCTCCCGATATTAGTATCGGGATTGCTTTTATTTATTTCCCGCAGTATTGGCGGCGGTTTATAAGCATAGGTATATTAGGTTCACTCTTAGGCACACTTACGACTTTCTTTTGGGCAAGGGAGCTTCCTACAGATTGGCTTGCTTATGTTAAAACCATGCCTTTTCATACACCACACAATATTAATTTTGTAAATAAAACAATAAATGATCCCCTAACTATTATTATTGGCGCATGGAGTGGCATTCCCTATAAGTTATTTGTGGGTATTGGCGCCATAGGCGGTATAGCACTTACTAAATTCATTATAGTAGGCTTGTTATCTCGATTTATTCGTTTTAGTTTTGTGTTGGGAGTAACGAGTGTTATACGGCACTACACAAAATCTTTTAGTGCTCAATATCCGGCTAGAATGTCGTTAATACTCATGCTGATTTGGATTACAGCAATTGCCTTGTTTGATATAGGTATCAATCGTCTGTTGTAGTGAACAAAGTATCTGATTTAGGAAGTATAAAAATAAACCTTAGAAAAATCTAACGAGAAATAGGTCTATTAATTTTTAGCTAAAAAGTGTTGAAATCTGGTTTACTTATCTCTGCAGATAATATCTCATATTCTTTATTAAGTTGATTCATAAATTGTGTTCTATCACCTTGCCAATAAATAGAATCGCCTACTAAAACATCACATGCAAATGGCACTAATAAACGTTTACCTTTAGGAAGCGCTTTACCGAGTCCATACATAAAAACGGATGTAATAGGAACATGAGGATAACGTTCAGCTATAAATGAAATACCTTTTTTAAATTCAGACATTTTTTCTGGATCACCGCGCGTCCCTTCAGGAAATAAAATTAATATTTCATTGTTATCTAAAGCTTGATAGCACGGAATTAAAGGATTTTCTTTTTTAGTTTTTCTTTGCCTATTAATTGGAATAATGCCAATGATTTTTTTAGAAAACCAAGTAAAAAAACCGGTTCTCATAAAATAATCAGCAGCAGCTACGGGATGAATTTTATCCAGTAATTTTAATTTAAACAAACTAACTAGCATTAACGTATCTAAATGACTATTATGATTTGCCACAATAACTGCCGGACCCTCTTTGGGTAATTTTTCTCGGTTTCTAACTTTTGCTCCTATAAGGACAAATATAATAAATCTTACAAAGATTGCAAAAAATAAATAGCGTAAGCACTTAATAATAAAGTTCACCTATTTACTCCTTAAAAATATAATCGATACACTAAATGAAAGAATATAGGCGCTGCATAAGTTAGGCTATCTATTCTATCAAGAATACCACCATGACCGGGAATTAAACTGCCTGTGTCTTTAATGGATAGATCACGTTTAATGGCTGAAATAGTAATGTCCCCAACAAAACCAGCTGCGCTTATAATTAATCCGGAATAGATCGCAAGGTATAGGGTAAATGGCGTGAGCAATGGATACAATAGTATTGCACAACCAATAGTTATGATCATGCCGCCAATAAATCCTTCCCAGGTTTTTTTAGGGCTAATAGCTGGAATAATTTTATGTTTTCCAAATAGTTTTCCACAAGTATATTGGGCAACATCATTAAATTGGGTGAGAAATACTAAATAAAAAAGCAGTCCTGCGCCTGTGCTCGCTGTTTCAGGAATATTGGGTAGGGCTAACAAATAGGCCATATGGCTTAAAGCAAATACCGTAATCATTAATCCCCATTGAATTGTTCCGGCTGCTTTGAGAAAACCCTGCGGCTGCTGATTTATTAATAATCTAAAAGGAATAAACAAAAACATATAGACGGGAATAAAAATGATGAACATCCCATACCAACCAACTGCAGCTAAATAATATTGGATAGGGATTGCTAAATAGGCCCATAGAAGCACTTTTCTATCTACTTCGCGCGTTGGAATCATTGAAAAATATTCTTTTAAGGCCAGAAAACTAAGCATTCCAAGAAAAGCAAAGGAGATATTACGATGAATGGTCATGGCAAGGGTAAAAACACCTAACATGATCCACCAACTTTTGGTGCGCTGTATTAACTCTTGGTGATTGTTTTTGGGATAAGCTTTAGCTAAAACGCCAATAGTTGCTGACGCTGTGATGAGTAATCCCCATGCGGCCATAATCGCAACAATAATATGATTATTCATACTAACAGTCATGATTGCACCTCTATTAAAGCTTGATTAATACGATTCCTAATAGTCAGCACGAGCATACAGATCATGATGCCCAATATCATGTTTATAACCAAAGGAGCTTGAATGCCAAAACCAAATAACAGGCTTAACATGCCAAAAACAAAAGCGCGATCACTTTTACCCATAGGACCATCATAACGACGCTTTGCACCAATTTGAATAGCAATAACACCAGTCATTTCAGAAATAATAGCTAGTATCACAATACTGATGATAAGTAAAGGTGCAATACTTGGAACTAAGGCGAAAGGTAAATAAAGAAATGTATCAGATAATACGTCACCTAACTCATTGAGAAAGGTTCCTAATGCGCTTTGCATTTGATGTTCACGGGCCAACATACCATCTATTGCATTCAAAATCATGCGTAGTAACAATGCTAATGGAATTAACAACCACACCCCGTGGGCTTGGGGATAGAAGCTTATCAATAAACCGCAAAAAAATGATAATAATATCGCGGCAACCGTGACTTGATTTGGTGTTATATTTTGCCTAGCTAGCCAATTGGAAGCAGGTCTTAGCAGATTTTGAAATGCGGGTTTGAGATTATAAATACTAATCATAAATACATCCTACTAAATGCCTATCAGCGACATAAACTCTAAATCATCATTATCTTCTTTATGAACTAGATATCAAGAGGGCGCTTGCAATTTGTAACTAGCATAGCCTGTAAGTATTGTCAGCTGTAGAAAACATAATAGATAAAAAATATGGATAGCCTTTTGGAGAATGGCATCCTGATCAATTAAATACTGCCTCATAAAGACTATACTATTTAACTATCTTTTACGATTTTAAGACTTTTCTTTTATGTCTTACCCTTAAATATCTCATATTTTTTGTAATTTAAGTTTAAAAAAAGTATTAAGCTTTAATTTAGGCGATAAATGCAAGCATTAATAAGCATCTCTAGTCATAACTACTATAATTAATAAATGTAAAGAGGCATAGGATTAAGGTATGCATAATGTTTTATGCAATTATAAGAATTAACCAAGTCATTGATATTACTCAGTTTGAAGAATTAGTTGTTTCAAAAGCCATAACTTATTGTACAGGTATTAAATTTGTAAATTCTTTAAAACAGCTTAAGAAAGCCGCTTCGCAATTAATTCCCATAGCATCATCTACACATATTGCTTGTGCTACTGAAAATAAAAAATCCCCTCTAAATATTATCAGGTATACCGATGTTGACAACCTAATACGGGATATAGAGTTTGAGGAAATAAAGTATGGGGATAAATTAATTTTACCAATGGACGCTCCAGACGTAAAGGAGGAAATATATACAAGAGCTAATTGGGCCCTAAATAAAGGGGCATCAATATTTTTTGGTAAAAGTTCTAAGGATCATTTAGCCACGGCTTTTGATAAACTTGCTTTAACAGAATGTGTAGAAACAGATGAACTTTTTTGTTCAGGTGACATACTTTATGAAGATTTGCTCTATTATCATCAGCCACGTGTTTTTGACTGCGCTGATACATCTATAAAAATGTTAATAGATTATCATATCCGAAAGTGTGAGGAACTAAATTATGATATCTTGGCGAATTTACGAAAAGAACTAAAATTTAACTATGATAAACGGAAAATTAAATTATTTTCAGGAAAAAACTCGATAGAACTAGGAACGTATAGTGATTTCTTAAAAGATATTAATCTTAAAAAAGACGCTAATATGAAAAGGCTGATCAACGAAGTATCACCTGGCCACCTTGCTCATTATTTATATAATTTTGGCCCATTGATTGTTAGAACTAATAAAATTAGAGGGCATATGATGGTAGTCAAAGGGATAGTAAAAGATCAAGTTGTAATCGATGATCCGTGGGGTGGATCAAATATCTTTTTAAAATTTGATGATTTTAATAAAATCTGGGATGGTACAGTCATTTATTTTTCAGCTGGATACAATAAAAATATTGAAAAAAGAGTCGAGCAGCAAATTGACCCTTCCTTTTAGCGATATCCTCACTACAGTTTAACTATTTAAATCCTATCTTTGCGAAATCATAGATTATTTTGGTCTGTTAAGAGTAGCGTCCTTATGGAAAAACCGATTTTTTGCTTTAGCACGGTATTTATAAGTTCAATGTAAAATTAATCAACAATATGATGCTGATCAATATTAAAAGCAGGATTGCAAGCGATATAAAGTGTCATATTACCTTCCCAATAATATTTTTCACCAGCCTCAATTAAAACAATATCACCCGTATTTAATAAATATTCATTATTGTTAACTATAACCTTTCCTGTTCCATTTTGGATATAAACGATTTCTTTACATGCTTTATTCATTGCATACTTCTGGTCAGGGTAGCGCCCTGAAATATTTACTATCGCAAAATCAAGGTTCTTATCTAGGTTAGGATATTCCGTTACCACACAAACATTACTATTTTTCCGTTCGAATGATTGATTTTGATATGTTATTTTCATAATAACTCTTCTTAATACTCTTTTTTGTTTAGTTTATTAGGCTCAATTGCAAAAATTTACTATTAATTTAGTAGTTAATGAATAGTTTGGTTTCTTTTAGCTATGCAAGTAAAAAATATTTTTTTTGATTTTACAAATGAACTTTTTGCAAAGAGCCAATTATAATTTCCAGAGCCCTACATTTTAAATAATCAGCATATTTAAAATGAAAATATTATAACAACTTAAGTATAAACCTAGTTAGGGTTGTCTCATATGTTGTTAATTTCTGAAAATAAAATAAGCTGCGCCACACATGCAAAGACCTGCGTAAAGAAAATTAATGCCTAAGGGCTTATTCATATAAAAATAAGCAAACATTGCAAAGACGCAGATAGTAATAATTTCTTGAATTATTTTTAATTGACCAAGATTAAACTCAGTATAACCAATACGATTAGCAGGCACTTGTAATGTATATTCAAAAAAAGCCACTCCCCAACTTATTAAAATAGTAATATACAAAGGTTTGTTGTTTAAATTTTTTAGATGACCATACCAAGCAAAAGTCATAAAAATATTAGACCCAATTAATAATAGTATTGTTCTCATTATCTT
Source organism: Legionella busanensis (assembly GCF_900461525.1). Classification (NCBI taxonomy): domain Bacteria; kingdom Pseudomonadati; phylum Pseudomonadota; class Gammaproteobacteria; order Legionellales; family Legionellaceae; genus Legionella; species Legionella busanensis. Next base: position 2,891,453 of record NZ_UGOD01000001.1, on the reverse strand, counting down.
TAATTTAAATCAGCAATAGGCGCATAAATTATTATACGATATCAAATTTGATTGAGGAATTGATTGATAATAAGAGTAATTATAAATTTATAATCCATACTAAATCAGCTAGTAAAAAATCTTACTAAGTTTAGGAAAATATTTTCAAAAAATTTCTTATATAAATTATGACTTACTCTTATACCTAAGTTACGGTGCTGTGGAAGTATAGATTAATGTACATATCAGGCATTCTTAAAATAGCTATACTTAAGGTACTATTTAAGAAAATTATGGACGCTGATGCAATCAACAGCATTAAAACGTTTTGACCCAAAACAATATTATTCTATTGAATATTCATACAAATATTATACAGGACCTGTTGGAGTTAAACTGACCGGCAATGGTATTGATTTGGTCACAGAATTTTATACGAAAAAATATGGCGTAAAAATTTTAACTACAAATGATGTTAAAGAAGTTTTAGACTTCATCAAAAAATTACGTAGAGATGTACATGGTGATTTAAGGCAAGGATTTATACTGTCAAATGATGAGCATTCTATACCAATTGTTTATGTTCGTGAGGGCAGGAACGAGGCAATCATTTATGGTGACTCCTTAGGACTTGTTCCAGATGACAGTAACGTAAAAAAATTAAGTCAATTAGGTATAAGAGTACTGCAAATAGAAGATTTGCGACAGATGGATTTATATTCTTGTCACACTGATGCATTAGTTTTTTTAAGAGAATTTTTAGGAAAAAATCTGAACACCGGCAAATATTTTATTCCAAGCTTAATAAATACAATTTTAAAATTAAGTTATAAACATAGGCCTTCTGGCAGATCAGAACAAGCATTTTTTATAAAATCGCCACCGGCACTTTTAAAGCTCGTTCAATATGAGGATTTTTTGCAGAAACATAAAGCTCACCCTAATATAAAAATTCATCATAATATTAAACGCAACCGACATTTAACCTTAGAAAAGTTTCTACAGAAATATGCACCGGAATTAGAAGATATAAAATCAATTAGTAGTTATCTTAGAAAAAAAGGTATAAAGTTAGCAGATATTATTGAAATTCAATTTTATTTAAAACAATTACGTTACTTAGGCCTACCCGAAAGTCTTGAACAGAAATTCATTAAAAAATCCCAAGCATTTTTACTCCAACAACCTTCTCTACTTAGTAAGAAAGATAAAAGACCTGGTTTGTACGATTTCGCTGAAAAGTTTTTATCTCAGTATTGTCCTCAGCAACCTTCAAACGATACACCAGCGCAAATCCAGCATAGGACCTAGCTAGCATACTGCAAAAAGCTTCTTTTATATCAATTCTCATTCCATTTAGTATACTTAAGATGCGAAAAATAGATTGCCATATTAAAAATTATCGATGATATTTAAAGATTGCAAACTTAATTACGCGTTGCTTCATCAAGTCTACAATAACTATCAGATAGTCTTTTTAGTAGACTACTTTTTAATAAATAAAATTTTAATATCAGGGAATTAAAATGAATAAAGGAATATTACTGTATAGTTGTTTATTTTTAAATGTAGCTACTGCTTACAGCTGTACTACCGTATTTTGGAATAACAACCCAGAAGCTAAGGTGGTTGCTCGATCTGTTGATTTATTTACGCCCGATATGCCACACATTATTGTTTACCCGCGCGGAACAACTCGCCATGGCGACGCAGGTGACAATTCCTTACAGTGGAAATCAAAATATGGCAGTGTAGTTGTCAGTGAGTTTAATTCCTCGGCTGTTTCTGATGGAATAAATGAGCATGGTTTAGCTGCTCACCTTTTATATCTAACAGGGTCTAGTTATGAGGCAAGAGATAAAAATCTTCCGGCCATATCAAATACCCTATGGGCACAATATATTCTTGATAATTATAAAACAGTAAATGAAGTTGTAGCAGCTACCGATAAATTTCAAATTATCGAAACAGTAGTTTTTAATCAAAAATGGCCTTTGCATCTTAATATCCAAGATGCTTCAGGAGATGCTGCAGTCATTGAATTTATTAACGGCAAGAAAGTAATTTATCATGGACCACAATATACAACGATGACCAATGAACCCGCCTATAATATTCAATTAGATAATTTAAAACGCTATAAATCCTTTGGTGGAAACCTACCGTTGCCTGGCGATAGTGATCCCTTAAGTCGCTTTGTAAGAGTTGCAACTTATCTAAAAACACTTCCTAAACCTAATCATACACAAGAAGCAGTAGCTGGTATTTTATCTGTGATTAGAACAGCGATGGTACCTTTTGGCGCAGTTGATACCTCTGGTAATAAGACTGAAGATGCTTGGCCTACCCGCTGGGTCTCCGTTGCTGATTTAACTAAAAAAACTTATTATTTTAGTCCAACAACAACACCAAATCTCATCTGGCTTGATTTAAATACTTTAGATTTTAGAGAAGGAAAACCTACTCTATCTATCGATCCTAACCAAACTACCTTAGTGGGTGATATCAAAAAACAGTTGAAAGTTAGATAATACTTAGTTGCAAGCGATTAAAATGCCATATAATAGTAACAGCTTAAGTTAAAATGTAACAAATCAAGGATGATTATAAGTAATACTGGGCCCTTTTGGCGCTGGTAAAACGGTATTACAAAATTTAATTGCGCGTTACTCAGATGTTGATATTGTCATTATTGTGGCTTGCGGAGAGAGAGCAGGCGAGGTAGTCGAAACTATTACGGAATTTCCAAAATTGGTCGATCCAAAGTCAGGTGGAACACTGATGGATAGAACTATCATTATTTGTAACACCATTAATTAAAAACCTAAACTACTCTTCATTGAATTCTGATAAATATCTATCTTACTATGATCAAATTATCACAATGTCTCAATAATAGTATTGGTATTATAGGTTCCGGCTGCTTCCGAAAAATTAATTAAGAACTATTGTGAGCGCTATAGCAGCATTATATGATTTATTTCCAGATTTATTATAGGGAATTCATGATGTCTTATACCAAAATTGAAGTGCTGGCGCGTAAATGGAATTTATTTGAAGAGGCAGTAAAATTATATATACAACCTTATGATTATCATTTAGCAGAAATACAAAAATTAATGACGGCAAAATCTGTGGTGGACTTAAATAATCATGCAATTTATGTTCACACAGAATATCTACATCGTTTAACATTACAGTTAATAAATTTGCGCGATAACAACTCAGACGATGAGCTTATTAGAGAAATTTGTCAACTATGGACTGATTTATTAGAAAACCGAAATCAAACGCCTCTTAAAATTAAACATGATAAACGCTTAGATGGCATCTGTACTTTTAATTTTTCCTTGCAAGTGATGCAGGGTAAGCCATACGGCTTTAACGAGGTACAACTTTTAGAGCGTAATAATATTTCTGACGTTCAGAAGGCCATCGAAGAAATCAAGCACTTAGATTGTTTAGCGCATGGGATAAACTTTGCTGATTTACCTATAATAGGCGATACAGTCTTATCAGCATTGCTAAATTATAAAGATACAATTTGCTTTCTTGCCAAAGATAGAAATGATCAAATTATTGGTTATTCTTGGGGAATATTATTACGCGATATCCCAGTAGACAATAAAAATAAGGTCAATGTTTTCTGGGTAATGAATTTAGCTAAGCATCCTGATTTTTATGATCCTAATATTAAAATTGGTACGGTATTAAGACAGCACATAGCAGATACTTTCAAAGCAAAGACTGATTGTCATTTTCTTGGCTATAAACATAATTTAAATCACAAATTTCATTTGGAAATAGTTGAGGGCAGCGTAGCTAATAAGGATGAAAAAATTCACCTTGGGCCAGACGAATATAAAGCAAAATCTAAAGCTAAGTACGACACCGACACCATCATTTACTCTCGCTCTCATTTAATTCGCGCAAATAATAACGAGTATCCTTATCCTAAGTTTAAGCAATTAAATTCAGCTTTATTTAATGCTTTCTGGCAGGCAGCGCCTTGTGCGAAAGATTTTATTTTGGGTGCAATGTTAATTTATGGTCGTAGTTATTACCAACAGTGGACCCATTCTATGTTGCAAATGCCTATTCAGCAACGAATAGAAGAGCCGGTTTCCGCAGAGCAACAAATTTGTGATATGGCTATTTTAAAAAAGATTATCTTAAGTGCAGAATGGAACCAGCAAGGTACAACATTATTTTTTGATAAATGTATCCCTAAAACTATACAAAAAATGCAGCAATTAGTAAAAAAAGAGCAAGTTGATTTTTCTACTTTGCGTGCAAGTGTAGCCAATAGTCACTGGGCTTTATCTCGCAATAAACTAACAGCCTATTTTTATTTCGCTATGACGCAAAGCACGAGTGCTAGTGCGGCTATAAATTTGTTAGTAAGCAATAAAATTACCCCAAAAAAATGGATTGAGTTAATTAGTGAGGAAAGGCAAATGGTTAATCAACAAGGTATTAATAGGTTGGCAGTTAATTAACTATACATAGAAAGCTACACTAAAAGAAAAGTAGATCGGGCTTATTGCCCGACACTTGCTTAACTTATGGATTTAAATCTTAGAAGTTAAAATAAGTTCTATCATAACAATATAAAGTAACTTTCTTGTTTTTTATCATGACCTTAGTAGTCATAGGTGATATTTTGCGAACCTTTTTTACTTTTTTAATTTTTTTGACCGTACAAACTCGCTCTGTATCGCCAACAATTAAGAAATAAAATCCATCTACTGGCGTTACAGCTGGAGGTAAATAATATACGCCATCACGAAGCTCTACTGTTGTGAATGCAGGTGCTGTGGTCAGACCGGTAATGCTCACTCTATCATTAACGATTTGTACATTATTATCTATATCTACCGGAGTAACTATCTCCATGTTTGGACTAACAGTCGTATCTACTACTGGAGTATCAGCAGGCGTAGTTACGGTGGTTGCGGAATCATCTACGTTGGTAGTAGTTGATTGAATAGTAGTTCCAGTAGCGGGATCAACTGTTGTAGTGGTACTTGTAGCGGCTGCAGCAAAAGCCATATTAGTACTTAAAAGGGTTATCACTATAATATATCCTTTATTCATTCCATCCTCCTTAATTTTAAGAACTATTTTATATTAGTATAAATCAAAAAACTTTCTGTTTGCTTGAGTAAAGGTGAGCAAAAGCTAATCTAGCTTATATTATTATCTATTATTTAATTTCATAATTGATCCTGTTATAAGGTTAGCAAAGTTTATTAAATGAATTTATATGATTCCTTCCTATACAGATTTAGAATACTTTCGAGAAGTAGCACATACCTTAAGTCTGTCTAGGGCTTCGGAGCGATTAGGGATAAGTCAACCAGCATTAAGTTTAGCTATAAAGCGATTAGAAAAAATAATTGGTACCGAACTTCTTATTCGCCATCAACATGGTGTTGCTCTATCCCAGAGTGGAAAACAATTATTAGTTCATGTAAAAAAATTAATGACTTGTTGGCAGGACGCGCGCTCTTTTGCTCTTGCTTCTAAATTTGAAGTGCAAGGTTCTTATACATTAGGATGTCACTCAACCACCGCAGTTGATATTGTTTCGGGATTTCTTCCTAGCCTTTTAGAAACCTATCCGAAATTAGAAATTAATTTAGTTCATGATGTTTCTAGGCGCACACTCGAGCAAATTATTAATTTTAAAATTGACATCGGGATTTTGATAAATCCCCAATCCCATCCTGATTTAGTAATAAGAAAACTTTGCCATGATGAGATGGCATTCTGGACAATACCTAATAAACGAAAAATACAAGATATTTATTCTGGTGAAGCGATTGTTTTATGCGATCCTAGCTTGCAGCAAACCCAAGATTTATTAGTAAGAGGGCGCAAGCAAGGATTTTTAATTGATCGCATCATAACGATTAATAGTTTGGAAGTTATTGCCAATATGACAGCGCAAGGTTGCGGTATCGGTATACTACCTAAACTTATGACACGCACTCTTTATCCAGAAAGATTAATCTGCATTAACCAAAGTCCTGTTTATAGAGAAGAAATCGCGTTAGTTTATCGTAACGAAAACCGAGTTATTAAGGCAATACAAGTTATAGCAGATGCAATTAAGCATTATTGCTATAATAAGCTATAGCGCCGCTTACTAAGCTTTATACTAAATTTAGTAAGCACTATATAAATTTTAACTATGGCAAAGATAACTTAAACCTAATTCAAGCCTTTAAGTAGATTTTATATAATAAACTAAAATTTTTAAACGAAAATAAGATATGGATATAAGTTTATTGGCGCATAGAACAAACCTACCGGTAAATGCTATTGATGAAATTTTTGCGCAATTACCTTATATACATCAAGAGCGCCTTGAAAAAGGGTTGCCTAGTATTATTGATTTAAGTATTGGAGAGCCACATTTAGCTATTAATCCGAATGTAAGTGATGCAATGACCAAATTGCTGCAAAAAAAGGATTTAGCTTTTCCTTATTCACTTTCTCAGGGCGAGCGTTCATGTTTAGAAGCAGTAACCGCTCTTTATAAACATTATTATCCTCTTGTTAATTTCTCTACAAAAGAAGTCATGGTGACTTATGGCGCCACGCAAGCCCTATGGCATGCTTTTAATATTTTAATTAATCCTGATGATTCAGTTTTAGTCTTTGAGCCTTACTTTGGTATTTATGAAATGCAATTAAATTTATTAGGGGCACAGTTAATTAAAATTCCGACTGAAGCGCAAGGCTTTCAGCCTTCAATAGAACAGTTAGAATTTTTTCTAATTAAGTTTCCTAATACTAAGGTTCTCATTTTAAATTTTCCGAATAATCCAACGGGTATAGATTTGCAACAATCATTTCTTATCGGTTTAGCCAAAATACTTGAACAAAATTTATATCTTTCAGTCATTATTGATGATGTTTATCGGGAGTTAACGACCTCGCCACATATTACGCTTCTTGATGTGGCTCCGCATCTTAAAAATCGCTGCTTAGTTATTAATTCTGCTTCAAAAGGATTAATTGGAGCACCGGGGTTACGTATAGGAATGATAGGCGCTAATCCTTTATGGATAGAAAAAATGAGTACACTGCAAATGATGATGACAGGAGGGATCTCTGTATTAATGCAACAAGCACTAATAGCCAGTATTAAAGAAAAATTAATACTTACTGCCAAATATCAAGCTTGGTTAAATAAATGTTTGCACGACTATCAAAGAAATCGAGTTTTCATCTATGAACAGCTTAGATTCTGGGGTTTTCAAAGCGTTGCAAGTGATAATGGTTTTTTTGTTTTGACTTGTGCTAATCCTTTTATAGATAGAAAGGTTCCAGATAAAGTCAACTTTATGTTCAATAATAAATCTCACCAAGTTACTAATTTACATAATAAGTTAAACACAACCACTTTTAAAACAGATTCTCACATAGCATCTTTTATATTATATACAGTGGGAGTGGCTATAGTACCTGGTTCAGCGTTTGGAATTGATGAGAAAAAAGGATATTTACGATTCTCCTATGCAAAAGATTATTTACTTTTGCAACAAGCTTGTAAATTAATTCAAGATATAGTCGAGCAAGTAAATTACATAAATTCTAAGGCATAGTTAGTATAGGATTTTGGATTTTAAAGAAATAGGATTTTTCTAATGGCAGGCATACAATTTTCAGCAGCAGAGAAGAAATTAATATTTTTATCTTCACTTGGTGGGGCGCTAGAATTTTATGATTTTATTATTTATATATTTCTCGCTAGTGAATTAAGTGAACTCTTTTTCCCTGCTGCAAATCATCTCGCTTCCTTAATTGGCGTTTATGCTGTTTTCGCTGTAGGCTATTTAATTCGTCCCTTAGGCGGAATTATTTTTAGTCATTTTGGCGATAAATATGGACGTAAAAAAACCTTTGTAGTGACATTAATTATGATGGCATTACCCACTTTTTTAATTGGCCTTCTTCCTACTTATCAGGATATTGGGATTAAAGCGTCACTTTTACTTATATTGTTACGTTTACTCCAAGGGTTATCGGTTGGCGGCGAAATACCAGGTGCCGTTACATTTGCAGGAGAACATATAAATCCTAAGAGTCGAGGTATTTGTTGTGCACTTATTTTTTTAGGTATTAATATAGGCTTAATTTTAGGCTCAATGATTAACGTGGCTTTGTTTTATTTTTGTACGCATGAGCAAGTTTTAATGTGGGGTTGGCGAATACCTTTTATCGTTGGTGGTTTATTGGGAATAGCGAGCTTTAAGTTGCGTAGAGGTTTAGTAGAAACACCAATTTTTAAACAACATAATACAACCGCAAAAAAGAATTTTTTCCCTATTCGAGAAGTATTTGTGAATTATAAAAAGGAAGTTTTTCAAGGCGCAGCTCTAACATGGCTAGATGCCGTAACTGTGTGTCTGCTTTTTCTTTATTTGCCTACTTATTTAACATCTATCTTGCATTATCCTAAAGAAACTATAAATATTCTTAATACTATCGCTTTAATTCTTAACTCCTTTTTCTGTATTACCTTTGGTTGGCTCTCTGATATATTTGGCAGGCGCCGGTTCTTGCTTTTAGGTTCTCTATGTTTTGTCCTATTTAGTTATTTTTTCTTTTATTTATTATCTTTAGAACAACTTGCCTATGTTATCATTGTTATGTTTTCTGTTTCTTTGTTAAGTGCATGTACGAGCATGTATGTATGCACTATTATCGAATTATTTCCTACCTCAGTTCGTTATACGGGCATGGCAATTACGTATAATATTGGTTATGCATTTTTTGGCGGACTTACGCCGCTAATCGCAACCAGTTTAATTAACTCCACTCATAATAATCTTTCGCCTAGCTTGTATTTGATCCTTAGTGCAGCGATTTGCTTCTTTAGTGCTTTAACACTTAGAAATAAACATGGCCAAGTTTTAAGTTGACCAAGTTAAAGATTGTGAACCTAAGCAATTTAATTAAAGGGGGCTAAGCTTAATTGTTATTTTCTTAGGTGAAGTATTTATATCTTTAGATAAATATTATAAATAACTATTAAATTAGTAACTATTTAGTTATTATTAATCTTTATTTTTTTAACCATTTGAAATTAAAAGCATTATGATGAAAATCTTGCCTAAAATAGTTGTGGCGGCGACTCTATCATGTCTTTATAGTGGTAGTTTTGCAGGAGAAATGGGCCCTACAGATAATAGACTTAATGTGTTTATTCCTAATTTAAAGCCAGGTTTAGAAGGTTCGCTCAGTGCGCTTATTCTAGAACCTGGAGCTAGTAATTTAGGTTGGGGTGTCGTTACTACAGTTCTTCCTATTCCTACACCGCAGTGGCAAATAGAATCGTTTAATCCCGATTATAAAGTAGGATTTCAAGCAGGTGCACGTTATATTTTTGCAAACTCAGGTACAGATCTACAATTAAATTGGTTTTCATTACAGGCTAATTATAAAAATGCAAAAAATGTTAAGCCTGTATCCCAATGGATCTCGCCTTTCTCGCAAACAGGAACGCCTCCAACCGGGGGTGAAATCACCGGCGTTGCTTCTTTAAATAGCGCAAAAGCCATTTTAAATTTTAATTATAATGCTGTTAATTTAGATATCGGTAAATTTATAAATTTTGGTTGTAGTTTACAAACTCGCTTTTTTACCGGTTTAGGCAGCGCCTGGATTAAAGAAAAATTAATTTCTAATTTTTATGGGGGCTCAAAAATTAATTTTTCTTTAAATAACACCTCGACCTATAGTGGCGTAGGTCCCCGATTAGGATTAACTAATAATTATTATATCAATCATGGATTTCATCTTATAGGGCAAGTAGCCGGTGGTGTTTTAATTGGTAGTATGCAACCTGCACAGTATAAATTTACAGGGAGTTCTTCTGACTTAGCTTTAATAGGAATTGCTGTAAATAGAGAGCAATTATCTAGTACCAGCGTTACACAAGTTGTTCCAGAAATTGATGCAAAAATTGGATTAAGTTATAGCTATTTCATGCAAAATGAATCTGAACTTACCCTCGAGTTAGGTTATATGGGGACTGTCTATTTTAATCCTTTATCAGCTTATGAAACAAATACCAATGTTATTGCTTTAGATTCAGGATCTTTATCCACTTCTAGCGTTAAATATGTACAAAGCAATTTTTCAGTTGCAGGCCCCTATGTGACCGTACGTTTTAAATGCTAAATGAAAGAGCCTCTACTTTTATGGCCATCGTGCAATGAGTTTGACTATAACGGCATTAATGCTTTCTAACGTAGTCCAACAGTATATAGAATCAATACCTGTAGAGTTACATTTGCCTGAAGCATTATCTAATGCTAGGTGAAATTAGCTTAACCATATTTATAAAATAAGTAGAAGGTAATTTTTTAATTTATAAGTGATATAAAATCTTCAAATTTTCCACCAGTACTGCGGGGAATTGCATCAACAAAATTAAAAGAGAAATTGAAGGGATAATTAAAAATTATTTTTAGTTTGTTTCGAATAATCTTTTCCTCTTGAACTGTGAAAGAACTCGCTCGCACCAAATTAATTTGCAGTTCCGTTAATGAAGTTTGTACAACCTGAAATTGTGAGCAAGAAAGAAGATCCATTAGCCGAACACCCTGACTAGCAAACGCTGGCCAAAATCGTTGCCCATTTGGCATATACAATATATTTCGTTTTCTTCCTAAAATTCGTTTTAATACTGGAAGGGTTCTGCCGCATAAGCAAGTGTCACCAGGAATAGCGTAATCGCCAATATCATAGCGGATTAAGGGTGAAGAAAAATTATGAAGTACGGTTACTATAACTCGTCCCGGCTGATCCACCACACAAGGTTTATTATTTTCGTCTAATATTTCGACCAAAACATTTTCAGATTGAATATGATAATAACCACTGACCGGGCATTCTAAAGCAATATATCCGCACTCTTTCGAAGAATAGTTGTCTATGAGAGGTACGCCGAGCACTTCCTTAATTAAATCTCGTAAACCAGGTTCAACGATTTCGCTATGCGTATGTACCTTTTGGAGATTAATCAATTTAACCCCCTGTTTAGCTAGATAAAGCGTAATTTCTCTTAATGTAGAAGGATTACAATTTAAATAATGTGGATTTATTTGTTGAAGCCATTTAACCTCTTCTTCTGGTGTGCATAGAGTAAGATGATAACATGGCCCCGTTTTAACAACTGGATAAGTAGCAGGGCTCCAACATAAAAATTTAGTTCCCAAAGGTGGGAGCGCATCTTTATTTTCAGTATAACGAATACTAGCAAAGGAATTATCAAATTCATCACCATGCCAGAGATGATTTCTAAGTGAGATAGCATTCCAGTAAAACTGAGTGGCTATATTACCTTTAACGGTAACTGGCTTTCCTGTTGACCCACTTGTAGATAATAACTCTGCAGGTTCATGACCTGCAGGAACTTGATTTGCAAAAATCGCATCTTTTGCTTGTTGCAGATCTTCGCGTGTTAACAAAGGAATTTCTTGCCAGGCTTCCTGCAACGACTCCCAGGATTGGAAAGTAGATAATGGCGCTAATTTATCCTGATAATAAGGAACCATTTGTCGTGAAAAATTTAATAAAATTAACAATTGGCTAAATTGATTTTTTAGAATTTCTGTAGGTAGCAGTTTTTCTGAATAATTAAAATAGTGAAGTTGATAATATAACTGAGCACCCATAGGATGAGGAGCAGGCGGCCAGATAATGCCTGGTATCGCACTGCTCATTTGAAAAGGAAATAACGTCATTTATTTAGGGCTCACATTAACTCTGAAATTTTTACAAACAATCAGTGGATAACGCTACACCAAAGAATAACCCCTGATTATTATAATTAGATGTTCGAGGTAAAACAGTGCTTATCGAACCTTCGCCACCAATTACGCCAGTAGAAGGACGTTCAATAGCGTCAAAATAAGTTTCGGCTTGCCAACCAACTTGAAAATCAATAACAGCACTTTTACCGGCACTTAAGAGGCCAACAGGACGTTTATAATCTACCCCTACGCGTAGACCCAATTTTGGTACTTGGGTTAATCTATCATCAAAATATCTGCTTGCATCACTACGACGGTGTGCTGTGAGATAAAATTCTCTAGAACCAATTAGCAAGGCAGCATTGGCACTTGCAAACACGTTAAGTTCATTATAGAGATTGTAAAAAACATCGCCTTCAATGCGGGGGCCTACGCCATGAAAAACACTGGTATTAGTAAATCCTCGATTTACCGTTACTACGTCTGTTGTAGCATCTACTAAAAATCTTGAGTCAATTTCTGCATACTCTGCACCTATTCCATAGCGAATCAACCAACCATTATTAAAAAAAGATGTATGGGCAATAACACCAGATACTTCATCATAATCAAAACGAGCCTGACCTAATACTGATGTCCAAGAAGCTTGAGGTAACCAGCGTGGTTCTACAGCGAACTCTTCATTAGGAAAAATGCTATCGTGATCAATTGTATGAAGCCTTTGCCAGGCAAACTTTATATCATTATTGTTATAAAACTTTATACCACCAAAGAGATTAAATCCCCAATCATAATCTAAATCGACATTATGAGTATATGTTGGGCGCCGAGTAAAAACTGTTGCATAATCTAAGTCATCATTACGTGGCTGTAGGTAAAGCGCATTTATTCCAATAAATAAATTCGTTTGATCACATACGCTCACTGGACCCATAGTACCCGCTATAGTGGACTGATTATTGAAAAGTCCAATAATAAACAGACTGAGTGCAGTTCTTTTTAAAGAGGTCATTAATTCCTTCTCCTTTGACAATGTTCTCCTTGTGCTATGGTGAGTGAATATAATCGAGAAAATTTCAGATTGGAAGTAATCTTTTATTGTTTATTAAATTTTGTAACTCAAAATACGCTTTAAGCCTCACTTAACAGTTTAAAGCACAGGATTTGTCATAAAAAAGCCATATTGAATTAATTTACATTGATTCTTTAGCAAGAATGCGAATTACCTACTACAAAACAAAGCTAATCAATTTTTATGGTGTAGGATTTGTATCATCATTAGACTCTGTTTTCTGTTCACCGGGGTCGGGCTCTTTGTTATCTAGCTTTTGTTTGCTTTTTTCTAAATCCTTTTTCAGTTGCTCAATAGCTTTTTCATCTTTCTTTTGTGCAGTATTTTTTTTATTATGAAAACCATATATAAACTGAATTGCCTCATCTTTTTTTTCTTGTTTAAAAAAATTGCTCATAGAGTCGGGCCGGTTTCCAAGTGGGAGTTGATTAAGGCTTCTATCTAAAAGAGGTAGGTTACGGTCATTACGCTTTGTACTTCTAGGCATAAGATAACTCCTTACAACTATTTCTGAGAGTAGTATAGTTAATTAAAATTTAAACTATTTAGAGCTTTGATAATTTTTTTGTAAAATTTAAGTAATAAATGTCGATATCACCGCTAATTAATTACTAATAGATTGATAATTTATGTAAATTATTGCCGCAGATGAGAATAATTATACGTCCTAGCCAGAACTAAAAGCCCAAAAGTAGCTATTAAATAATTAATAGAGGGGGCAATAGAGGGAAGAAAAACGCTATAATACTTAAATAACGACTGGCTTTTAAACTACCGCTAATAAAATTATTAACGATTTTAGTCACTATATTATTTGCTTTAACGCCTGCAAAGTAGCTAATTTTTATCGTTTCTTCACGTTGTTATAATTAAACGAGGTTGTGCCTATGAGCAAAGCATTCACTAAAGAAACCGATGAGGATGATATTGACGAGTTACCGGAAATTACAACAGGTAATACCAAAAATTATGTCACCCCCTATGGGTTAGAATTATTACAAAAAGAACTGCATACATTGCTTTATGAGGAACGCCCAAAAATTGTTGAAATAGTCAGGTGGGCAGCAGGAAATGGTGATCGCTCTGAAAATGGTGATTATATATATGGGAAGAGGCGTTTAAGGGAAATTGATCGCCGTATACGTTACCTTAATAAACGTATTGAAACAGCTTGTGTTGTTGATCCAACCTTACAAAAGAATCTCGAGAAGGTATTTTTTGGTGCTACTGTGACTTATATTCAACAGGATACAAAAAAAACTGTGAAATTAGTTGGCTTTGATGAAGCGGATATAGAACAGGGCAAGATAAGCTGGAATTCACCGGTTGGAAAAGCACTGTTAAAAGCTGAAATAGGGGATATAGTGTTAGTTGAGACGCCAGATGGAAAAGAAAAATTAGAAATTATAAGAATAGTATATTAAATTGCTACGGCAATTTTTAAGTCCATTTCTTTAAAAGAAGCCTTATAACCTTTAGCCTCATTCTTTATTTTATTAGCTATAATTTAAAAGATGAATAATAAGTATTATTACTAGCGAGAGTAAGGAACTTAGAAATTATCTCTTTAAAACACTTTTTAGTTTTAAGAGAATATCTAATTAAGGAAAGGCATGTTAATGGATTTTTTCCAACTTTCATCGATACCAGATAACCAAATACAAGGTGTTTACAGTTTACCTTTGGTTATCCTTTCCTATTTAGTTGCAGTTGGCGCTTCTTATGTCGCGCTTGATATTGCTAATCGGGTACGGGATATTGGCGCCTCTTTTACTAATAAGCTTCGATGGATTTTAGGTGGAGCTTTCGCCATGGGTGCGGGTATTTGGTCAATGCACTTTATTGGCATGCTTGCGTTTATCATGCCTATGCCTATGGCCTATGATCCATTTCTGACTGGCTTATCAATGATAATTGCTATCATTGCTTCCGGCATTGCCTTTTTGCTATTGCAAAATAAAAAAGTCAAAATAAACGCGCTCGCACTGGGTGGAATAATACTAGGTTTATCGATTGCCTCAATGCATTATGTGGGCATGGCTGCTATGTTAGGCATGGAAATACGATATCTACCAAGCCTTTTCTTGCTTTCCATTGTTGTAGCGATTATTGCCTCTGAGGCTGCTTTATATTTAGCTATAAAAAGTTCGCAATTATCCACTATAAAGGCGAAAGTGCGTTTAAAGGTTAGTAGTGCCCTCGTCATGGGGGCGGCTATTTGTGGGATGCATTATATCGGTATGGAAGCTGCTATTTTTACACCGGAGGCTAATCATGTTCATACAAGCCATGCGGTTAATCATAATATATTAGCTACTAGTATTGCGGTTGTCACTATTGTGATTATGGGTATTGCCCTTATTATTTCTAGCTTGCAAGCCAAATTACATGCTAACTCAGTCGAAATGGCACGCAAAGCTGGCATGGCAGAAGTAGCTTCTAACGTGCTTCATAATGTAGGAAATGCTTTAAACAGTGTTAATGTCTCCGCAGCACTAATTACCGATCATTTGAAAAATATCAATATACAAAATTTAATAGATTTAAATAGCTTAATTAGTAAGCATGAGCAAAATTTAGGTGAATTTATAACTGCTGATCCTAAGGGCTCAAAAATACCCATGTTTTTAAATAAAATGGCTGAGTATTGGCATAGTGAATTTGAAGCGGCTAAAAATGAATTAAATCAATTAAATGAAAATGTTCAGCATATAAAAAATATTATTGTAGCGCAGCAAAAATTAAGTGGCGTTGTCAACTTCGAAGAGCTAGTTAATATTGAAGATGTTATTGAAGTAGCACTAGTTATGGTAAGCATCAATTTTAAGCGACATAATATTAATATTGACAAAGATTATGCGAAGCTGCAACCAGTCTATATTGATAAGTCTAAATTAACTCAGATCTTAATAAATTTAATTGATAATGCTAAGCAATCTCTTTTAGCTTCTAGCCAAAATGATAAAACTATTACTATACGTCTAGGATTGATAAATGAATCTCAATTTTATATTGAAATTATTGATAATGGCCTGGGTATTACTGCACAAAATTTAACTAGAATTTTTCAGCACGGTTTCACTACTAAGAACAATGGTCATGGATTTGGTTTACATGCTAGTGCTATAGCTGCTGCTGAAATGAGAGGAACTTTAAAAGCGAGTTCTGAAGGTAAAGGAAAAGGCGCTACGTTTAAAATAGCATTCCCTTATAAGATAGGTAAGGATTTTTCTTTAGAAAGGACGCGAGAAGAGTATGTTTAAGATTCAAAACAACAAAATTTTGTTAGTAGATGATAATCAGTCAATCCATGAAGATTTCTATAAGATACTCAAAGTAAAAAATGAGAAGGCAGATGCATTTCAAGAAACATTTAATAATTTATTTAATCCAACTGATATACCAGAAACTCAGGAAACTCAAACTCAAGCAATAACGTTACATTCAGCGTTTCAAGGCCAAGAAGCGTTGCAATTAGTTAAAAAAGCTATGGAAATTGATGAACCTTATGCGCTTGCTTTTGTAGATATACGTATGCCTCCCGGATGGGATGGCGTATTAACCATTAAAAAAATATGGGAAGTAGACCCTAATATACAAATGGTTATTTGTTCAGCTCATTCTGATTACTCTTTAGAGGAAATTTCAAAGATATTAGATGGTCAAGATAATCTCCTTATTTTAAAGAAACCTTTTGATGTTATTGAAGTTAGGCAATTAACGTCGGCTCTTTTAAAAAAATGGGCATTAAAAAGCGAAGTTGCGCTGCAAATTAAAAATTTAGAGCAAGCAGTAGCGGAGCGTACTACCGAGCTGCAAAATGTAAATAGCAATTTAGATAAGAATTTAACACTTACTAGAGCTACAATTGAATCAACCCAGGAGGGTATTCTTGCGTTAGATCAAAATGAAAATATCTTAATTTATAATCAGAATTTTTTAGATTTATGGAATATTCCTGTAGAAGTAATGAATGAAGCAAGTTCATTAGAGGTATTGAAAAAGCTGGCTTCACAAGTTGAAAATTCAAGCGATTGTTTAACCATGATTCTAAATTTATGTAAGCAACCAAAAACAGAGAGTGTAAAGGAGTTAAAATTATATACAGGACAAGTGTTTGAATTATATTCTCACTACTTTTCTCATGGTTTAGAAGGTGATACACCGGGTGTTGTCTTAAGCTTTCGAGACATTACTGAAAATAAACAGTTGCAAGACGAGCTTCTTCATTTAGCTACACATGATGCTTTAACTGGTTTACCAAATCGTATCATTTTAATGGATCGCCTTGAGCAAGCTATAAGCTACGCTAAACGTAGTAATCTACTTGTTGGTATATTTATACTTGATTTAGATAATTTTAAACAAGTTAATGATACGCTTGGCCATAAAGCTGGCGATGAGTTACTTAATCTAGTTGCAATAAGAATGAAAAATTGTTTTAGGGAATCTGACACGATTACCCGATTTGGCGGGGATGAATTTGTAATTATTTTGACTGGGCAAATTAATTTTGATAATTTTACGGTCATAGCTGAAAGTCTACAAGGAATCTTTAATACTCCTTTTTCAGTTCAGGGAAACCAAGTTAAAGTAACGGGTAGTATTGGCATTAGTGTCTATCCCTTAGATGGAGAAATTCCAGACGATTTATTAAAAAATGCTGATACAGCACTCTACCATGCCAAAGACACAGGTAGGGATAATTTTAAATTTTATACTTCTGAGCTTAATTATAATTTAATCAAAAGAGTAGAGTTGGAGTCTGCACTGCAAAAAGCGATAGAGAATGAGGAATTTGTCCTTTTTTATCAACCACTTTTCAGTGTGGCGTCAAATAAAATAATAGGTGTTGAGGCTTTATTAAGATGGAATCACCCTACCTTAGGTATGCTTGCGCCTAACAGTTTCCTCGCTACTGCAGAAAAAACTGGATTAATTATTCCAATTGGTAATTGGGTTTTAAACACAGCCTGTGCACAAACTAAAAAATGGCAAGAAACTATCTTTTCAGATTTATCTGTCGCAGTGAATATTTCTGGCAGTCAAATATTAAGAAGTGATTTTATTCATATAGTTAAACGAGCTCTTCAAGCAAGCGGTCTTGAGCCGCGTTATCTGGAGCTAGAAATTACAGAACATGTTATTTTAGAAAATTCTATTGATGTTTTTAATACTATGAAAATTTTAAGAGATATGGGTATTAAAATTGCAATGGATGATTTTGGCGTTGGTTATTCTAACCTTAATTATGTTAAATTTTTTCCTTTTGACAAAATTAAAATTGATAAAAGCTTTATCCAAGATATCACCACTAATATCTATGATAAGAATATAATCGAAGCCATTATTAATATGACTAAATCAATGGGGCTACAAATTTTAGCAGAAGGCGTCGAAACAAAAGAACAACTTGAATTTTTACGCGCTCATCATAGTAATCAAATTCAAGGTTATTATATTAGTCATCCTTTACAACCCTCTGCTGTGTCTGATTTTTTGAAAAACTTTAAATTTAACTAAGCAGTATCCCTGAAGTTTTGTTAGACAAGATTTAATTTTGACTTGATCACAGATTTTTCAATTTTATTTCAATCTTCCTCCTCTCCCACGCTAGGTGTTTCGATAGTATGATAATGCTTTTCGCGGGAGAGGAAGATGTCAAAAATGGTCACTAATAACAAGCTGTGGTCTCGTTTAGAAAATTACTTCCGAAGCCTAAAGGTCGTCGTGGTAAAGATGAGCGCCTATTTATGGAATAAAGGCTGTTATTCCAAGTAAAAAGAACCGCTTAAATCCAACGCTCCATGAGCGCGATATCTACAATTTAAATCCCAGCCGATTTGCTCGAAGATGATACCAAAAATGTCTCTTAGCATTGGTACTATTTTTCCATAAATCGCGAGCTCGTTGTCTTAGAGTGGATTTGTCCATTTCCCTCTCCCCAACCCTCTCCCGCGAAAAGTATTACCATACTATCGAAACACCTAGTGCGGGAGAGAGGGCAGAATGAAGTGAAATTAAAAATCTGTGCTCAAGTCAAAATTAAATCTTATCTAACAAACCTTCAGGGACGTTACCTAAATAAGTAATAAAATTATAGCCTATTGTTTTCTAGTTAAAAGTATTGTTTTTTGTTTTAATATTTTTTTTATTAATCCATTTTTTAGCTTTCTTTATCTGTTTTGCCTTAGGCTGTGAATTATTATATCGAGTTATAGGTTGTGGTTTTACAATTGATTGCGGTAAATTATGGACTGGTTCAAAATCATTAATTTCAATACGATTAAGCTTCTTCTTTATCAATTTTTCGATGACAACTAATAATCCTACTTCATCGGCACTCACAAGGGAAATTGCCTGGCCTGTAGAACCTGCTCGACCTGTTCTCCCAATGCGGTGCACATAATCCTCAGCAACCTGGGGTAAATCAAAGTTAATAACACAGGGCAATTTTTCAATATCCAGACCGCGCGCAGCCAAGTCCGTAGCAACTAAAATCTGTACCTTGCCTTCTTTAAACTCAGTTAAAGCTTTAGTCCTTTGTGATTGAGATTTATTGCCATGAATCGCCACTGCATGGATTTGAGCCTCTGCTAATTGTTTCACAAGCTTATTAGCGCCATGTTTAGTGCGTGAAAAAACAATAGCTTGGTCCCATTTATTATGATGAATAAGATGACAAAGGAGGGCGGCTTTACGAGCTTTATCAACTGGATGAATAATTTGCTTTATATTAATTGCTGACGTATTGCGGGGCGCAACATCAATTTCAACTGGATTATGTAATATTCCTTTCGCCAAAGCCCGAATATCATTTGAAAATGTTGCAGAAAACATTAAATTTTGTCTTTTAGGAGGTAATAAACGAATAATCCGTTTTATATCGTGTATGAAACCCATATCGAGCATACGATCTGCCTCATCTAGGACAAACATTTCAAGCTTATCAAGTTTAACTGCATTTTGTTGATGTAAATCAATTAAACGACCAGGAGTCGCTACTAAAATATCAACACCTGAACGGAGCTTCATCATTTGAGGATTAATTTTGACACCACCGAATACTACAGTAGAACGTAACGTTAAATTCTGACTATACTCTTTAATGCTATCGCAAACTTGTGCTGCCAATTCGCGTGTTGGAGTAAGAATTAAAGCTTGGATTCGCCTATCTTTAGCACGTGGGTTCTTGCTTAAAAGTTGTAAGATAGGCAATACAAAACTAGCCGTTTTACCAGTACCAGTTTGCGCTGAGGCTAAAACATCTTGTTTATTTAAAATAGGTGGAATGGCTCTGGACTGAATAGGTGTGGGGGTATTGTAGCCTAATTTATGCACGTTTTGTACTAAAGTATCCATTAAGCCTAAGGCTTGAAAGTTCATTTTTTTCCTTACTAGATTAAGAGCGTGGTTTACAAAAGATAATAATTAATTGATAGTCAGTTTGACTCTTTTATAATTTATTCGAGCCTTATTTTATCATAGTTTAAAGGAAAAAACTTGCGCTATAAATTTTACCTCTTTATAAGTGAATTATTATAAAAAATCACAGAAACTTGATAAGGATAGCATTTTGCTTGTTTAATAGCTTCTTGCCGTAAAATGTTAAACATATGACGCTTAGCTAATTGGGGTATCTTCTAAATAAAAAATATTTAATTCTGTCATACGTATTTGTCCGGCGGTGGCTCATTATAAATTATCCAAAATGATCCAATTTGACGTATAGCTTCCGTAAATTGAACGAAATCAACCGGTTTTACTACGTAGGCATTAACATTTAAGTTATAAGCATTGACTAAGTCTTGCTCTTCCTTGGAAGAAGTTAAGATAACCACGGGAAGCTTTTTTAAATTAGCATCTGTCCGAATGGATTGTAAGACTTCTATTCCATTTATTTTAGGCATCTTTAAATCAAGTAAAACAAGAATAGGTTGTATTTTTTCTCGATTACTATAAGTGCCTTTAAACCGTAAATAATCTAAGGCTTCTTGACCATCTTTAACCCAATCAATGGTGTTATAAATTTTTTCATTTTTAAGGGATTTAATAGCTAAATCTGCATCCAATTTATCATCTTCAACTAATAAAATATGCCCGGGTTGTATCATATTATTCTCCTAGCACTTTTTTAGGAAGCGTAAAATAAAATTGCGCTCCTTTATCTAATTCGCTGGTTGCCCAAACACGGCCGCCATGACGAGATATGATTCTTTGGACATTTGATAAACCAATCCCATTTCCTTCAAATTCAACTTCAGTATGTAAGCGTTGGAAAACACCAAAAAGCTTATCAGAATAGGTCATATCAAACCCAACTCCATTATCCTTTATAAAGAAAATGCACTCATCAGAATCATCTTCATGACCGATAGTAATCACTGCAACTTCTCTGGTTTTAGTAAATTTTAAGGCATTAGAAATTAAATTTTGCCAGACAATACGCGTTAGATTTGGATCAACGTAAACTTCTGGTAGAGTAGAGATGTGCCACTCTATTTTTCTATTTGGCATTTGACTTGTTAATTCAGTAATAACAGAGTCAATTGTTTCATTAAAATTTACATTCTGTTTATTTAAGGCAAAACGTCCAGCATGCGAAAAAGCTAGTAAATCATCGATTAATTGTCCCATCCGTTTGGCTTCGGTACTTATAATTTGAATATATTCATTTATCTCTGCATCATTTAGCTTATTAACTTTATCTTGTAAGAACTTAATATAACCAATGATATGTCGTAAGGGAGCACGCAAGTCATGAGAAACGGAATAACTAAACCCTTCAAGCTCTTTATTTATTGCTTCTAATTTGTTCTTTTGTTGTTTAATTTGCTGCTCATTTTCTTTTCTTGTGGTGATATCTTTAAAGGTAACAACACCGCCTATGATTTTCCCATTTTCTATGATGGCTTTACTTGTATAATCTGCCCAAAAATAACTACCATCTTTACGCCAAAAAACTTCATCGTCTCTTTGCTTGGTTTCTCCTGTCGCCAAGGTATGATAGACAGGACAGTCAGAAATTAAATAAGGACTGCCATCAAATTTTTTATAATGGATTAAATCATGTTGACGTTTTTGTATAAGTTCTTTTTTTTCCCAACCTATCATGTTTGCTGCAGCTGAATTGACGAATATAGTTTTGCCACTTATATCGACACCATAAATACCCTCACCAGAGCTTTCTAGAATTAAATAGCTCAGTTTTTGAGCGTCATGTAATTTTTTCAACATATAAGCTAGCATAGCTAGCAACACAGACAATAATAAGCCAGTAATAAGGGTAATAATAGGAATGACTGTATAATATAAACCAAGCAAATTTTGAGATGGCCATAATTTTAATGTCCAATTATGATTAAGTAACTTTAGGTTTATATTTTGAGCAAGTTGTTTAGCCTGAACGCCTGTATTGGTAATATTATCGTTAGGATAAAGGCGATGATTTTTATCTGAAATCATCATGTGCATGTGATTCTTAGTTTGCATATCTAAAGCGTTATCAACAAATACTTGCATGTCAATGGCATTAAATAAATAACCATCAAACCCATTTTTTGTATATAGGGGAATAAAGATAGGTAAGGCAATTTGCTTATTATCAAGTATAATAGGTGAGCCAGATATTGCTACTTTATTTTCCTTTTTATTAAGTGCTTTAGTTGGTAAAAAAGGCATAGATGAAGTTAATAAAACTTGATTTTGACCTTCAGGAATATGCCACTTAAGTTCATTATTTTGATTAAGCCAAGCCATGATTTTTAAGGCAGGAAAATCGGTTAAATATGCTTGGCCATCGGATTGCCAAGCTAGTCTACTAAGACCATTAGCTTGCTGCCAGCGCAAAGAAACTCGATGCAACGCTTGAGTTAGACGTTCAAAGTCGTTTTTAAGTTTATTAGAAATTTGTGCTTTAGCTTCATGAATCGCTAATGATATTTGTTTTTGTTCCTGTCTTACTTGAAAATGCCATAAAGCAATAGAAATGATAGCGCTAGTGAAAAACACCAGTAATATCGGCAATATATCAATAGAACTTAAAATGCTTTTTTCTTCACGACCAAGCCATAAAATATAACTTAATCCCAACGCTACAAACGCAAACGTTGAATGTATCGACATCAATGTAAAATTTGACCAGCCAGTTTGCCAGTCAAATAAATATCCAAATAAGGGTAATGCACCTAACAAAATAATAAGCGATGCTAATAATAAGCAAGCTAGCTTTCTGTCTTGATTTCCCAGAGAGGGGGGATGGAGCCAAATGATAAGGCCTAAAAGCAGAAAGCAAAAGGCTGTATTAGGTGCCATTCGTCCAGGATGCGAAGTTTGTACGGTAATATAATGAGTCATAAAAAACTCATCAATATCTAAATTAATTTTTAAGAGATATTCTAAGAGAGTGAGTGTGCATAATAGAATGATTAGGCTAGCAATAAAAAGTGCAGTTTTTTTTGCATCTAGGTATAAACAAAGGAGTGCCAATCCTGATAAAAAGAAATTTAAAGCACCATTAAATTGCATGGGCGCAAAATAAGGCGATACTTGAATAATTAAGGTATTGTGGGTATACCAGCCAAACAATACTATTAAGCCTAATAGACTTACGAGAATAGCTAATATAGGACTAGCTAATGATAGTTTATTGATAGGAATAGAACTTCTCACTTCTTCTCCTGTAAGTGTTAAAGTCCACTGCCGTTGTTTTATTTTAAAATCTACTTATTAGTTAAGTTTAGGAAATAATCAATCTAATTACTAGATAGGTCGCTGTTCTATAAAAGCCGCAGAAAAATAGTTTAAAATTTGTTAGATACAGACTGACATTATCTTTCCAATCATTAAAATTTATTAACTAAGATCTTAAGTAACAAACTTGAATAGTATTGCTTCTTATTGTTAATCTACTCCACATTTCTATGCTCTTTTATAATTCATAATGGAAAAAATAACTAACTCATTAGAAAAAAATCTTAAGGGATTTTGTCCATTTTATTTTTTAACTACGGGAGAACGCCTTACTCGCCTACAAGGCTTATTTCCTATGATTGATAAGCTTTACCAGACTTATACCCAACAATATCATGTTCCTGGTTATACTTTTGGCCTTATGCTAGACGGACAACTTATACATAATGGCAGCGGTGGGTATCTAGATATTCATCGGAAAATTCCAGTAACCACAAAATCTCTTTTTCGAATTGCATCTATGACTAAAAGTTTTACAGCCACGGCTGTTCTTAAATTACGGGATCAAGGAAAATTAGGCTTAGATGATCCAGTCATTAATTACATACCTAATTTAAATTATTATCCGCCCCTTATAGATAACTCATTAGTCACTATTCGCGATCTATTGATTCATCATGCTGGGTTTCCTAAAGATGATTCTTGGGCAGACAGGCATTTAGATTTATCTAAGCAAGCCTTAGAAAACCTAATAAGACAAGGCTTTTCCTGGGCACACTTACCAGGGACTACTTTTGAATATAGTAACCTAGGTTATGTTTTGCTTGGCATGATTATAGAGGGAGTTACAGGACAACGTTATCAGAAATTTATTGAAGAAATGATATGGCAACCTTTGTCAATGCAAGAAGTAGCTTGGGAAGTGAGTAGCATAAATAACGATAATTTAGCACGAGGTTATCGTTGGCAGGTCAATCATTGGCAAGAAGAGCCTCTGCTGCAAGATGGTTGTTTTGCAGCGATGGGTGGCATGCTCTGTTCGTTAGAATCATTCAGTCGTTATGTTGCTTTTCATCAACAAACAAATAGCTTTACGCAAAATATATTAAAGCCAAGCTCTTTATATGAAATGCAAAGAGCTTGGTGTATTCACCAGCTAGATTCAAGTTATCGATTTTTAGATGGAAAACAAACAACAATAATGCGAGGTTATGGCTATGGTTTACGTTATTTAAAAGATAGCGAAGATAAAGTTTATATTGGCCATGCTGGCGGATTACCTGGCTTTGGTAGTAATTGGTTTATTATGCCGGATTATGGGCTTGGCTTAATTCTCTTAACCAATGTTACTTATGCGCCAACCACTGAAATTAATTTACAGATATTAAATACTTTAATTAATGAAGCACATTTAACAAAACGGCAGCTAAGCATCTCACCTGTATTAGACGCGAAGAAAAAAGCGTTAATTACTCTTTTACCTAATTGGCAGGATGCAAAGGCAAGTGATATTTTTGCTGATAACTTTTTCCTAGATTTTCCAATAGAAGATTTAAAAAAGCAGACTCAGGCTCTATTTGAAGAGGCAGGATCTATCCTTTATTATAGTGATGTTGTTGCCGAGAGTCAGTTAAGTGGATTTTTTATAGCACATGCTAAAAGGGCTAAGATTAAGATAAGCTTTTATTTAACACCACAAAATCCAGCTTTAATCCAAGACTGTAAGTTTACCTTAGTATAAAGTATCTTGTTCGTTATTGAGAAAAAGTAAATAACCTTAATTTGAATTTGAACAGGTATATGGTTCATCCGATTCTACGCCAGCTAAGCCTAGAAGCGTGTGAAAATACGCTAACGTTTGGTATCGCTATCTTATTTTAAGATATCATTTACGTGCTGTTGTATTAGGCGATGGGTCTTTAAATGAGCTTAACATGCCTTCATAAAATAGACGATTACTTACTGAAATATCACCTGAATAAGGGTAATCAAAACTTAAGGCTATGGCTACATTAAAGCCAAAGACAATAGAAAAAAATAATATTGGTGTCGTGTTTAGAAATCCCGATTCACCGCGAATTAAACCTAATATAACTACAAGAAAAATGGAGCCTATAATAAGGGATGAACTTAGTTTCTCAGGTATAATACTCGTTAATCGAGACAGCCTATCGCGTCTTGCGTTTAAAATTGTATCAAGATTTTTTAGACATTGAGAATAATATATCTTTTCTAGATTTGTTTTAGGGTCAAAAGATTGTAAAGTAAAAAATAAATTGTTAAGTGCATTCCAGGCATCAGGGCTTTCCTTGCCTTCCTTCATTAAAGTCCATTCTTGGGTTCTCACTAAAATGGTATAATCGCGAATTCCTGCCATAAGTTTGTTTTTTTCCGGTGCAGGAAACACATTAATATTGCGTACCATTGCAGCTAAAGCATCCGCTTCTGTCGCTATATCATCTTGTGTTTCTAATAGATAGTTCCATGTATTGATAATAATAAAAGCAAGTAAAACAGAAAAACCTGTGCTTAATATTCTAATCAGTGCATTAGATAATGAACGGTGATCTTTATCAATAGGAACTGTAATTAACTGAGTTGAAATAATGACAGCTAAATAAGAAATAATAGTAAGCACTGATATACATAATATAACCAGCCACCAAAATGGTACTGCATTAATTAATTCACGGGCCATCCTATTTCCTATGATTAAGTAATACTATTAATTAAATAACTTTAGCACAGTTAATATCCATTATAGCAACCATAAGATTGCACCTTTCTAAAATAAGCTCTTTATCAGGTAATGGTTTTACTTTATTAAAGAGAGTATTGCACTAATTCACGCAAAACGGTTGTAGCATAAGAACCTGCTGGTAAAGTAAAAGACAATTCAGCAATATTATCTAAAATTTGATATTGCAAATTTTGGGGATGTAAAATATTAGCACGCCAGGCCTCTTCTAATCCCTGTTGGATTAATCCTGTCAACCAAGGCTGCCACTCTTGATAGATTTCATTTATAAATGATGATGCCTCATCAGCAACTTTATTTTTATTTTTACCAGGTAAAGGGCTAGCAGGGGAGAGATCTTTGTCTTTTATTCGCTGTAGTATCGTCTCTTCTACATTCTCAAGGGTAAAAATACTTTTAGAGCCACTTAATTGCATGACATCGCCTTTAATCGGCACATTCCAATTACCACGAGCAACGCGCTTAGAAAGAATTAAATTATAAAGCCATGAACGTGCTGCCGAACAATACATGCCTCTTAAAAATCGGTCTTTAACTTTACGATTTTCTACCAAGATGTCTTTTGCTTTGAATAGGTTTCCAGCATCACGGCCAAAACGTTGTTCGCCAAAGTAATTAGGCACACCCGTTATTTTAATTTGTTCAATGCGGTGCGTAAATTGTGCTTGTTCAGTTAAATTTTTTAATCTAATTTTAAAGTGATTGCCAGTTAGAAATCCTGGTTTTAATTTTTTAATATGGCGCGCGGTTTCAATGACTTTCCACCCAGGTGCTTGTAATGTTTCAATATCAGGAATAATTTCGCCCGGTGTATGTACACTTAGCCATTGAATAGTTAATGCTTGACGATCTTTTAAACCTGCATAGCTAATTTGCTTTATTGGTTTATTAATTAAGCGGCTTAAAGATTTGACAACTTCTTCTGTTGTTAAACCTCGTTTTTCAATTTTTAATAAGGTGTGCTCGCCTTCACCACTAAATGCTTCATTAAAATACTCAATAACTTGAAAATCTTCTGGCTCAAGCTTAAATTGAGCTATGGATTGAGGTTTACTATAAGCATAAGACCAGTTGAGAGCGTACATAAATCTTTCTATCTGCAGCAAAAATGAGAAGTATAACGTGTTTAAGTTATTTCACATAGCTCAAGTATAATAAGCTTATTAACTTCTTAAGTATTCCTTAAAGTAATCAAAAATAGTTTAAGTACTTATAACAAAGAGCTTTTTTAAATTTAATCTGTGTTATTTAAACTATCAATTCCTTGTGAAAATAGTAATATAAAATAAATAATAAATTTTAATAAATGAGCTATGCTATCTTTTAGGAAGAGTAAAAAATTTTTTCTCACATTCGGAATAGTGGGGGCGCTTATTTCAAATTCAACGTTTGCAGGGCAGGGTCGTGGTGATTATCACGTACTTTATCATGGCCAATCCATTGATGATTTGGTGATAAAGTATATGGAAAAAAATAATATTCCTGGCCTATCATTAGCAATTGTGCAAGCACCTTATATTACCAGGGTGGTTGGTTATGGTATTGCTGATATTCAAAGCCAGCAATTAGTTTCATCAAATAGCGTATTTAATGTTGGTGAGATAACTAATGTTGTGACTGCAATTGCCATCATGCAGCTTAAAGAAGAAAGAAAACTTAAACTTGAGGATTCGATTACCAAATACCTTCCCTCTTCCTTAGGATTGTCCTCCCAATGGAACGCTATTACGATTCAAGATTTAATCATGCACAGTTCTGGGTTAGCTAGTTACACAGATGAGCCTAGCTTTGATTTTGCTAAAGATTATACACCTACAGAAATTATAAACATTATTAAAGATAAGCCCTTATTATTTAATTCAGGAACACAAGCTTATAAAAGTAGCACTAATTATTATTTACTTGGCCTTATTATTGAAAATACAAGTGGCATGTCCTATGAAGATTATGTAACTAAAAAGCAGATTGAACCTTTAGGCCTTAAACATACTTATTTTATTGCCAATAAACATGCTATCAAAAATGAATTCAGTACTGAAAATAGTTCATCTAAACATAGTCAATTCTTACATGTGGCTGAATTAATTAACCCAACTGAATTAGCAAATGGCTATTTACAAGAGAGCAGTGGAAGTTTAGTTGCTATCAAGCCAACAAGTTGGAGCGCTTCTTTTGCCAATAGTGGGCTTATTGCATCAAGTGCTGATATTAGCACCTGGGATATAGGCTTAGCAGGCGATATTTTAGTTAAAGACGCTAAAGATAGGGCTTTTCTATTTAATCCTATTACCTTAAAAAATGGGAAAACCATACCAGGCAATACAGGATGGTTATTTCCAGGGCGAAAAGGATTAATGGAAATAAAAGGCAACATGCCTGGTTATTCTTCCTTCCTTAGCCGGTTTACAGCGCCCGATGAATTATTGTGTGTTACCTTGCTAGCCAATAAAGGTGATTTGCCAGATTTAGATATTTTAGGGCGTAAAATCGCTGGTGCTTTTGATGCTCGCTTAGCAGCACCCTTAACCGCGCCGTGGGTAGAAACTATCCAAAGTCCTTATTCTGTGAAAGAAACAATGGAGCGTGTTGCTACTTTAGTTAAAGCACAAGGCGGTAAGGTATTTGCTCATATCGATCATAGTGGGGAAGCTCAACAAGTAGGCCAAAAACTACCGATGACTGAAGTATTAATTATTGGGAATCCTGCTAAAGGAACTGCCATGATGCAAGCAATCCCTGCTATCGCTATTGATTTACCTCTACGTGTGATGGCAACGACAGATGAAACAGGCCAAGTATGGTTAAGTTTCACTGATCCAGTAGCCTTAGCCAAGGAATATACAGGTGACGCTAAACAAGCTCAATTATACAAGCCTATTGCCATGGCGGTGCGTAAACTCTGCCAAAGAGCTGTCTCACCTTATACCGTTAACTAAGTGCTGAATTTTGAGTGCTATTTAAAGTTAATTTGCTATTGAGTTGTCATAACATTTAAGAATGTATTTGGTTATACTTTTAATATTGTCAATTTGAGCGCTTTTTCCTTTAAAATTACAGTTAGAGCCATTATTAGAATGAAAAAAAATTACTTTTTATTCGGTGGTATTTTATGCTTAGGCCTATTTTTTGCTCTTGCCCTAACTGTTTTTTACCGGGCCTCATTTTTATCAATTGATAAAAATGTCTACTTATTTGTTGATAAAATACAAAGCTCTTTCATTTTTTATGCGAGTAATTTTCTATCCTTATTTGGTAATAAATATATTATTATTTCTACAATTGCTGTTGCCAGTATGATTTTGTATTTAAAACAACAAAAACATTTAGCTATTCATCTATTTGGCATGATTTTTATTGCAACAATATTGGCTTCTATATTAAAAATTACCATTGCTTATCCAAGGCCAAATGCGATGCCTGACCAGGCAACCTATGCTTTTCCTAGTCGGCATTCAACATTATGTACAGCTTATGTCACTTTTCTTTTAGCGCTACTTGCTCCTAAAATCAAACATATTTGGTTTATCTTAACATTATCATTTATCTTCATTTTACTGGTGTTAACTTCTCGCTTATTTCTTAAAGTGCATTGGTTAACAGATGTTATAGGTGGCTTTTTACTCGGTGGCGCTTGTGGTTTATTAGGCGCTTATAGTTTTTATCTTAGACCGGAGCCTATTAATAACGTTAGGTTGCTATTAATTACTTTATTATTAACCTTCATAATTTTTAGCGCTTGCTTTCTAATTCTTATGACATACATTAATTAAATAGAAGAATCATTAAATGCCTTAAGGATTTTTGCATACTTTTTAAAAGTATCCGCGCTAGGTGTACAATAAATTTTTTTGCTATGGGTTATTTTTGCATCGGCTAAAAATTTAGCAAAATAAATACCCGTAGGAAGAGGCTCAATAATAGAGACATTGACTCCTTTCTTAAGTAGGCCCTCATTAATTTTATCACGATAAGCAATAAGGCGACCTGAACCAAAAATAAGCGTATCAGCATGTTTTTCTATAACGGCGTCATAACATTGTTCAATTAAGTTCTGTATAATTTCTTCTGCTGTATAATCATCATGCGGGTTTAACTGAACTCCCTGTACGCAAGCCAAATGATCACTAAATCCATGAACCCTAGCTAAATTTTCCTGAATTGCAGTTAACTCTTCTGTGGTGTTTATAATAGCAAACTTTCTTCCCATCATTGCTGCTACATGCATGGTAACCTCAGGTAAACTCACAACAGGAATAGAAACAGCTTCACGGATAGCAGCTAATGCTATTTCTGCCATAAGATCAATAACAATTGCAGAAGCATTTTCTTTTTCAGCCTGAATTGCTTGTTCGATTAATCCTGGCGCCAGTAAGGCCATATCAAATTCGTGACGAACGGCATCGACAGGCAAATTAACATAAGCAATACTTAAAGTTAGTTCAGTGCATACAAAAGGCTTTAGCATATCCATATTTAAGGCTTTGACATTATAGCCAGGTAAAATTACCCGTACATGTGTCATTTTATTCTCCTACTAATAAAATATTTATCATTCGGCGTGCATTTTTATAAATTTTTTCAATATTTCTTGCCTCTAATTGTTCAAAGACCAGTTGAGGTAAAACACGTTGAATCAAATAATCATAAACGGTATAAAGGAATCCAAGACGCCATGTACTCTTATCGATATCTTGCTGACTATATTTTATTAAGTGATGTCGATGACACTCTATATAGTGCGTAAGTAATGCCTCATCAAATGATGAGGGTAGCACATAAGCTAAAAATTCAACTAAATCTCGCTGGGGAACATGAGCAGTAGCAATTTCCCAATCATAAATATAAACTTCTTGTTTAGTTAAATTTAGGCCGACATTTTTAGGTACACAGTCATTTTGCACTAACGTTTTTTGCATGGTATCAAATTGCCACCAGGTATTTAGATTGCTAATTAGCTGTTGATGAAATATATAATCTGTTTCATTTAAGAAGGGTAGCTTTGCTTTCTCCACTGCCTTTGCTAACGCAGCCCAATAAGGCATGAATTCTTGCATTTTATGAGCATTTAAAATATTTTTAAAAGATGGCGCTTGAGTAATTAAGTCCTTAGTTTTTCCAAACCAAACTGCATGTAATTGGGCAAGTGCTTTAATATAATAATCAATAGCTAAGCGATCCCATTTTTCTACATCAAAGGGATCGAAAGATAAATATTCGTCAGATAGGTATTGTAGAATAAGGATACAAGCACCTTCGTCTTCATTTAAATAATAGCCATAGCAGGTTGGTAAAAAGGTATTAAAAGGTGCATGTTCTTTTTGCATCTTATAAACTGCGACTTCCTTATTATTTACATCCCTAAACTCCAGTTGGGATAAATAGTTTATTAAAGGACTTTCAGTTGTTATGCCACATTTTTCAAATGCTTGAGTGATAGCTTGCAAATAATGTTGTTCACTAATTTTAGATTTTACAAGTAGTTCAACATTTTTTTTTGTTTCACCATTAATAAAACAAAGGTGGTAATGTTGTACGCCAATAGGCAGTTCGCCTTTTTTAGGATGCTTTAATTCAAGCGTCATTTTCTCGCTCGAAGAAGGAATATAATTAACTGCTTCTACAATCAAATCCGGGTTATTAAGCTGCTTTCTAAGGCAAAATTCGAAAAAATCTTTTGTAAAAACAAGTCCAGACGGGCTAGCCTCAATGAAGTTCGCTTGCATACGGATTCACCTTTATTTGAAATTTAATGAAATTCCTTAATAATTAGTATAGAAGTAATTTTATATATCAATAATTGTTCATTAGCTTAGCTAAAATACTTTAATTTAAAGCACTAAAAACTTATTAAACTCAAAAGCTTTTTTCTTTCTTACCTTGTAAAGGGTGATTAGTGAGCAAGATTTTGCTAAATATCATTTTATAATTGATAAGAATATAAGGGTGTAAGAATGTTCCAAGCTGAAAGATATTGAATCAAAATATAAGCTAAATGCAGATAGATTGTACTTTTACCTTTCTTGTTGAATAGCTAGGCCAAGCCCAACGTAATTTAAATATAATAATTTTTTTATTCACTGCTCTGCGAAAATCTTCTAAGCGTAAATTAATTATTGGGTACACTTTCTGTTCCTGAAAAGGAATTAATTTTTGATATACATTAGCTAATGAAAGGTAGCCAGGCGCTAAATTTTTAGTAGCACCCATGGTTAATAAAAGTTTATTTCTAAAAAAATAAAAAATAATAAGTACTTAAGATAATTTTATCTATAAGTTAATTACGTTTATTTAATTTTGAGAAGGCTGTTTTAAAGTGGTTAAATTGTGTTCTTTTTCTTCTATCACAGCATTAACAATTCTTAATTCTTGCACGCATGTTCTAAATTCAGCACTAAGTCTGTTAAGCCTTTGTGTTAAAGTTGATTTTTGATATTTAAGTTTGTGTAATTTTTCCTGCATGGCAAGCTGGGTATAATCAAACTCATAAGTAACAATTTGTAGGACTGACCGTTTTTCTGTTCGACCACTAGGTAAATTATCTAATATATTTTGTCGGTATGCTCGAGCTTGTTCTTGAAAGACGTTCGCCTCGTCTATTTTTAATTGAATAGTCGTGATTTCATCATCAATAGAAGTTATTTGGTTATAAATATTCGTTTCATTTTGACCGATCTTTTCAAAAAGGTCACCGTAGCGATGATTAAGGTTTTTCAATTCTACTAATGATTTTTGTTGACATAATTTTTTAAATTGTTGGGTACTCAGATAGCTGAAAGGCATAATACTCTCTAATTCAATCAATCAGTGAGCACTATGTTACTATTTATACAAATAAGATCAAACCTAGGATACTTATAAAGTCTTAAACGCCTATAAACTCAAACGTAATACCTGCATAATTATCTTTAAAGTTATGGCTGCGTTCTGAATAAAAGTAAGTTGGTGTTATACGTAATAATTTATAATTGAAATTAAAGCCTGCCCCTATGCGATAACCTGTTCTGCCAATAAGTAGTTGTGGTAAAGAAGAGATCAAAGCAAGATTTTGATCAATTAAACGTCGACTATAATTTCGACTAGCTAATTGGACTAATCCACCGCTTATAAAGGGTGAGAAATACTCATTAACTTGATAATATAAGCGAGCGTTTTCTAAAAAAGTACCTATTCTAGATGTTAGGGCTGGTACAATCGTGTTTTGATTAGGATAAATTATATTGTAGGTACGTTGATGGAAATTACTATAAAAATAAGTTAAATCACCTTGTAGATAAAAATGTTGATAAGCATAGCCGAAAAAGGTACGAATCCCAGCTAAGCTATTAGTACCGCTATATTGTGAATAACCTGGTAAGGGATCAATAGTATTACCATAAACAGTATTATCTAGTTTAAATTTATTTTGGCCATAGCTAGCAAATACATCAATAAAAAGAGGTGAAAAAATTTGCTTCATAACATGAACATAAAGGCCATTATTCTCTATAGCAAGTGAACTCTGACTTAAACTCACATTCAAATGTGACCACGTTGTATTATTGGTCCTAATATTAAAAAAATTAAAGCCGGCAAGGTAATCGCCGAAATTAAGATCATCACCGCCAACTGCGATATACCTATTGTGGCCAGAATAATTATTAAAAAGAGCGCCTTTACGTGATGAAAATTTAAAATCATCATAGGCGGTGTTGATAATGGCTCTAGGTCTTATATACTGTTGTTTTAAAGGTTCAATCGTTTCATATTGAATTTGATTAACTGGATGCTTATTTTCCGCATATACAAAAGCAGATAAGAGCAGCATAAATAGAAAAATAGTACGAGTCATCATATTCCTTCCACAGCTAGTTTAATTACTTTTAAATTGACTAAAGATCTCATCTGCTTTACCAAAATAAACTTAGGGTATGGTGCCGCAATTATTAATATCTATCACTGCTGTGTCTGGCGGTGGCGGTGGTGGCGGTGGTGGTGGCGGCGCCGGTGGTAGTGGACTTACTTTTAAACTGCTCGCTACAACCTCTGCAGCGATAGTGGTATTAACATTATCTTGAGTTGTAGTTGTCTCTGTTAAAACAGAACGCTCGCGATTTTGGTTTTGTAACTCAGTAATAGCCTTATAATCTTCTAAAGGTGTTTCTGAACGACAAGCTATCAAAGAGAAAATTAAAATTAAAAGATAAATCCTAAGAAACCAACGACCAGTCATTAACAATTCCCTATGTATAAAAAACAGCTTAATATAAATGAATATTTAATAACAGCAATCTAATCCAATAATCAACTTACAATGGCATTGACTGAATAACTTTTTCTAAGTATTGTTGACGCCTTGACAGGGCGTTTTTATTTAGGGATGAAATGATGGATAAAGTATTTTTAACACTTAAAGTCTTTGTTACTTTTCTTTTTCTATTGTTTATTTCAAATCAAGCAAATGCAAATAATAAGTTAACTAATCAAGCTACATTGCAAATTAGCCGAGTATCCGGTTTAAGCCCAATGACTTGCCATAATTCTATAGCAGCTTGTCATATTATTTTAAATACTTTTCTGGAAAATAGCGGTTTTGTCGAGATTATTAATCTATCGCGTATTACAGCTCTAAATGTTAGAGCAGTTTTTCCTCCTAGTATCGATATAATTAATGAAAGCGTCTGTCCTGCTGTTGCTCCCCGTGAGACATGCCGCTTGGAATTTGGTCCAGCATTTGCTGCTCATCCTACTACCCTGATTCCTGTTGTTGGTGATAACACAAACACCGTCTATTTTGAATTAGAAGTTATTGCAGTACCACCTTCTATTAGAAGAAATTAATAATATTAAAATAACTTTTAATATTTATAGGCCTCTAGTGTGCCTATAAATATTAAATAAGCGTTTTAATTAAACACCATATACTTATTACCATATCTTTTCTAAGTTCTTACTTCCTGGCACTTATATCTTCTTTTTTACGTTTATTCATCTACTTAACTCTACGTATTTAATTTTTCCTTGCTGAATCTATAGCTTTATTCTTGGAATTAGCATCTAGCACCTACATAAACTTTGAAGAAATCTTTAATGGCTGAAACTTCTAAATATCATTTTACTCAACTTATTTTCAGAGCTAACATAATTAACTTATTTAACTTTTATTAATGTATTAGGCAACCAAGGATAGATGCATGCGTGGTACCTTAAGGATGAGTGTTTATTTTATATTTTGGATGCTGCTATCCTGTCAGGTCTCTTTACCACCCTATCAACAAACTCGATCGTTAAAATCAATACCAAATATAGAAGGCGAGATTAGGGCACAAGAAAAGAGCCCGGTAATAAAATCAGGTGATTGGCCAAGTAAATATTGGTGGCTGATTTATAATTCACCAGAACTTAATACCTTAATGTTAGAAGCACTTTGTAACAATCCTTCTATTCATGAAGTGAAAAGCAAAATGCAGGCCGCTCGGCAAGAGGCGTTGGTAACACGGTCTAAATTATTTCCGCTCGTTTTTTTTGATTTTAAAGAAAATTTGCAATATGTTAGTAAAAACGGCTTATTTCGAGCTCTTAATCGTCACTTTCCACGCCATGCTGATTTGATTGATTTATCTCTTTCCTTTCGCTATGAATTTGATTTTTGGGGAAAAAATCATAATTTATTAGCGGCTGCTATTGGTAGAGCAAAAGCTGAACGTGCTGAAGTTGCGCAAGTACAATTGCTAACTACAACTGCACTGGCCCAGGCTTATTTTGCTTATAAGGTTAATTTAATTAAACGGCAACTTTACCGTCAATTAGTGTCAGTAAGACAAAATATTGTCACGTTGCAAAATAAGCTACTTCGTAATGCATTAGCGAGTGATTTGCCAACGTATACAATCGTTGAAAACTTATCTGAGGCAAAACAATTACTAGCTGATATTGAGAATGAAGTTGCTGTAAATCGCCATCTAATTAATATATTAGCAGGTAGAAATCCCGAGGCAGCTTTGCCTACTACTAAAAATTTAGCTCACTTGCCAAAAAAACTAATCATACCTCAAACAATTTCTATCGACTTAATTGCTAGGCGTCCTGATTTAATGGCACAGATTTGGCGGGCCAAAGCACTAGCTTATCAAACAGGTGCAGCAATGGCTGATTATTACCCTGATGTAAATCTTGCTGGTTTAATTGGTTTAGAAAGTGCAGGTTGGGAAAAATTATTGCGTGCCTCCAGCTTTACAGCAGCGCTTAGACCAGCAATCCACTTACCTATTTTTACCGCCGGTTCAATAAGAGCAAACATTAGAGCGAACAAAGCACAATTTGATGCAGCTATTTTTGCTTATAATAATTTGCTATTACGTAGCACTCAGGAAATACTTGATATTTTAGCTTTTGCGAAATCAGTTTATCAACAACAGCTTGAACAAATGCGTATCCTTAATTTGGCAGAAGAACGTTATAGATTAGTAGTAAAACGCGAAAGAAATGGTTTAGATAATGGTATGGAAGTTTATAGGCAGCAGGAAGATGTGATTGAAAAAAAACTAATGAATCTTACGATTCTTTATAATCAATATTTAGTCTCAATTAAGCTAACCAAAGCACTTGGTGGAGGTTATTGTCAAGCAGTTGTGCCATTGGTAAAACAATCATGAGCAATGAACAGAATATTAAGGCAAAGAAATACAAGATTATTGTACTGATAATCCTAATTTTAATGATCGTTCTCTTAGTTGCGTGGCTACTTTTTTGGCATGGCGAAGAATATACGAATGATGCTTATGTGCAAGGTAATCAAGTCTATATTAAGCCGCTTAGAAGTGGGTTTGTAACAGGTATTTATAGCGATGAGACTTATTTAGTTAAAAAGGGCCAGCTTCTTATAGAACTTAATCAAACTGACGCCTTGATTGCACTTGAGAAAGCCAAAGCAAATCTTGCTTATGCAGTACGGGAAGTTTGTCAAGCTTTTCATGAAGTATTTCAAACGCAAGCAGAAATTAATATTCGCAAAGCGCAATTACTAAAAGCACAGCAAAATTTTAAACACCGAGCGGGCGTGATACAAGATAAGGGCGTATCGTTAGAAGATTACCAAAATGCAGCTGATGATTTAAAGGCGAGTTTAGCGGCATTAAAGAGCACGGAAAATAATTACCAAAGAGCATTAGCTTTCATCCAGAATAGTTCTATAGTTGCTCATCCTGTAGTACGAAAAGCTGAACAAGAAGTTCGAGATGCTTGGGTACAACTCTATCGCTCTAATATTTACGCGCCTGTAGACGGCCTTATTGCTCAGCGAACAATTCAAGTGGGTATGGCTGTTAATCCAACTGAGGCTTTAATGGCGATCATCCCTCTTAATCAAATTTGGGTGAATGCTAATTTTAAAGAAACGCAATTAAAACACATGCGTATAGGACAACCAGTTAGAATTACTTCTGATTTGTATGGGCGTGAGATTGTTTTTCATGGGCGCATTGTTGGTTTATCAGGTGGTGCAGGTAATGCATTTTCACTACTTCCGCCCGAAAATTTATCAGGAAATTGGATTAAAATAGTGCAAAGATTACCAGTGCGTATTGCTCTGGAGGCTTCAGAATTAAGGAAATATCCCTTACGTATAGGGCTATCTTTAGAAGTAAGAGTGGACCTATCAAAACCAGGGCCATTTATTCCTACATCCTATATTGGTCCAAGCTATGGAACCGATATTTTTACAAAGGAAGAAGTCGGTAATAAGAAATTAATTCATGAAATTATTATTGCTAACTTAGACCCTACTTTAAAGCAGTACGCTTATCAAGCGCCTACTTTAAAGCCTTTGCGACGAGAAGCTTAGATGCCTTTATTTATATTTATCTTTACGCTTAGTTTAGTTATTTTTAATTTAACATTACCTATCATGGCCGGTATTTATATCGTTGGTGATTTAGGCGGCAGTACGTTTATTAGCTTTTATAGTGTTAGTTTTTTTTGTCTTGGTAATACCTTAAGCACACCTTTAGGTAAACCAGATGCAATGAAATTAAGTCCTGTAAAATTTTATCTTCTCTGTCTTGTTTTGATGCTTCTTTTTTCTTGGCTCTGCGCTACAGCAACAAGTTATTTTAATTTTATCTTATTCCGATTTTTAGAAGGTGTAGCGTCGGGGCCATTATATTTATTGATTACACTTGTTTTAATGCCAAAAGTCTTTTCTTCTGAAAGACAGGCAAAATTATTGCCTTATCTCTTTATTTGTTTTTCATTTACGCCGGTCCTTGGTGCAAGTTGGGGAGCCTGGGTTGCTTATACTCATCATTGGCGATTTCTATTTTTTACTAATATACCTATTTGTTTAATATTGATGATATTAGTCGCTGTAAGTTTGCGACATTTAGATAAAGAACCACAAGAAGTTCATTTTAATAAACTTAATTTTTTTCTTTATAGTATCAGTATTATTTGTATCGGCACAGCTTTAATGGTTGGCCAAGAGCTAGATTGGTTTCGTTCTAATTTAATCAATGTTTTATTTATTATTGGAGGCGTAAGCACACTACTTTTTATTTTTAATAGCCTTAATTCTGCTTATAGCGTGATTAATTTACGCCTTTTTAAAAACTTCTTTTTTACGTTTGCCATGCTAAACATTGGGGTTCTTTTTGGCGTGTACTATGGTATGGTGATTTTGCTAGGGTTATGGTTAAAGCTGTATGTCAATTACACACCTAATTGGATTGCTTTAATTATTTTCACTATGGCTTTTGGCGCTTGGATACCTCTTTTTCTTGATTATAAACGAGCCGATCCACGACTGCCCCTAGCAATTGCCTTACTCTTCTTTGCTATTTCTTTTTTTTATACCGCTACATTTAATAGTGAAGTAAATTTTAATCGTATCGCTTTTTCTCGTATTCTTGCCGGTCTTGGGTTAGCGCTTTTCTTACCACCTTTATTTAAGCTTCCAGCGCAAACTTTCTCAGCAGAAAAAACCAAAGAGGCAGTGAACTGTTTTCATATTATACGTCTATATAGTAGCGGTCTTGGTACTGCCTTATTTGTTACTTTATGGCAACGTCGACAAGTATTTTATTATGAACGTTTAGGGAGCAAATTAACGTTTTTCTCACAACAGGTTTCTTATTACCTAACAAAAGCTAGCCAATTTAATTTAAAGGGTAAAGCTGCTTTAGCGGAGTTAAACAGTGCCTTATTAAGGCGAGCTACTGCTTTAGCGCTAGATGACTGTTTTTACCTAATGGCTTGGCTAAGTGTCATTCTAATTGTAATTTTACTGATTACTTTTTATCCGCCGTTACGACTTAGCCCACAGGTAACTTATCACAAACCTAGTTTATAAGACTAATAGTTAGCGCTTAGGACATAAAAAGCAATCTTGCACGTGATCATTAACTATACCGACAGCTTGCATGTAAGCATACATAATAGTAGAGCCCACAAAGCTCATACCACGTTTTTTTAAATCTTTAGATAATGCATCGGATTCTATTGTATGTGCAGGAATATCGTTAAGTGTTTGAGGGCGGTTGATTTTAGGTTTGTTTCCCATGTATGACCAGACATAGGTATCAAACGATTTAAATTCTTTTTGAATAGTAATAAATACAGTTGCATTTTTGCGAACAGAAAAGACTTTTAAACGATTGCGAATAATATCGCCAGTCGCCAATATTTCTTCCAATGCATCATCACGCATGCAAGCAACTTCTACGGGATCAAAATTTTTAAATGCCCGACGGTAACCTTCGCGTCGCTTAAGGATGGTGTACCAACTTAAGCCAGCTTGCGCTCCTTCAAGCACTAACATCTCAAAGTGCTTGTGATCATTATGTACTGGCACTCCCCATTCTGTATCATGATAGAGTTGATAATCAGGTTTATTTTCAGGCGACCATGGGCAGCGTTTAATCATAATTGGTATTGGTAGTAAAATAGGTTAATTTTTAAGTTTAAGTAAGCCAGTTTGTTAAAAAAAGTAATTGACAGAGTGTATCAAATTCCAAGAAAGGATTAAATTTTAACTTATTTTTAATAGAAACCCTCATTCTACCACTATACTTTTCCATAAGACTTCTTCGGAAACTGCTATTGAGGGCCAATCTCATCCGAAAAAAGGTCTTCAAAATGCTCATGTACTTCATGTACACTGCGCTTTTTCAGTCCTTTTTTCGATTGACCTTTTCTCCTCACTAGCAGTTTCCGAAGAAGTCTATAAAATAAAATTTCAAAAAATTATAGCTGCATTTAGATATGGAAATAATATATGCATCCAAGTTTACCTCTCGTAACAACGTTAGCGACCGCACTCGGTTTTGCCGTTATTATGGGATTTGTAGCAGTTAAATTAAAATTACCTTCGTTAGTAGGTTATTTAGTAGCTGGTATGATAATTGGTCCATTTACACCTGGCTTTGTTGCCAATTCAGCTATTGCTGCTGAATTTGCAGAAATTGGCGTAATGTTATTGATGTTTGGTGTTGGTTTGCATTTTTCTGTAGATAATTTATTAGAAACAAGAAAAATTGCTCTTCCAGGTGCCATTATTCAAATTGCTGTTGCCACAATACTTGGTGCAAGCTTAGCTAGTATGTGGGGATGGACATTAAGTAGCGCATTAGTATTTGGTTTAGCGCTTTCTGTTGCCAGTACTGTCGTTCTAATTAGGGCGCTTGAGTCGCAAAACATGTTAGAAACAACAAAGGGGCAGATTGCTGTAGGTTGGTTAATTGTAGAAGATCTAGCCATGATCTTAGCCTTAGTTTTTTTACCCTTTATAGCGCAGGTGGCAGGTGTTGGGCCTCAAAACAATACCAATAGCTCTTTAGTCCTTGTTTTAAGTTTAGCGCTATTAAAAATTTCTGGATTTGTTATTGGGATGTTCTTCATAGGTCGTTGGGCACTACCTAAATTACTTTGGCAAGTTACTCGTACTGGTTCAAGAGAGCTTTTTACTTTATGTGTTATTGCAGCAGCTGTCAGTATAGCGTTTGTCGCAGCTAAACTATTTGATATATCGTTTGCTTTAGGCGCTTTTTTTGCTGGTATGATTATTAGAGAATCTAGATTTAGTCAGCGGGCGGCGGAAGACTCTCTTCCTTTTAGAGATGCATTTGCTGTTTTGTTTTTTGTATCTGTAGGTATGTTGGTTAACCCGCATGTATTTCTTGATCAACCTGTACAAATCTTAATTGTGGTGATGATTATTATTATCGGTAAATCGATTGCTGCCGCTTTATTGGTTTTAAGTTTTCACTATCCTTTAAATACCGCATTAACGATAGCCGCAAGTTTAGCGCAAATTGGTGAGTTCTCATTTATCTTAGCAAGTCAAGGTGTTTTGTTAAAATTATTGCCACCGGAAGGCCAAAGTCTGATACTTGCTGGCGCTTTAATTTCAATTACGTTAAATCCATTTTTATTTAAAGCAATCATGCCTCTTACAGTATGGGTAAAAACAAAATTTCCCTATCTGCAGGCCTTTGAGTCCACTAAAACGCCCTTAATGTTACCTACTTTAGAACCTGATAAGCATTTATCCAAACATATTATTCTAGTTGGTTATGGTAAAGTTGGTAGGAAAATAGCTGCATCATTACATGAAAAAAATATCCCTTATGTT
Organism: Legionella busanensis; assembly: GCF_900461525.1. NCBI lineage: Bacteria > Pseudomonadati > Pseudomonadota > Gammaproteobacteria > Legionellales > Legionellaceae > Legionella > Legionella busanensis. The sequence goes on along the minus strand of NZ_UGOD01000001.1, from coordinate 2,849,577 downwards.
GTCATTGATCAAAATCGAGAATTGGTTGAGTCCTTACAGAAAAAGAAAATAACAGCTGTGCCTGGTGATGCAACGGACCCAACAACGCTTATACGAGCTCATGTGGCACATGCGGAGATGATAGTTGGTGCCTCCTCTGATACCTTTAACATGCGACAGATATTACATGTTGCTAAAGAGATTAATCCTAGTATTATCCTAGTGGCTCGTGTGGAGAGCGAAGAAGAAAAAAATTTATTAAAAGGAGAAATACAAGGTACATTTTTTTTAAGTGAGGAAGAGCTTGCTAAAAACATGGGTAAGCATATTTTAACGGTATTTAATTTGAATCAGTAGCGCTCTATTAATTTAAGATCAGATAAACCTAGCTAAACTCTTAGACAAAAATTATTTCTTAATGATTAATTAGTAACCTTTGGAATGAGGTATAATAAGGCTAAACAATGATTTACAGCGTTCGTGTTCAGTTTGCCAGAAAGTATAAAGAGTAGAGTTATCTATGGTTTTATTAGGTAACACATAAGAAAATAGTGAAAATACCACAGGATTAATGGTGCTATATTGATTAGCTAGTACTAATTGCCCTAAAACTAAATCAAGAGGCGCACTTAAAAATACTTTTTGTTTACTGTCTTCAATAAATAATTCAATAATTACGGCGAATTGTCGCTTACTTCCCTGTAAAACGTTAGTAATAATTTGCAAGTAATCCTTAAGCTTTGCTAAAGTTAATTTTTTTGTTCCAATACTGCTTTGCATTAAAAAGCGATTGACACTCGTTTTATTAAAGAGAAATTGATACAACGTGACTATTTGCTCTTGATTTGCTTGACCTGAGGCATAGGTAGAAATACTAATAGGCCAGTTAGGTTTTTGTTGTTTAAGTAATTGAGTTAAGCTATTTAGGTAGTTTTTTAAGAGTTCGCGTCGATTTTCGCTTTGCCAACTTAAGTCATCAATTTCCTCAGTTATATACCAACCTATGACAGTATTATTGTTCGGATCAGCTGTTTTTATAAGATTAATTAAAAAAGGCAATAAGGCTTGCTGTTTCTGGTAATTTGTATCTAAAAAGCGCTTAAGCTCTTCATCTTTACCGTTGAGTACTTGCCAAAATTGTTGATTATAATTTAAACCCATGCTGATCGTTAATTGTTCTTGTTTAGCAGCGCTTATTATCTTAAATAAAATCGTATCAGAAGGCTGATTAGTTAAGGGATTTACAGGATAAAAGACTGAGTTAGAGTCAGAGCTCCATTGAATAATAATATGATTAATACCTAAATCATGTGCTTGTTTCAATAGTGTAAGCCAATCCTGGCTAGTGAAATTTTGATGGTCTTGATAGAGTTGTAAAAAACTGGTTTTAACGTTAGTAAGCGGGCAATCTGTTAGCAAAGTACTTTCACTTTGTAGCCATAACGCTTTATATAGCAAAAAGAATAAAAAATAAACTTTCAATACGCTCCCCGCCTATTAGCCCTTCAATCAATAGAGAAGAAAAATTTATTATAAAAAAATTAAATAAAAACAAACACTTTAAAGGAAAATGTATTGAAGAAAAAGTTTTTATAATTTTATCCATTATAATTGTTTTATTAATATTAAAGTCAATATAAGGAAAGAGGACATGGACAGTGCTCGTATACATCACATTAACTGTGGTTGCATGTGCCCACTAGGGGGCAAGTTATTTGACGGTAATAGTTCCGGTTTATATGCACATTTAACTTGCCATTGCTTATTAATTGAAACAGATCAAGGGCTTGTTTTAATTGATACGGGTTTTGGCGAAAAAGATATTGCTCATCCTCGCTTACGCATAAGTCCTTTTTTTATTCATTTAAATCGTATTCAATTTAATAAAGAGAATACAGCTATTAATCAAATTAAAAAATTAGGTTTCTCACCGGCTGATGTACAACATATCATTTTAACCCATCTTGATTTTGATCATGCGGGTGGTATAGAAGATTTTCCCCAAGCAACTATACATGTTATGCAAGCTGAAAAAGAAGCAACCCAGAATAAAAAACGCTTTATTGATAAGAAACGTTATCAAAATCAACAATGGGATGAAGTTAAAAATTGGCAATTTTATTCAGAAGGTGGTGAGCAATGGTATGGATTTGGTGGTGTTAGTTCGTTGTTAGGTTTATCGGATTTATTATATATACCTTTAGCAGGTCATACCTTAGGTCATGCTGGTATTGCTATAAATACAGAAAAAGGTTGGCTACTTCACGCTGGTGATGCTTATTTTTATCATCAGGAAATAAAGAACCCTACACGTCATTGTCCATTAGGGGTTCGCTTCTACCAATGGATGATGGAAGTAGATAGGGGGCTAAGGTTAGAGAATCAGGATAAACTACGCAATCTCTATTTAAACAATAAAAGCCAATTAAATATTTTTTGTAGTCATGATGCAAGCGAATTAAAAAATTATCAAACAAATAATAAGCAACTATAAACAAAGTGCTATTGTTTAAGAAATTTCAACTAATGAATCCAATTTACAATTTAATTAGATTCATTAGATGATGAGACTGCTTAACGTTAAGAAACTTACTGCCAAATTTTTTCGGCAGTAAGTTTAGTTTTAGCAAGATTATAAATACCATCCTTAAAATGGCTTACCTGTTGTTTCTTTTTTAAAGAGCCCTCACCAAATATAATAAATTCACGAATAGTTTTTTGTTTTTTATCTGCAAATTTAATTAATACTTTGTCTGCTGAAAGATAAGTTAAAGGATTAATAGTAATTTTAACATTGCCTTTTAATAGCGTTCCTTGCTTATCAGGTAGATTTATAATCGAATTTGCTGAATACTTAATAGCTAACGAAGAAGCATTAACTATTTTTTCCGAATGTGGGTAAGCAAAAGCTTTGCTAAAAAAAATAGTGAATAATGTAATTCCTAGAAAATAGTTTTTTAAATTATTAAATCTTAACATAATAAACTCTTATAATTATTTTGATTAATCTTCACAAAATTTACTGGACTTTCCGTCTAGATATTAAAGATTAATAGGCGTAAGCACAATACTTTTTGCATAATAAATAGTTCTGATGTAAAAAATTGGAGCAATTACCTAATGGTCCCGCGGCAAATGTAGTTAACAATTTTAAGCATTTATTAAAAGGAGAGAGTAGATGTCTAAGCGTGCCAATTTTAGATTACTGTCTTGGCCACAGAAAGTTCGAGCAATTATGGATATAGCACCTGATAAAACGGTAGTTGATTTAGATTTAGATGATTTTGGTGCTACTTCAGCTGCTGATTTAGCTGAAATTTTTGCAGCCATTCCAAGTACGGTTAAAACACTAGATTTAAATTTAAATCAAACCATTAAACACTCCGGTGATGAGTTAGCACAAGCATTTACAACTATTCCATGTACTATAAATACATTAGGCTTATTTTTTAAAGGATATTGCGAAGGGCTAGGTAAGGATTTATCGCAAGCATTGATAACATTACCTTCTACTATTTGTTATCTTAATTTAAGCCATAATAATCTTGGTAATGAGCCTGTTGCAGATATATTGCAAGTAGTTAAAGTACTACCGGTCCACTTAGTCTCACTGAATTTAAGTGCAAATAATTTACAGGCAAAAACTACAGCTGAGTTATCTGCCATAATTCAAGCTATTCCTAGTACCATAAAATCAATTGATTTAACCGCTAATGATCTCTTTAGAAGTAAATCGTTACAACAGCGAGATGAATTATTACATGCTCTCACGCCTTACGAACAAAATGGTCGTTTGAATTTAGCTCATAATGGTGAGGCAGCTTTTTTAAGAGCTTTATTGCCTGTATGTTCCATGCTTATTCAGGGTAAATTGCCGTTAGAGATTGCTTGCAATATCTTAGCAAACTTACTACCAGAAAAAGATAATATTTCACATAAAGAGAGAGTTCATGAACAAGTAGGTAGAATTTTTCCTAATCAAACTATTCAGCAATTCGTGCAAAGGCATAAGTTAGATTTAGAAAAAATGATAATTATTAATACGGCTAAATATGGGATCAAAAATTATCTTGCTTGGGCTGCAGATAAAACCAATATTGCTAAATCTCGTGGTTCTGAAAGCTTTTTCGTACGCTTAGGCCATGGGCAGGTAGGTTGTGATGCAGCAAAGAACTTACGTGCAAAGTTAGAAAATTGCTTAACACCTAATGAGGCAATTACCATTATTAATGATTTTTTAGACCAGCCAAATACACGATTTTATACCAATTCATTGGCCTGCTTTCTTCTTGATGAGCTAATTAAATTACCTGAATCACCTTGGAAAAATACAGGACGTTATCCTCAATATCAACCTATTGAGCATGTGGCGCTTATAGGCGAGCTAGCTAAGTTTTAATTAGAGGATTAGAGCAATATGGACGACTTTCATATAGGGCTTCTGTTTATCCAACATAGTATTTCTATTTGTGGTGTACTTGTGATCTTAATTGGAGTATTAATAGCGCTTGGCCGTTATATTTATTATGCGTTTTCTTCACTGATGAAGAAAGAGCCAACCTTTGATATTAATCAAATTCGCTTAAGTTTAGGTCGAGTTCTTACTTTAGGTTTAGAATTTATTGTCGCTGCAGATTTAATTAGTACAACAACTGCGCCTGATTATTACACTGTTGGGATCGTCGCTATTATTGTTTTGATTCGAACTGTTTTAAGTTATACCTTAAATCGAGAAATAAATGCTATTAGTCAATTAGAAGAAAAATCAATGAGAAGTCTGTAATTGTTAATTTAGGTTTTATAAAAGTGCTGTTATTTTATTGGCTATTAGAATTCTATCTTTGTATTACCTTTGGTGCTAACTTGCAAAATAGATTTTCGCCTACGCGGAAATGACAAAAAGTTTCAGTATTGCAGACTTATCTTCTTCAATTTGCTTATGCTTACAAAACCTATCACTTTAAAAACTGTCATTTTTATCTTAATCTCTCATTCCCGCGTAGGCGGGAATCCATGCTAATACTAAGCTTCTACCTCATGATGATGAAGTTAAATCAAATAATAGAAATTCTGCGTCTTCTGAGCAAGCAATAGTAATTGTATCTTCGTTGGTTATTGCTGCACCATCACCTGAAGATAATAACTGATTATTTAAAGTAATTTTTCCTTTAATTAACTGAAGCCAACCTACTCTATGATTAATAAAAGTATGTTTAAGCGAATAATTAGTCGTAAGATAACCGGCAAAAAGATTAATGTCTTGCTGAATTTTAATAGCAGTGGCTGTCCCTGTTTGAGAACCAATTAGAATTAATTTATTTCTTTCTTGCGTAATCATTTTTTGTTCATAGCTTGGTGTTAACTGTTGTTGTTCAGGAATGATCCAAATTTGAAGGAAATGTAAGTTTTCTGTTGCTGATGGATTATATTCACTATGTTCTACGCCAGTTCCTGCTGACATTTTCTGAATCTCACCTGCTTTTATAAGTGAGCCATTTCCCATACTGTCTTTATGTTCTAGCGTCCCTGAAATAACATAAGAAATAATTTCCATATTATGATGGGGATGTTTTCCAAATCCATAACCAGGTTTGACCGTATCTTCATTGATAACGCGTAAATGACCAAATCCCATAAATTTTGGATCATAATAGTTACCGAATGAAAAAGTATGGTAACTATTGAGCCAACCAAGCTGGCTGTGCCCACGTTCATGGCTTTTATGAATAGTAATCATAAATTTTTTTATAAAGGAAATAGTGTTAGTTTAGCAAAGACTTAAAAAATAAGCTGAATTCTATTAAGTTTATTAAATTTTTTTCAAAACTTGCTGTAAAAAGTTAAGTTGCAGTCTGAACCAGCGCATAGAATCGGAGTGTGCACTAAGTATATGAGTTTGAGCAGCGCTTAGCTTGTAAATTGGCCGTGTCAGTAAAGTTTCCAAAGAAATCTATGCTTAGGCCAGTTAATAGTTATTATCTGGGTGGGTAACTTAAAGTATCATTAGCAAAAATAGTTATTTTTTCAAACTGGTTATCATTCTTAGCAAATTGAAAGATAACCATAAACGTTGCTGAAACTGGTTCGCCAGTCTTTTTAATACCTGCTGAGCCAATTTCTAATGCATAGAAATCTTTGTTGCTTGTTTTAAAGAACATAAGTTCTTTCATCTCTAATTTTATAAATTTCTCTACAAAACCAGGAAAAAAATCGATTGCTTTAATTTCGCCTTGATGCCTTGATATCACTGTACCTTCTTGTATAAAGAGCGCAATAGCGCCATCTGCATCTAATTGATTGAGTTTACTTAAATAAGTCTGAATAATTTGATGTCGCTGCTTGGTATCATTAACTAATATACTTTGAGCATATAACGTAGAAGTTAAGGTAAGAATAAAAAGTATAACTAGTTTACGCATAAATATTGGCTTCCTTGTCAACTATTTAAATCACAGCCAGATTTTAAATAATTGATTAAAGCATCAAAGAATAGGTAAAGCAAAGAAAAATTTTTATTGATTAGTCGATAGAGGAATTAATATAAAAAGGGTTTATTTTTTTAATTATTTACAAACAATATTCTAAACTCTAAACTGATTTAAAGATATTGACTAAAAAGATTGGCTATGACCGCCTTAACAAGAATAAAAAATAATATTGAGCCTTCTGTTGGAATTGCAATTCTAGCAAAGTTAGATACTTTGCAAAGTAAAATTTCACCTCAAAAATTTGCCTTATACGGCAGTAAAGTTGCCGCAGGTTTTCCTTCGCCGGCCGATGATTATCTAGAGTCTTCTTTAGATTTAAATGAGTACTTGATTAAACATCCAGCTGCAACATTTATGGTGCGAGCACAAGGTGATTCTATGAAGGATGCAGGCATACAAAATGGTGATTTACTCATTGTCGATAGAAGTATTGAAGCAACACATGGCAAAGTAGTCATAGCCGCTTTAAATGGCGAATTAACAGTCAAACGTTTATCATGTCGTAATGGACGTGTATGTTTAATTCCCGCCAATCCAAGCTATTCTCCTATTGATATTACTGAAGAAACAGTACTGGTGATTTGGGGCGTGGTCACGCATGTTATTCATCAAACATTATAATTATGTTTGCTTTAATTGATTGCAATAATTTCTATGCATCTTGCGAGCGTCTTTTTCGTCCTGATTTACGTAATAAACCTATTGTCATTTTATCTAACAATGATGGTTGTATTATAGCTCGCTCAAATGAAGCTAAGGCATTAGGAATTAAAATGGGGGAGCCTTACTTTAAAGTAAGGGATTTATGTAAAACTAACCAAGTTACTCTTTTTTCCTCCAACTATACGTTATACGGTGATTTGTCTGCTCGTGTTATGCAGGTGATTAGAGAAGCATGGGACGCAGTTGAAATTTATTCAATTGATGAAGCGTTCCTTGATTTAACCACCTTATCTCCAAATAAGATTGATTATTTCTGTAATATGCTGCAGAAAAAAGTTTTAAAATATGTAGGTATTCCTACCTCAATCGGTATTGGAAAAACTAAAACATTAGCTAAGTTAGCTAATGTGGTTGCGAAAAAATTAACAATTCCTGTTTTTAATATTACAGATGATACCGCTTATTGGTTAAGGCAAATATCTATAGAAAATATTTGGGGTATTGGCAAACAGTGGCAAAAGAAATTAAAGTGTTTAGGTATTTTAACAGCGAGTGATTTAGCCTGCCAAAGCCCGCAGAGAATGAAATCTTTATTTAATGTCGTTTTGCAGCGCACAGTGATGGAACTGAATGGTATTAGTTGCTTGCCTTTGGAAGCTATAGCACCGAATAAAAGTATTCTTGCTTCGCGCTCCTTTGGTAATCTACAAACTGATTTGATTGAAATAGAAAAGGCAATTAGCCATCATTGTGCATCGGCTTGGTCAAAGCTTCGCAAACAAGAATTAACCGCTCAGTATGTATCTATTTTTTTATTAACTAGTCGTTTTAACGACAATTTCCAATCTTATTCTAAAACATTAGGCTTTCGGTTAATTAAACCTACAGATGATTTAAGAGAATTAACAGCAACTGCTAAACATGGTTTAAAGCAACTTTATAAGCCCAATGTTCCATATAAAAAAGTAGGTCTTTTATTAGCTGAACTTACGCCAAAGCAACAAATCCAATTAAATCTTTTTCATCCTGAACAGGAAGAGACGCTGGCGAATACAGAAAAATTGATGTCAGTCATGGAATCAATAAATCAAAAATACGGTGATAGAATGATTCGTTTAGCAGCGGAGGGTTTTAAAAAGAATTGGACTATGAAACAAGATATGAAGAGCCCGTGTTATACAACGCGTTGGTCAGATTTAGCTTGGGTAAAAGTAAAATAAGCTCATTAAATCCTATCAAATTTAATTTTTATAAAGATTTGTATAATATTAAAATCCCTTAATAATTAATAACTAATGTAAATAATGGTGACTATTATTTTTTCAGATTGGCTCTTTATACTATAGTTAAATAATAGTTTAGATAAGAGAGTAGCCATGCCTAATAAAGTACATTTAATCTTGCAAGAGGAACAGGCGAAATAATAAAAATAGGCCTTATAAGCGATAGTGAAGTTTTAAGCGTGTTAAGAGGTATTATATTTGATTTACCAAAAGAGCCAGGTTCATCTTTTCCATATCATGTAAAAAATAAATAATCAAATCCATTTTTAGCAGCTGAGCACACCTATCCTTCTGAAAGTCAAATGATGATAGCTTGTTTAAAGGGCCAAATCAGCATACTTAATCTAAGTTAGACTAGCTTGTAGATAAGTTTATGGGCCTTACCTTTTAGAAGGCTCTGCCCATTAAAGAGGTTGAAAAGTGCAAAACAAATTACTAATTACCCAAACTTAAATAAATAAGCTTTATTAAGGTTAATCTTTTAAAACTGTAATTTCTCCAGGTGCATTCACTTCTACCGTAAACCCATTAGCAGAAATTTTAGCAGGCGTAATAACCCCAGTTTCCAAATCTATATATAAAGTACCAACAACAATAGGTGAACTACTATCAATATCCATCTTAATCATAGCAGGGCAGATGCCTTCTTCTCGATGGTCTCTACAACCTGCTTTAACAATAGTCCATGACACTTTAGTTGTTTCATTAGGCCACGCAGGCTGGGGCGCTGCTCTACCATCTACATAGGCATTAGTCGTCGTATCAGTAAGATTATGGGTTATCATAGCTTTAGGTGCTGCTAGTAAATCTGCAGTAAATAAACTAGTGATTAGTATAGTAGCGCTTAGGATTGAGCATTTCATTATTAACTTCCCTTTTTATTTATTTAGAATGAGCAATTATTAAGAAAGGTTTCTGTATGTCAAGACTATTTAATCTCTTTATATTGCTTGTTTATCCAACATGCTAGAACAATTTAATTTCAATTTTATTAAGTCTTGTCTAACAAAACTTCAGGGATGTTGCCTAGATCGCAGGCTTAGTTAAATTATTATAGATAATAGTCAATAGCGATACAAAACAATTGCCTTCCGTTGTCACTAATATGTTGACATATAATTTTAATATGTTATCTTAAAAATTAATCACAAATAAAATGACAATTTTGTCATAAATATTAAGTCAAATATTTGCTTAATATTTATAATTTAAATAGTTTTAATCTGTAAATAAGGGGTTTTCTATGTCTAATTTTGAGAAACAAGCTAAAGATACGATGCAAAGAGGTTTAAATGAATTAGAAAAGTCAGGTTGTGATTGGTTAGATTATGTACAAAAACATCCTTTGCAAACCATGCTCTTTGGATTAATCGGCTATTTTGCTGTGAAGGGCGCTATTAAAGATTAAGTCGCAACTAATCAAATGAGATGAGTAAGCAGGGTGATTATGCAATGCTCTGCTACCTCAAGGCTTGAAGATCTATTAAAGGATGCTTATAAATTAAAAAAAGGAGTACAAAAATGACAACTAGTGTTGGTATGCAGGCTAAGTTCCATAATGCTCTTTATGCACTTTGTGAGCTCGATTTCGACGCAGTTGCAGCTTATAAAGTAGCTATCGATCGCCTTGAAAGTGAAATTTATAAAGAGCGTCTAAGTGAATTTATGGATGATCATAAACGGCATATAAAAAATATAACTGATATTCTAAAAGTACATAAAAAAGAGATTCCAACAGGCCCCGATATGAAGCAGTATCTAACTAAAGGTAAGGTAGTCTTAGCTAATATATTGGGCGATAAGGCTATTCTTAAAGCTATGGTTACTAATGAAGTAGACACAAATACAGCTTATGAGCGAGTTAGTGAGCATGCTAACAAATGGCCTGAGGCGACTGCAGTCATTATTCAAGGGTTAAATGATGAAAGGCGTCATAAACAATGGCTAGAGGCTGTAATTGAAGAAAATTAATAAAAATTAAGATTAGGTCAATTAGACCTAATCTTACCAATACCGCTATTTATTTCTCAAACAATGCATTTTTCGCTCTAATTTACTTGAATTTCCCATAATTTGTCATAAAAATGAAAATTTTGTTCAAATTTAATACTTTTTTAAGCTTATTATATTAATATAAACTATTAAAGAAATTTAAATCAAAAGTAATTATCATGTCTACAGATAAGCCGACACTAATGAAAGCCTATATTCACTATGGCATAGTGGGATCAAATATTTTATTAATAAGCTGTTATCATAGTGGCCGAATGGACTCTTTACTGTTTTACGCTGAGTACGCACAGCGATTTGGCAAAGGGGCTATGAAAAATTCAGAAAAAAAATTCACTCAAGCTCCTATTGCAGATAGTAACAAATATGAGGTAATTAAGAATGCTATTTCAGAAAAACTTGATGAGATAAAAGCAGCGCTAAAAAATTCCAACCAAACCTTTAACGAAGTTTATTTTTATGCTGATGTAAATTTATGCTTTTCGGATAAGTCTAAGCTAGCTGAGTTCCTTATGGATAATACGCTTGCTACTATATTTGCAGTACCGGTAACGTGCGTTTTAGAAACAACGTTAATTGACGTAGCAATACAGGCGGCAACAAAACATCATGAAAAGAAATATCAATCTAAAGTAACTATTAAGACTAAGCAAGCAGGTTCAGATGGTAAATTTAGTTATTCATATGATGGCGATCAATATCAAGTAGTTATAGATGATACACCTATATCTATCGAGATTTTTACTACAGTAAGCAAACTGAGCTTGCCTATAAATAAATTTAGTTTATGTGAACTCATTAACACTTCAAATTTAGACATACCTTTCCCATTAGAAAAAAAATCTCTAAGCGCTAATATGGAGGACGATGAAATACCAAAGTGCCCTAGGGAGATGTATTTTGAAAAACAAGATGAAGTAAATTATGAGGCTGGGAGCCAAAAAGAGACTAGGCCAATCGATGAAATTAGTTCTAAAACATTGGACGTAGGTCAGGAAATTATAAAAATTAGTAAACTTACACGTAAGTTAGAAGCGGATGCTGAAAATGCCTTAAAGGAAATTAAAAAACGTCGGTGTTTAGAAGAAGGATTACAAAAAGGTGATGATGCTCTAGGTGGGAATGTTAGTGCAAGCAATTATTTTAGGAATGATTGATAAGATGAAGAGAATGATATTCTTTAATAAAATCAGTAAACCTACCCATAAAGTTGAGCGCTCATTAAATCTATTTAAAAAGGATATTGATAATCGTTATGAAAAATTAGCTGCAGTTTATAGTTATTTAGATACATTAAAAGAAAAGCAGAAATACCTATTGCAAGAAAGAAAGAAAAAAAATGATAAGCAAATCGATAAAGAATTAGAATATATAAACAATGATATTAATTATTTAAATAATAAATTGTTAGAGGAAAAGCCCGAGGAAAGGCTTAAGGAAATGAGACTTAAATATAAAAATTTAAAGGCGCAATTTGATGCGCTAAAAGAAGAAAAAATATAGCATAAATTTTCATTATATAGCTTATCTAAGACAACTTTTTTCATTAATTAAATCCCATTTTTTCATAATAAATTTAATTTAAATATAAAAAATTTTTATATTTAATAATTTGTTAATATATAAATATTAAAATTAAAAATATTATAGTTGTTAAAATGAGAAAAAAATGAGAAGTCCAATATACACTCATTATGGATTAAATAATGCAAAAGTATTATTAATTAGTTGTTATCATGATAAAAATGCAGCGTATTTTATTTATAGATCGATTGGTAATCGCTGTAAAAATGATGAGCTTTATAAATTTCCTGAGATGAAAGACCCTGAAACAATTCCCATTGATTCCGCTAGTAATTTAAAGAAAGAAATTACTAAAAAATTAGCGGCGATAGTGAATAAACTTGGCGTTCACAATATTTCCAAGGTTGTTTTTTTTGCTGATGTAAATTTATGTGTAAATGATTATAACATCGCAGAATGTTTACTTGATGATACGTTACCAAAGTTGTTTGCTCAAGGTGGCATTTTATTAGAGAGAACATTAGAGTCCGGTACACTTGGGATTGTTAAAGAGGGTGTTACAGTTTATAACCATCTTGTTAAACAATCGAAAATTGAATTTAAATCTGCTTTAGACTTTCGAGAAAAGGGAAAACAACCAATAGAGTCTATTAAAATTGCTGAAAGCTTAGAGCAAGAAATTTTAGCAAAAAGAGAAGAAGTGGAACGCACAATTAAAGAAAAAGGAGTTGGCTCAGTAATTTTATGGTTGGAAGCAGCGCTAGAGCCTGATCCAGATCCGGGTGATAATCTAGACAGTAAGGCAGAAGAAGGTGAAAAAATTGAGGGAAGCGATATTTCTGAAGGTGAGCCACAACATAATGCGCCTATTACTTCTGAGACTAAAGGAGTTGGCTCAGTAATTTTGATGTTGGAACCAGAACTAGGGCCTGATCCAGATCCGGGTGGTAATCTAGACAGTAAGTCAGAAGGTAAAAAAATTGAGGGAAGCGATATTTCTGAAGGTGAGCCACAACATAATGCGCCTATTACTTCTGAGACTAAAGGAGTTGGCTCAGTAATTTTGATGTTGGAACCAGAACTAGGGCCTGATCCAGATCCGGGTGATAATCTAGACAGTAAGTCAGAAGGTGAAAAAATTGAAGGCAGTGATGTTCCTGAAGGTGAGCCACAACATAATACGCCTATTTCTTCTGAGACTCAAAGTAAGGCTCATATACTTAATGAAATTAGTAAACCTAATGATGTTATAAGTCATATTACAAGTCAATTAGAAGAGATGGGGTTATTAGAGGACAAAAAAGAGGATAGAAAGATTTTAACTCAATAACGTTGCCTTCTAAATATAAGTTAATAGCTTTGATTTAAGCCAGACAATTTATATTAAGGTTCTGGCTTAATTTATTCAAAGAGCAAAGTCAGTTAATAAAAGCCAGTTAAATAAATTAGATGTTTGATGCTATTTAAACTTCACTCTATTTAAAGGGAAGGAAGTCACTTATAATCAAAGTTAAGCTTAAATTAGGATCAATTAAATGGTATTTAAAACTTATTTTCTAGTGGGTGGTGCAGGCTTTATTGGCTCACATTTTGTTGATTCTTTATTGCGTATAGATACCACTAAGAAAGTAACGATTTATGATAATTTTTCTTCTGGCAAAGAGTGGCACTTTCAGCAGCACAATAAAGATGCACGCCTGAGAGTCATTAAAGGTGATGTTAAAGAGATAGATAAACTTCATAGGGCAATAGCCGGACATGATGTTGTGATGCATTTTGCTGCTAATCCCGATATTGCTCGAGCTATTTCTGAGCCAAGTATTGATTTTACAGAAGGCTTTTACCTTACTTATCAAGTTTTAGAAGCAGCTCGCCTAAATAAAGTTAAGCGCATTATTTATACCTCTGGTAGCGGTGTTTATGGAGAAGTTGATATAATAAGCCCAGAAGATCAAGGCGGTATGTATCCTATTTCAACCTATGGTGCTAGTAAACTTGCAAGTGAGGCTTACATTTGTAGTTATTGTCATATGTTTGATTTAAGCGCCTGTGTTTTTCGCTTTGCTAATGTTGTAGGGTCGCGCCAAACGCATGGCGTAGGATATGATTTTATAAGAAAACTACGAGCTGATCCAACTCAGCTTGAAATTTTAGGAGATGGTTCGCAAAGTAAATCTTATATTCATATTCAAGACATAGTTTCAGCAGTTTTGCTAGCTCATCATAAGATGACGCAGAAATATGAAGTATATAATGTGGCTACTGGTGATTATATTAGTGTGCGTGATATTGCGAGTATCATCGTAGAATGTATGGGTATAAAAAAACCAGTGCATTTTAAGTTTACCGGTGGTGATAGAGGTTGGAAAGGTGATGTGCCAGTAGTGCGTTTAGATATTAATAAAATTCATTCATTAGGCTGGCGTTGTCAACTAAATTCCGCCGAAGCTATTCGAGACTCGGCGTTGGCAATGCTTAAATATTTATGAGACCTATATTATAACGTGGTCCAATACCCTAGACCTAAACTGAATCCCATGTAGATACTCATAACTGCTGTAACAATAAAAATAATTTTTATTATTTTAAAGTGTATTGAATGACGAGCATAATCTTCATATAACCAAAAAGTGATGATAGCTAGTAAAACCCAATAAGGGATAAAATCTACTTGATAACGTTGAATAGCAAAAGGAAGTATTAGTAAAAATAAGGTAGTAATAAAAGGGACAAAAGAGGTAAAAAGCAGAAACCATAATAAGGGCGCCGTCTTTTTTCGGTTTCTAAAGTAAATTAAAATCAACTTAGGTAAGGCTAAAACTAAAAGAATGAATGGCGTTGTAATGAATACTCCCACGATGGCTTCTAAATAATAATCATTGTCAATATGATAACGACAGTTATGCCAAATCAATCTGATATAGGGAAATATTTTTACTATTAAAAAGGGCTGTAAAAAATAAAAATAGGAACTATAAAGCAAGTTGCGAGGAATTTTACCTAAATTGCTTAACTCCTTATGCAAAGCCTTTATATTATTACAAGAAAGTTGCCAAATATGACCGAAGTTCCAAATGGAACCAAATCGCACATAATTATATAATGCTAACATAAAACCAACGCCAGCTGCTGGCGCAAATAAAGCAGTGATAAGAGTAAAGCGATTTTTAGAAGTATGTTTTATTAAATAAATAAAAAGGGCAGGAAGAAGGCAAAAACAAATTAAAACAAAATGAGGTCTTCCTGCTACACAAAGTGATAAACATAAGCTAAATAAAATAATATCTTTTGTTTTATATTTTTGGGTTATTTTATAAAGAAAAAATAAAGCAAAACTCATAAAACAGAATGTAGATGCGATTGCTATTTCATAAACAACGGGTCTGGACATTAAAAAAGGGGCCCCATTGGCAAATCCGAGCAACGCTCCCATTAATCCTAGTTGTAATTCCGAAATACGGGGAAAATATTGTTCTTTTATTTTTATGATGAGAAAAAAGTTAACCATAAATCCTAAAGATAAAAAGAAAAACGCAGCGAGCCCATCGGAGGGGTAAAAACCTGTTAATAATTTAAATGGTATGTGAAATACTATAATTGGAAGTGGCCCAAAATAAAGGTAATATTTATCGTTATATAAAGATGCATCGTGCAACCTAAGTTTATAATTTTGCACGGGATCATAAGGATCAGGTAAATTAAGTAATTCTTGGGAAGGTTGTACCAATAGATCTAGATGGCCCGCAAGAAAACTTTGAGTTAAATACTGGTATAAACTATGGGGCACAGCATCGACTGCAAGATGAAAGTCTGGATAAAAAGCATACGCTACAAGAATATAAATGGTTAAGGCCAAACGACAATATAAATTGTATATCATTTAATCCGTGTTCCTTAGAGTCCTTGCATAATCTGGTATTTACCGCGTTATAATCGTTTCGCGTTGCTCTTACACCATGTAAACTCTGCTCCTTGAAACGTTTAATGGCGTTAACTTAAGAACAGCTCTGTCATTCCCGTATAGGCGGGAATCCATTTCTATGCAGGCACAGTGCGAGTTTTAAGATGGATTTCCGCCTGCGCGGAAATGACAAAATTCTTAAGTTGCTGCCATTGCTCGAAACGTTTACGCCTTACACTAAAGCAAAATCCACAGGTTATGCAAAAACTATCTTAATTTATGAAAGTACTACTTTCGTTCCTTCAAAATCAAAGCTAAATCTTATTTCCTCTAAGCCAGCTCGTTGCATAACATGGCGTAATTTATTGCGATCAGAAGCATAAAACATTAAAAAACCGCCGCCACCTGCCCCAACAAGTTTTCCGCCAATAGCACCGTTTTTTATACCAAGTTCATACCATTGATCAATCTGATTATCACTCATGCCATTTGAGCGTTGTTTTTTGTACTCCCAATGTTCATTCATAAGCTCGCCAAAACGAATGCCATTTCCTTGCTCTAAGGCTTCTTTAATACGGTAGCCTAATTGTTTAATAAAATGTAGATTCAGCAACATTTTATCATCACCTTGCTGGGTCTTTTCATATTGGTGCCTTAAGATAGTACTTGCGTTTCTTGAATAGCCGGTAAAAAATAATAAAAGATTATCTTCTAAGTCAAAAAACATATCTTGTGAGATATTTAATGAGGCTGCTGTTACCTTGTCATCCTTATGGAAAGTAAAGTAAGTTAAACCACCAAAAGCTGCAATATACTGATCTTGCTTTCCTATTGGTTCTCCTAATTTTTCTATTTCAATATGACAGGCTAATTCAGCTAATTCTTGTGGATATACTAATTTGTGGTTATATGCATATAAAGCTGCAAGTAACGCTGTTGTAAAGCTACCAGAGGAACCTAAACCAGTACCAGCAGGGATATCAGCGAGTGAGGTAAGTTCAATTCGGTTAGAATGTAAATTAGGTAAACGTAAAACTTCTCGAAAAATTCTATGTTTTATCTTCTCTACAGAATGCACATGTTCTAATTCAGAATATTTAAGATAAATCCCTTTGCTGAAAGGCTTCATGACGGTGACATAAACATATTTATTGATTGACGCTGCAATTAAAAAACCCTCATGTTCCCGATAATAGGAAGGTAAATCTGTGCCCCCACCACCAAGCGTAATTCGCAACGGGCTACGTGCAATAATCATAAACTCACTCCGAAGAAGTCTATTAAATAAACTTTACACAAGTTCACGTGGTTTCAATCATATATTACTTATCTAATTTTTCACCTTAAACACTTGCGCATGGGCTAAAATTTAGTGGCTGATGTTATAACTTAAATCCAGCTGCTATGGCATCATCATAAAATTTCTTTACTGTAGCGAGTGAATAATCATCTAAGTTATAACCAACTAATGACAATTTTTTTAATATATCTATAGAAACGGTAATAATATGACAGCCAATTTTATCTGCTTGAAAGATATTAAATACTTCACGCGTACTTGCCCAAACTAATTCTGTTAAAGGATTAGTTTTCATAATTTTTAGTGCTTCTACCATGATAGGAAGTGGATCTAATCCTGTATCTGCAATACGTCCGGCAAAAATAGAAATATAACTAGGAACATTAGGCGAAAGTGCAGAAATAATATGGCGTACTTGCTCTAAAGTCATCACTGCGGTGACATTGACTTTAATTTGTTGCGCCGTTAATTTTTTAACCAAGGAGTGACAAGTTTCACGACGCGTATTTGTAATGGGTATTTTGACATAAATATTATCTCCCCAGGAAGAAATCTTTAATGCTTGTTGTTCCATTTCTTTAAAATCATCGGCAATGACTTCAAAGGAAATTGGCCGATGAGGAGGTATAAGGGTAAGAAGTTCTTGTGCAAAGGCTTGATAATCTAACACACCTTCCTGATGCATAAGTGATGGATTGGTTGTCCAACCTTTTATATAAGGCTGTTTACATAACTCTAAGAGATGAGTTTTATCAGTCCCGTCAGAAAATATTTTTACTTTTAACTTCTCAATTTTTTCATTCATTGTTCGTTCTCGCAAAAAGTCCTTTTTTAAGTAAACAGGTTACATTTTAGTTTTACCTGTTAATTTTGGATGCGATACTATTAAATGCCACAAGACCGCCTGAAATGCTTCAGCCTGGGGTGTTATTGTTTCTTGATTTATAGTGGGAATAATAATGCATGCATGAGCTACTTGAGCTGTATAACCTCCATTTCTTCCAACAATTCCAACTATTTTAGTTCCTATCGATTTAGCATATTGTAAAGCGATTACAATATTTGGGCTGATATTATTAGCTAAATCACCGCCGCCTACTGAGAATACAAACACCATATCTTTAGTAGTAAGTTTGCTAACTTTTAACCAGTCAACAAAGGTCGTTGCCCAGCCATTATCGTTAATTCTTGCAGTAAGCTCTGCAATATTATCTGTAGGAGTATACGCTTCAATCCCAACAATTTTGCGAAAATCATTAACTGCGTGCGAACAATTGGCAGCACTTCCTCCTACGCCAAGAAAAAATAATCGCCCTTGGGATTTTTTAAGAGTAGCAAGCAAATCAACTATTTGCTCGATGGTATTAATTTCTATTTGATTAATAATTTTTATTGCTTCATTTAAGTATTGTTCAGTATAGACCATCTTCTTCTTCACTAAAGATATTTTTCGGCTTCATGCGATAGCCTTCTTCAGAAACTCATTACAAAGGTGCATTGATTCGTTGATACGGTATTCGAATCATCATGTACTCATGTGTACATTCCGGTTCTGCGCTTCGTGTCTTCTCGCACTGCACTCTCGGTAGCGAATTTCCAAAGAAGTCTAATGAAGGTCTAATATAATTTCTAAAGTACTTTTTCCATCAATTTGAAATTACTAATTTAAATGTAAATTTTTTTCTATGTAATTGCAAAAAATTTATTTTTTCACAGCTTAAACACACTCTAAACCAGATTATCCATTTATAAAGTTAAACGATGCTTTTTTATTGATTGCATTCTGACTTTGAGGATTCGCTTTAGTGTCCACCAGCTAGTATCTAAAGCATTCATTTTGCTTTGTCCTACCCTTTCATGATAGTCGATAAATATAGTATGAACTTTATAGCCAGATATAATTGGTTTTAAAAGAAGTTCAACAGGGAGAGCTGCACCTTTGGCATCAAATTCTAAATTATCTAGCATAGTTTTACGGTAAGCCCGCATACCACTATGCAAATCATTTAATCGCCTAAAAAATAATAAACTTGCGAGCCAAGCAAACATCAAATTACCTAAATAATTAAGCCAAGGCATAGCTTGTGGTTTTTTTTCTAATCGCGATGCATCTACTAAATCATAATTTTCTTTAAGAATAAGTGAAGCAAGTTCTGGGATTTTATGAGCAGGATAAGTATTATCACAATCTAAAGTAATAATAACGGGACGACTTGCTGCACGTAACGCATGTTCCATAGCAGGGCCATAACCACGTGGAGGAAATTGGCGAATTACTTTTGCGCCATGTGCTTTAGCAATTACCGGTGTTTCATCTTGACTTGAATCAACAATAAGAATTTCAGCTTCAGAGACAATACTTTTAATGTCTTCAATAACCCCAGCTACAGCCTGTTCTTCATTTTTAGTAATCATGGCAACAGTAATATATTTCCCTATAGGATTAGGGGTAACATTCATTGCAATTTTCTCCAGCAATTTCGCTTGCAAATAGAATAATATGAAAGACGAGTAAAGTAAGTCTTAGCCAATTAGTTTATTTAAAGCACTTTTTAGATAACAAGGTTTTATTTCTAGATAATCTCTCTTATCACCATTTAACATGGCAGCAAGCTTAATAGCCCTATCGACAGCCATATCAACATTGACATATTCAAAGTAACTAAAACGACCTAATAAATGTATCCCGTAAGATGCAAACCAGGTTCTAACTTTGCTAGCCTGCTCTTCATAACCTACATCATAAACTACGTAAGCATGTGGTATGCGTGTAAGTTTTGCAAAAGTGATAGCGTCATCTTCGGGTAATAAGTTTCGCTTTTGTAAACCAAGCTTGGTATGCATTAAAATTTCTTCATCTGACTTTTTCCAAAGCTCTGAATCTTTAGTACAAGTAATTTCTGCTTGTAAACTCCAATATCCTTGTGGTCCATTAGCAGAAGAAAAAGTACAAGGATAACTGACTCGATTCACCCAAAACTCAGCTTCTGGAAAATAAACAGCTGTGTATTGATTAGGATCAAGACCTTTAATACCAAAAGAAATAACAAACATGGGGTTAATAATTAATTTTTCTACTGCAGATTGAATAGCTTTTGGTACCGCAATATTTATTTTTGTAATCAATTCGTGAATAGGCATTGTACTAATGACTTGCTCATATTCTTTCATATTGCCCTGACAATCATATAATCTAATTTTGTCATTTATAAATTGAATTTTATTGACATTAAATTGATAAGTAATGGGTAGATTTTTTTTCCAAGTTTCACAAATTGCTTGGTAACCACCTACTTTGGGATAAGAATAATAGAGCTGATGTAAATAACCTTCCGTAATATACCCTAAAGAAGATTTCAGTATATCTTCAGGCGGAGGTGTTGGAATGCGCTCCGCCATAAACATAGAAAGTTTTTCTACAGGTATATTCCATACTTTTTCGTTATAAGGAAATAAATAGCGCGCGCAAATACCTTCGCCAAAAGTTTTTAAAAACCACTCTCTCATATTGCTAGGGTTAGCATATTTTTCTTTATAAGGATTAAAAATAAAATGACGGATACAGTCATAATTATCTTCTAGAGAAAGAGAGCTTAAGTCATTTTCAAAAGGATATTTGAGTAATCGATCTTTATATGAAATTTTATTGTTACGTCGGCATTGAGCTACATTATCTCCTAAAGAGGCAATAATAAAATCTAGAATATCCTTATCACGGGAAAATAAAATATGAGGACCATAATCAAAAGTAAATTCATCAATAGTAAATGAGGAAGCATGGCCACCAACATGATTTTTACTCTCCAAAATGTCAGGGGTATTTTTTAAAAAAAGGCTAACAGCTAAGCCTGACGGCCCGGCGCCGATGACAGAAAGACGAGATGTATTGGTTATAGGCTTACCTTCATCGATCATATAGTTGAGCTATCCAAAAATTCTCATGAAGTGAGGAATTTTAATTGATATCATCATATCTATTTTTCTGCAAACATTATTAAAAACTAATCTTAGAAGTTTTTAAATAAAAAAGGAGCTTTACATGAGCTTGCCAGTTGTCATTTTAGCCGGCGGACTTGCAACGCGTTTGCTTCCAATGACTGAAAAAATTCCTAAATCGCTATTACGAGTAGCAGGTGAATATTTTATTAATTATCAACTTCGTTATTTACGTCAACAAGGAATATCACAAGTAGTACTCTGTTTGGGGCATTTAGGAGATCAAATTAAAACGGTAGTAGGCAATGGCTCAGCTTATGATTTAAATGTACACTACTCTTGGGACGGCCATTATCCGCTTGGCACCGGAGGTGCATTGAGGCAAGCCTTACCTCTTTTAGGGGAGGAATTCTTTGTCCTTTATGGTGATTCTTATCTTCCTATTAATTTTAAAGTGGTAGAACGAGATTTTTTTAAAAGCGGTAAACCAGCATTAATGACGGTTTTTAAAAATATGAATCAAGGTGATAAAAGTAATGTTTTATTCAATAAGGATAAGATCATTGAGTATAATAAACGTAGACCTTCGCCGGCAATGAATTATATTGATTATGGATTAAGTATCCTGTCAGCGTCGCTTTTAAAATCTCTACCTAAAGGACAAGCATTCGATTTAGCAGATCTATTTCATGATTTGTCACTTCGCGATGAATTAGCGGCCCATGAAGTATTTGAACCCTTTTATGAAATAGGTTCTAAAGCCGGATTAAATGAAACAATAAAATATTTCTCTAATATCGCTAAATTGTAAGAAAGTGAGATGCCTGCGTAGGTAGGAAAAAATAGGGCAAATGTAGGTTAGGTCAAACGTAGCGCAGCCCAACAGCTTTGGTCATAAGACGTGTAGTATCATCAACATTGTTGGGCCGCACTGCGTTTGGCCCAACCTAATCTTACTCATCTCGCCTTAGGTATAAATCTAACCTTTAGTTGATAAATTAAGCTGTGTGTCTTTTACATCCATCTCATTTAGCATATTAATAGAGTTAGTAACTCTATCCCAAGAATTAGAATCGGTCTCATCAAGCGATGCAAGCAACTGATAAAACTGCTCGGTTTCAGGGGATCTCTGACGAACTTTATTATGGAAAAAACGGGCTAAATTAGAGTCAGATTTTTTCCATCTAATAAAAAATAGTAATTGATCAACCAGCTCATCAGTGGTTAAATTTTTACTAGTTGCAGTTTTATTAAATATAGCTTTTATTTCTTTTAGTCCAGCTATATGCTCTCGAGTTTTCAATGCACAAAATGATTTAACTGCCTCTAAAAGCGCTGCTGCTTTTAAATCACTAGGAAACTTTTGTTTAATAATGGCCTTCTTATTTTCTCCCAGACTTCCTTCTAAAGCATATTTTTTAATAGTAGCTAAAGATGCTTTAGCCGTTTCCGTCTGCTCTTGTTCTGTGTGTTCATATGGTTTTGCTTTAACGCGTATAGCTAGTATTTTTACTAATTCGGTGAATGCTTTATCACCCATTAAATTTAGAGCTTCTGGCTTGCACTCAGCAAGTTTAGTAGAAGATAAATTAGCATCCAAGCTTTCTGGGCATGTAAAAACTTTAGATGTAAAGTGATTAAAAATATTGCCTTGATAGCCTAATTTTTTTAAATAGTTACCAGGTGACTCAAGGTTAATCTGTTGTTTTAGCGCCCCTGTTTCATTGTCACGCGTTTGGCGATTAACTAATAAAAAAGGCATCCCTGGCGCTAGATCATTCCAGTTTCCTCGCTGATTTGCTACATCAGTGCCTGCAACTAAAACATATAAAGTGGGCTCTATATTGGCTCGTTGGCATCGTTCAATTTCTAGTTTTTGTAAATACTGTAACATTTCCCATGATTCAATATAGCCTCTCTTAGGTAAACTATTTGGCGTAGTATTATAATAAAGACCAAAGGCAGCAATATCTATTCCTTCATGTAAAGGATAGGCATCTTGGATAGTTCCGCGTGCTATATTTAAACGTTCTTTTGCTGTAAAAAGTAAACGCTGATAGTTCTTGCCATCTAATTTTATTTTAGGATAAACGCGCTGTTTAAGGTAAGCATCATTAACAGGTGAAATAATTGATCGTTGGACGTCAAAGCCAAATTCCTGCGATAAAATTGCTCTGGCTTCTGATAAAATTTTTATCTGAGCCGAGGTTAAAGGATTAGCATTCGTAAATAATATAGGTATTACTTTAGGCATAATATCGGTATCTCCCTTATTTATGCAGACAGAGATAAAAGATCTAAATTTAAACAACAAGTTGAGGTAAAGCAATATTAGATAAAGAAAAGGGCGAAACGCATTTAAATTACATTTAACCTTTTAAGTATTTTTTGAAGGCGCTACTAAATTTTAGTAGCGCTAAATTTTCTATCCTAGTTCCTACTAAATTAAAATTTAATAATTAATTTTGACCAGGCGCTGGAAGACGTACATTTGGATTGTCTTGTGATGTTTCTGTATCCTTAGCGAAAATACTAAAACCTCTTTTAGAACGAGTAAATGGATCTCTATCTAGTGTGTCCTCTCTACTAGTTTGAGTTGGCTTACTGCTATCAAACATAACGTTATAGCTGCTATCAAAATTCTCTTCGTTAGAAGCAGTTGGAACATCAGGAGTAGCTTTAGATTTATGTGATCTTAAATTAGCAAGTTTATGACCTACATAGCGTGCGGCATCAAGTAAATAAAGAGGTAAATTTACTGCCATGAGAGTAACAAGCTTAATTCCAGCAATAGCAAACAAGCTGGCTACTATAAGTAGAGCATTTAATTGTTTAGCTGTTTCAATAGCGGCTGTAGTAATAAGAAAAACGGGTGCTAGCAAAGCTGCAATGGGACGTTGAATGATTACTGAAAGTAATTTATTACCTAAACCTGCTGGTAGCGGGCCAAAAATAGTATGTTGGAAGAATTGGGCAGTAAATTTAATTCTGTTGAAACCTGTTAATTGCTCTTGAGAAATTTTTGCTTTAATTTCTTTTTCTATCTTAGCTGATTCATTAATGTGAGCTGCCCGATAAGTTTGTTTAAACTCTTCTAAAGACATATTTTTAATCTTTACTAATTGAGAATATAATGACTCTTTTTCTGTTTGGTCATTAGTGAATATAATTTTTCCTTTTAAAAAATAAATGAGTAAGTTC
The DNA here is from genome assembly GCF_900461525.1 of Legionella busanensis. NCBI lineage: Bacteria > Pseudomonadati > Pseudomonadota > Gammaproteobacteria > Legionellales > Legionellaceae > Legionella > Legionella busanensis. The sequence goes on along the minus strand of NZ_UGOD01000001.1, from coordinate 2,825,292 downwards.
TGCTTATCTTGGAAAAATTTATTTTCAGCTTCTTGATAAAATTTTGGCTCTTTGGCTAAATTTTGTATAGCCTGCTGAAGCGCGCCACCAGTAATAAAATCTATTATTGTATTTTGAATTTTATTTATAAAAGAAATAGTAATAGAAATTGCTGAAATTACATCTAGGGCTATAAATTCAGCAATGACTAAGCTAATATTAATAATCCAAGAAGCTATATTAACTAAGGTTCTTAAAGGTTCATAATAGCGTTTGTAAAGTCTTAAATGATAATAAGCTTCCTCTACCATATTAATAGCCAATTTTATAGTGGCATAAAAAGGATCATTAGCAAGATCATCAATATCAATAATGTTAGGCTTTTTATAAGCTTTATCTAAAATTTGAAAGGGCTCGTTAATAGAAATACCATTATCAGTAAGAAGGGACGAGAGCTTCTTATTTACAGCAATTTTATCTGGATACAAACGTAGAGATAATTTCTTATAAACACTTTTTTGATCTTCTTCGTTTAATTCTTTGAAACTATCAGATATAATTTGCTCGATTTTTTTTCTAACTGTGTCTGCGTTATCACGTCCGAGACGTAAACGGGCATTTTTACTTAAATAATTTTCTAAATCCTCAAGAGTCTTATTAACTTTTTGTTCTACTAAACTCATAATTGCACACTTACTGCTGTAAAAAAGCGCATATTGTGGCATCAATATTAGATTAGGTCAATTATTAGAAACTTAAAATGATTTTAAAGTACATATTTAGTAAAATTAGGAAAAAATTTGCTCTATCATGTAACAGGACTAGAGCAAATTTTATAAGTATCAGGACTAAGATTTATAAAGCAACCTCTTCTAAATTTAGTTCAACAGGCTCATGTTCAACCTTATTTAATAACAGTTGCGACAAAGTAAGTACACTTATACTAAGCGGCAGAATGCAAATTAAATCAAGCGGAAAACTTAACACGCCAATACCGCCAAATGAGCCTAAGTAGGAAATAAGCAGCATGGAACTCATGTAAAATAAGAACCAATAAAGTCGTCGATCGCAATGTAAAATACTCTTACGATGATAAGCAAGACAAATCACTAACCCAATAATTAGAGCTAAATCAAGCTTCCATAATATAGTAAAGCCACACCAATAAAGCATTAAGTTACAAAAATAAAAAGCAATATGTGAACAAACTAGAGCAGCTCTTAAACGAAAAGGGCGCTCAGTTGCTGGTTGTAGTTTACGCATGGCTAAAAGAGAAATAGGACCAATACTATAAGATAGAATACTCGCTGAAGAAAGAAAGGCGACTAGCTTTTGCCAACCTGGAAAAGGCAGAAAAGACAAAATACCTACCAGAAAATTAGCATACAATGTTACATAGGGAATTTTATGGCGATTTACTTTTAAGAAAATTTTGGGTAGATGATCATTAAGAGCCATGCCATAGAGGATACGAGAGGTTGCGGCGGTATAAACAAGTGTAGTACCAAAAGGTGAAAATGCTGCATCAAAAAGCAATAAGCTTGCAACGATAGTAAGACCTAAAATTAAAGTTAAGCCTACCAAAGGTCCACTATCGCCGGGATAATTTAAATTTTGCCAACCATGCGTTAAATATTTTGCCGGCATTGCTGCAAGAAAGCTAAGCTGTAACATAAAATATAATAAAAAACCAATGAGTACCGCGCCTAGGATAGCGATAGGAATATTACGTTGAGGATTTTTTACCTCGCCGGCTAAAACTAAACCATTTTGAAATCCTGTGAAGGCAAAAGCGACACCACCTGCCGAAAGTGCCGTAAAAATAGAAACCCAATCTTCTTTGCTGGATAAATGAATAGAGATGTTATTAAAGTTTGGCGCATAATGTAAGAATGAAAAAATAGCAATGCTTGGTAAAATAAATTTAATAATACTGGCATATTTATTACACTCTGCAAGCATTCTTATACCATAGGAATTTAATAAGACAACAAATAACATAATAAACATGGCGGCAACATAACCATAATTTGAAAGTTTAAGTGTTGCAGCATCATTCACAGTTAAAATTGGAAAAAAATGACTGCCATATTGTAAAATAGCCTGTATTTCAATAGGGGTCATAACGACATAGGAAAGCCAAGATGTCCAAGCAAAAAGAAAACCTACTTCTTGGCCATGCGTGTAAGTAGGGTAATTAGACATACCGCCGGAAACAGGAAACATTGCGCCCAATTCACAGAGGGGAAGAGCAATAAAAAACATACAGAGCGTAGCAATAATCCAACTAATTAAAGAATTACTACCAGCCATTTGAGCACTAATATAAGGGCTAAACAACCAGCCTGAACCAATCATACCGCCTGCAGCTGCAATTAAAACATTTGTTGTAGAAATATCGCGTTTGAGCATGATTTTATCCCTTCTTAAATTAGAGCGCCGGCAAGGTTTTAATACTACTTCATTTTCATAGTTAATGGTAAAAAAACATTCACATAGTATGCCAGTATTATAATATTTTTTGTTAAATATTTAACCATTTTTATATTAATAAAATCATTTGAAATAAAAAATGAACCAATATAATTTTTGCCTTATAAAAAAGCATGCCTACCAAACTTATTCTTCTTGCCAGCCAGGAAGTGTTCTAATTAAGATGGAAAGAAAATTAAGCAAATTTAGGAGAAGTGATATAGACTAAATTTAATTAGGTAATAATAAGCTAGAAAGGTTCGTTAATATAGAGCCTGTGGATAATTAGCGTTACGATTCAAAACCCGGCTAATTTGTGTAAATTTCAGTTTGAATGCGTTAAATATGGCTCACTATTTGCCTCATTCAAACTAAAATTTACACTAAAGTATCCAGATTTTGAGCTCGCAACACAAAATGTCAACAGGTCCTAAATAGAGATTAAAAAAATGAATAGCAGTTTAACAGCTATCAGGATTCTTTTTATTATTTTAATAACTTCATTGTTAATCTCATGTGGTTCAGACCCAGCTGCGTCTGCTAAGAAAGAATCAGCCATAGTAGAAGTCGAAGTTGCTTTACCTATAAAGTCAAAAGTGGTGGACTGGGATGAATATACAGGCCGCTTTCAAGCGATTGAAGAAGTAGATATCCGCTCTAGAGTAAATGGTTATTTAACGGCTATAAAATTTAAAGATGGGCAATTTGTTAAAAAAGATGATTTGCTTTTTATAATTGATCCACGGCCATTTCAATATGCGCTAGCTCGGGCACAAGCGCAATATACTTTAGCAAAGAGTCAATATGGGCGCGTGGTTGAGTTATATAAAAAAAAATTTATTGCCGCATCAGTCGTTGATCAGCGTCTACAAGATTTACAAATCTCTGAAGCGCAGTTAAAAAATGCACGAGTAAATTTAGAATATACGGAAATAAGATCACCTATTAACGGTAAAATAAGTCGTTATTTGGTAAGTGTAGGTAATTTAGTTCGCGCCAATGAAACTGTTTTAACAAAAATAGTTTCCATGGATCCAATCTATTTTTATTTCGATATCAGTCAGGGCGATTTATTAAAATATAATCGCTTAAAACAGATTAATAAAGATGCTCAAGAAATCTTAATCAGGCTTCCGGACGAAAAAACTTACCTGCATCAAGGAAAGATGAACTTTAAAGATAACGTCATCAATGAAAGCACGGGGACAATGCAAGCTAGAGCGATTGTTCCTAATCCTGACAAGCTTATTTATCCTGGATTATTTGGTCGTGCTAAATTAGCAGCAAGTAATGAATACGAAGCATTGCTTCTGCCTGAAAGGGCAGTAAATACTGATCAATCACGTCATTTTGTTTATACTGTTAATCAAAAAAATGAAATACAACGAGTTGATGTGGAGCTTGGGCCTTTGCGTGAGAATGACTTTTATGTTATCCGCCGCGGTTTAAAAGGAAATGAATTAGTCGTTATCAATGGTATCCAAAGAATTCAAACGCCAAATCAAAAAGTTAAGCCTGTCGTGATTAAATTAATAGAGAAAAATAATCATTAAATAGTGTACTTAAATGACCTTTAAGATTAGATAAGATTTAAGATTCATAAATAAGGGATCTAAAAACGCAGTACCGCTTAAATAAAATTAGTGCTCTAATAATTAAAAGGATTTAAATGCGTATTGCTCATTTTTTTATTGATAGGCCAATCTTTTCAACTGTCATTTCAATTATTATTGTTTTGATAGGGCTATTGGCTTATTTTGATTTACCTATTGAACAATATCCGCAAGTTGTTCCGCCTACAATTCAAGTGCAAGCTTCTTATCCTGGCGCTAATGCTACAACTGTCGCTGAAACCGTAGCAACCCCATTAGAGCAAGAAATTAATGGGGTTGAGGGCATGTTATATATGGACTCACAGTCAACTGATGATGGCCAATTAAGAATTACGGTTACCTTTCAATTAGGTACTAACTTAGATGATGCGCAAGTTCTTGTGCAAAATAGAGTAGCAATTGCTGAAGCAAGACTGCCAGAGGAAGTTCGTCGTATTGGTATCGTAACCAGTAAAAACTCACCCGACTTAATGCTAGTGGTTAATCTATATTCTCATAATGATCATTATGATCAAACATATATAGGTAATTATGCCGTACTTAATATTCGCGATAGATTAAGGCGTATTGCTGGGGTTGGAGAGGTTCGTATAGTTGGTGCCACAGAATATGCTATGCGTATTTGGTTAAATCCTGATTTAATGAATTCTTTTAATTTATCAGCTAATGATATCTTGGCAGCAATCCGTGCACAAAATATTCAAATAGCAAGTGGGACCCTAAATTCTCAACCACAAGACACCCAATACAGTTTTGAATACAACATTCAAACGCGAGGACGATTGGTTAAAAAGGAAGATTTTGAAAATATTATTGTAAAATCAAGTGAAGGACGCATCATTCGTTTAAAAGATATTAGTCGCGTTGAATTAGGTGCACAAGATTATCGAACAAGAGGCTATCTAGGAAAAGATGCAGCAGTGGCTTTACCTGTTTTTCAAAGGCCAGGAACCAATGCTTTATCAACTGCTCGAGAGATTATGGCAACCATGCAAGATGTTGCTAAAGATTTTCCGCCAGGTCTTGCTTATAAAATTGCTTATAATCCTACGCTCTTTGTCCAACAATCTATAAATGCTGTTTTTCATACAATTTATGAAGCCGTAATTTTAGTTGTTTTAGTTATTTTATTATTCTTGCAAAGTTGGCGAGCAGCCATTATTCCTATTGTAGCGATTCCAATTTCTTTAATCGGTACTTTTGCTGTTATGAATCTTTTAGGATTTTCCCTAAATTATTTAACCTTATTTGGCTTAGTTCTCGCAATTGGGATTGTTGTTGATGATGCCATTGTGGTTATAGAAAATATGGAACGTAACATGAGTGGGGGATTAAAGGCGCGCGATGCTGCACGAAAAACGATGAGTGAAGTAGGTGGGGCTCTTGTTGCAATTGGACTTGTGTTAATTGCCGTTTTTATGCCTACTATTTTTTTGCAAGGTATCTCTGGACGTTTCTATCAGCAGTTCGGTACAACGATTGCTATTGCAACGGCTATTTCTGTGTTTGTTTCTTTAACTTTAAGCCCTACCTTAGCCACTTTGTTATTTTCTAAACATAAAAATCACAACATTGAACAAGTCGTATGGTGGCGCCGACCTATTCACCGCTTCTTAGTAGGCTTTAATCATTTAGTTGAACGCACTTCAAAACTTTACGGTTATTTAGTTGCCCGTTTAACAAGGCGCACATTTATTATGCTAATTATCTATCTGCTCTTGATTATTTTAACTATCTTTTTATCTAGCTATGTGCCGCGCGGTTTTATTCCTCGTCAAGATCAAGGTTACTTTATCGTTGCAGTGCAACTGCCGCCTGCTGCGTCTTTACCACGTACTGATGCAGTCATAAAAAAAGCGGTAAATAAAATCTTAACTATACCCGGTATCGCTAATACGGTAAGTTTTACTGGGTTTTCAGGTGCCACATTTACTAGTGCCTCAAATGCAGGCGCGATTTTTACGCCCCTTTTATCATTTGAAGAGCGCAAACAACGCGGTATAAGTTATCAATCAATCCTTGATAATTTACGTAAAGAATTAAGTACCATTAAAGAAGCGTTTATCGTTGTTATTCCGCCCCCACCAGTACGTGGTATTGGCAATGCAGGTGGATTTAAAATGATGGTTCAAGATAGAGAAGGCAAAGGTCTAACAGCGCTATCTAAGGCAACGACTAATCTAATTAAAGCAGCAAATGCAGCAAAGCCGGTCGTTTCTGTTTTTACTCTTTTTGATAATGCAACGCCTAAGCTTTTTCTTGATATCGATAGAGAAAAGGCTTTGCAACTAAATATTCCTTACATAAATATTATTGAGGCTTTGCAAGTCTATCTCGGTTCTTTTTTCGTCAATGAGTTTAATTATTTAGGTCGAACCTTTCGTGTAATAGCACAAGCTGCAGCGGACTATCGTCGTACAGAAGATGATGTTTTACGTATCAAGGTAAGAAACGGTGCAGGTGATATGGTACCTATGGGCTCTATTGCAAAAATAAGCAATACGGTTGGACCTACAAGGGTACCCCACTTTAATCTTTATCCCGCTATTGAGGTACAAGGCGATGTAGCACCGGGCTATAGTTCAGATGAGGCCTTAACGACCATGGAAGATCTTGCCAAACAAATTTTACCGCCAGGAATTAGTTACGAGTGGACAGAAATTGCCTATCAACAAAAGATGGTTGGTAATACAGCGACTATTGCATTTAGTTTGGGTGTTATTTTTGTATTTTTAGTTCTAGCGGCTCAGTTTGAAAGTTGGACTTTACCTTTGGCTGTTATCCTAATTGTACCTATGTGCCTTTTTTCAGCTTTGTTGGGTATTAAATTATTAGGTATGGAAAATAATATTATGACCCAGATTAGTTTCTTAGTACTTGTTGGCCTTGCCTCAAAAAATGCAATTTTAATTGTTGAATTTGCAAGACAATTAGAAGATAGAGGTGAGAATCGTTGGAAGGCGGCGATTAAAGCCGCAAAACTGCGGTTAAGACCTATTCTAATGACTTCTCTTGCTTTTATTTTAGGAGTTTTTCCTCTTGTTATTGCAACAGGTGCTGGTGCTGAAATGCGTCGGGCAATTGGTGTTGCTGTATTTAGTGGGATGATTGGTGTTACTTTTTTCGGTCTCTTATTTACACCAGTTTTCTATGTGTTAATTAGTCGGTTTAGGCGAGCAAAGCCAATAGGGGCAACTTAAATTTTGCCTTTCAATAAAGTAAATTTTTTAGATAGATAAGAAGGTGTAAAGTCTAAGTACAGTCGTGCGTTGCTGATGGTTTATCGCTTACGGCAGCTTTTAATAATAGAGTTTTGCATAACCTGCGCCTTTTACTTTATTGCCGCGTTGTAAATGTTTCTGCGGTGCTCCTACTCTTTGTAAACTCTGCTCTCGAAACGTTTACGCCTTGCACTAAAGTAAAATTCACAAGTTATGCAAGAACTCTAATGTCATCTATAATGTGTAAAACAACAAAATAAATTAATCATAATGAATCTTACTAAAATAATATTATTCTTAATCTTGGTTAGTTTATCTTTTGCAACTGCAGCGGCTGATGATTTCGTGGCTACAACGGTTATGATTATTAAGAAATGTTATGATGCAGGCAATAAAACAGATGGTGTAGCATTAGCAAACTGTGTATCTAAGCAAATAGAAAAAACACCAAATCCTGACAATTATATAGTAAATCTTGAAGGAAAAGTGCCGCATCAATTGAACTTGTATTTATACAATCCTAAAGGTTTTAAAATAACCTGTTTATTAACAGGATATGCAACCATCGAAATAAAAAGCTGTAGCAGTGCACCAGCTAAACCTTTGAATTCTGAGCAGCAACTAACCATCTCACCACCTTAATAACTAATTAACGTGAATTCGACATAAAATAGATTTGCTATATTTTTTGTCGAATTTATTTATGTTTAATCTAGATGCCATATAAATGCTTTGCATTTTAAGGGATAACGTTCGTTTAGCAACATAAAAGAGCCTTTGTCTCTTTATGTCGAACTCACGTTAATTAAACAGAGTAAGTATAATAATTAGCCATTTTAGCTTTAAATCGCTTAAATAGAAGGATTACACTGACTACCGAGCCAATAATCATTCCCCACCATAATCCTATACCTTCCATCCTAAAATAAGTGGCTAAAGAATAACCTAAAGGTAGTGCAATGAACCAAAAACTGATGATAGATATTAATAAGGTAAAATGAGTATCCTTTAAACTACGCAAAGCACCAAATAAAGCAATTCTTACAGCTTCTATGATTTGAAATAAAGCGCATAAACTAAAAAACTCTATAGCGTAATGAATAATAGTTAAATTTTGTGTTTCTTGTAAATTAAAATCAATGCTAATGAGGAAAGTAGGAAATAACCAATAAATTAGGGCAACAAAAAACATGAAAATAAATGAAATGACAACCCCTGTATAAGCAGCATGTTCAGCCGCTTGCTTTTTGCCTGCACCTAATAGATGGCCCATTCGTACAGTAATGGCTTGTGCTAACGAAAAGATAATATTGATTAAAGCGCCTAAGTATTGCAAAGAGACTTGATTAGCAGCAAGCATTTGACTACTAAATAATCCCATAATTAGGGTTAACGCAAAGAAAAAGCCCACTTCAATACAATACATAAAGCCCATGGGTGCGCCGACACGAATAAGTTCAAACAAATAAACTGGTTTAGAAAACGTTAATAAATTTTTAAAATAAAGCTTATTTTTTTGATTAATTATTAAATAACTGACTAAGATTAACATGGTCAGCCAACTACTTGTGGTTAAACCCCAACCAGCACCTGCAATACCCAATGCAGGAAAACCAAATTTGCCAAAAATAAGTGCAAAGCTAAAGAATAAAGTTAAACACACGGAAACTAAACTTAATTTAAAAACAAGTTTGGTTTGCCCTAATCCAGTAATGATTTCAAGCAAAGCCGTGACAATAAAATTAGGTAAAATACCGAAGGTTAATGCATGCAAATATGAACTCGCTAGTAACGCTATATCTTTCTTTTGACCAAGCCATAAAAAAATAGTAGCCATATGCCAAAACAAAAACATACTGGGGATAACTAAAATAAATGTTAGCCAAATTCCATCGCGAATAACTTCGGCAATTCCTTGATAATCTTTTGCACCGAACTTATGTGATATAAGCACATTAATGGAGCTTAAGACACCAAAGATAATAACGGCAAATGTCCCAGTTAACCAACTAACTAATGCACCTGCTGCTAAAATTGTTGGGCCTAAATGCGCTAAAAATATGGTTTCAAAAAAAAAGACGCCAGCTTGAACTAAACCGGTGGCAGCTAAAGGAAGAGCCAATTTAAGTAACGGGTATAAATTTCCCTTAACTAAATTCATAAAGCATACTCTTTATCAAATTGATTAATAATATAAGTTATTAGCTGATAAATATCGGCTTGTTGATTAGGGTGATTAGCAGAGCTTCTAGTTAGACAGTCTAACAATGATAGTAAATTTAATAGATTAACAGTTGTTTGCCAATGCGCTGGTAAAGTATAGCTTAATGATAAACCTTTTAAAAAGGAGTTTTTAAAAGAGGCGGGCATATAATGCGCATAACGAAGCATATTAGCTACATCAAAGAGCGGTGATCCTGAAAAAGCAAACTCCCAATCCAATATTGCGGAAATTTTCCATTGCTTATTTTCCTCAGTTACTAAAATATTAGCGGGATCAAAATCACCATGAACTAAACATTTTTCATCAGTGGAAGGGAAAAATTTGTCTAGATAATTTAAGTAAAAAGCTATTTTACTTCTAATCTTTAAGTCTAAAGTTGCAATTACCCACTCGTTTTCTAGACATTCTTTGCCATATTCACTATAGCTCGATTTAGGAGATTGTATTATTTGCAATCGCCGGTTAAAAAAGCCTGCGCTTGGAAATAAGTATGCATGAATTTGAGCTGCTAAAGTACCAAGCTTATACATGAGATACGCCATATCAAAGTTTTGCTTACTTAATAGCAAATCGCGCAGAGTAATACCTGAAAGACATTCTATAAGAGCGAACTGAAAACCTTGATAATGGCCAATAAAATAAACCTCGGGAATAGGTAGTTTTGGTTTAAGTAGCAAACTTAGCTGCTGTTCTCGATAAACCGCCTCTGAATCGCGTAGATACAAGCGTAAAATATAAGGTGTGCTCTCTAAAACAAAGTAAACTTTATAGTTTAAATTAGCGCATCCTCCAGAAATTAATTTGCATGAATATATTTTTTTGGTAGAGAAAGCTTTATTGATCATTTTATTTATCAATTCTACTGATGGATACAATGTAGGATCTGTTTTTTCCCAATTTTGTTTGAAAGTCACCTGGTCACTCAGTTAATTAATCATCAATAAATAGTCAGATAAATATCAGATAGAGAAAAGCGTTACAAGAGCGCCTAGTGCTTTTAGATGTAACTATTAATTAGTTTCTGAAAATCATGCATATATACTTTTTGCATAATCTAGAAAGAGCAGGGTTGAATAATACTTATATGATTATAATTTTCAAAACAGATTAGGCTGCCTTTAATGACTGGCAGCACTAATCATCATTGTAAAAATTATCTAAAAGTAAGCGACTCTTGCTGCTCGCTCGGAACTTGCTGTTCATTATTACGCTCATGAGTTGAGAGGTAATGGTAGCGACCTTGAATCTGTTTAGCAATTTCAGCAGATTGACGTCCTGCTATATTTTTACTAACAATATTATTGGTAACAAATGATACATTGCTATTTAAAATACCATTGATTTTTTCGATATTGTCAGCTGTGAAGGCTTCTAATTGCATAGTCAAAGCTTCGATTGCCTCTATAAAAATAGCTTTTGGATTTTTATCCGTAGTAAAAGATGATTGACTTCCATAGTGGTTATTATCCCGTATTGTTGCATGATTTATATTTTTCCTAACGCTTGCTACGGGATGATTAGGAACTATAAGTAAAGCGCTTTCATAAAGTTCACGTGACAATAGACGGGTATTTTTAATTGGCAGCGCTGTTTTATTATAAAAATCTGCATTAAGACAAAGAATATTAGCTAAAAACTCAGGATTAGCAAATTGTTCACTTAATTTCTCAAAAGTTTTTATAAATGGACTGACGTAGGAATAATCATTTTCTTTAAATGAAACTTTTTTCGCAGTTTTAGTATTTTTGCCAAAAAAAGTTCTATCAATTGTTTGAGAAACACTCGGTAAGTCTTTTGGATATGAAGGCTGCGCATTCATGGGCGTAGGTATATTTTCAGTCGTTTGATTAACAACATTCATTTCTTCGATACCTGTATCTTCCAAAATAACATTTTTTGCTTGTTTGGAAGAATTTTTTATTACCTCAGCCTCTCCGCCATCTTCAGCAATTAATGAAGTCTTATCAGCTTTCCTAAGTCTACGTTTCTTAACAGAGTCATTTTTTTCTTGAGCATTTAATTTCTCGCTTAAGCTTTCAGTGTCTTCAAGAATATAATGATCTTTATCTGTAGCAGAAATTTTATCAGCTTTACTAAATTTACGCTTCTTAACAGAGTCATCTTCTTGCTTATCCGTGAATTTATCAATCAAGCTTTGAATGTCGTCAAGAATATAATTATCTCTATCTATATCAGGAGCTGAACTTAATTCTCCAAATTTTTTAATCAAGTATTTGGCACTACTAGAGTCATTACTTTTAATAGCCACCAGAAGTTGATAACTTAACATTTCTAGTGCTTGTGTTGATGTAAGTGGTAAGTCAAGTAATTTATTATTGATGATATATTGCGTTATCTGGAGAAGATGATTTTTATCAGAGTTGCATTTGTATGCTTTTTCTAATAAATTTAAATAACCAAGATGCAGCTCCATTTGAATAGGTAAATTGGCTCGCTTGAAATAATCAATTGATCTAGTAAGCCAGCTTAGCGCGGACAATATGTCACTTTCCTGTAATGACTCATCCTCTAGTCCATCACTTAACTCTTCACTAATTAAGTCACAAACTTCAGCTAATAATTTATAATTAACTTCTATTCTTTCTTTAATAGCGTCTTTACCTTTATCACCCATCTCATTAAAAACGCTTTCTAATTCATTAATTAATCCCGGAATTTCTGTCCATAATTTTCTTAAAGAGTCAAAATTAAAAATTTCCTGATTTTCTATAATCTCCTTAATAGCATCACATTTTGTCTGAACGATTTCACAGATAACATAAGTAAGGGCATAACGATAATCATTATTTCTTTTAAATTTTCGTTGAGATGCCAAATGATTTAATGTTTGCAGAGCTCGATTATAGTGAGTTAACGCTTTGGTAAAGTTAAGTTCATTGTAAGCTTCATCACCAGCAATTTGATCGGGAGTGTTAAAATAATAGTGCATAAAATCTATTTTTTGATTAAAAGGGTAAAAATTTTAACGTACTTAGTGCATTTTGGGTACTTTTATAATTTTTTTATTTAGAACACTTTATAAAAAAATAATTCTTATTGTTTAGTTGTGATAAATAAATGAATATAACTATAACTACGGGTTAAACAGAATAAAAAATTCTATAATAAGATTGTTTAAAGTTTTTATCTTAATTACCTTATGAATAACCGTTTTCTAACTAAAACTAACTTAAAGCTATTACAAATTACTGACTTGCATTTATTTGCCTCAAACGATAAGAGAATATTTGGTATTGACAGTAATAATCGATTTAAGCAGGTAATAACTCATATTAAGCAGCATGAACTTCATGATACCGATGCTATCATTTTAACAGGCGACTTATCTCAAGATGAGACACGAGAATCTTATCAGCATATCTTAATGGCATTTAAAGAGTTTAAAATCCCTGTCTATTGGATTCCGGGCAATCATGACAATTTACTTTTAATGCAAAGTGTTTTTGCTAGCTCCTCCATTCTTCAGTATAAACGGGTACTTAATTGCAAATACTGGCATTTTATTTTTTTAAACACTGCTATTCCTAGTCAAGGCGTTGGCTATTTAAATGAAGAAGAGCTTTTCATTATTACAGAGGAAATAAAAAAATTAGAGGAACCAAAAAAGATTGCACTTATTATGCATCACCATCCAGCATATATAAATACCCCTTTAATGGATCAGTATGGCTTGAAAAATCAAAGTCAGTTTTGGCAAAAGCTTATTAACTCGCCAGTGCAACTAATTATATGTGGTCATGTACATGGTCATTATAGTTTTGAGTATCAGAATATTACTATTGAATGTGCACCAGCTACTTGTTTTCAGATAAAAAAAGGCGCTATTGATTTAAAAATTGAAAATTTAATAGGCTATAAATGCCATATTTTTAAAGACAAAACTTATCAATCTGTCCCAGTTTTATGGGCTGCAAACTAAAAAATTAATTAATTGCTATTTATAAAAAATTTTCCTTGATAATTTAATCACTTTTGTTTTATTTTTATCTTTCAGCTTAAATTTTAAGAGGTAAATAATTTTCTATTCCTATTAAATAGTATCTATAGAAGAGCATTATCGGTGATTTATTTTTTGGTAGTTTGAATCAAGTTAATTGATTCGGGGGTATGTCTCTATGTATCTTAATAAATTAGTATTACATATATATAACTTTCAAAAAGAAAAAGGAGAGAAAAGGCCTTTATATGATTTTATACGTGAGGTAAACCCTATAGCACTTTCAACATGTATGCGTCACATTTATGTTTTCGACCAATCCCAATTGGAAGGGCGACAAGATATTTTAAATAAACTATTACTTTTCTTAGAAAATCCCCGTGAACATCAAGCTAAAATTAAATATGAGTATTTATCAGGAGTTGATGCTTATTCATTTTTATTACTTTGGTCAATTGGCGCATTAAATAAAAATAAACCTCTAGATGATCATCGTGTATTAGCTTCTATCCGACAAACTTGTTTTAAGTACGAAACCACAGGCTCAGTAAAGAAAGAAACAGCATATGAAGTAAATAAAAAGTTTTTAAATCATTTTTTATTGGATGCTAAACGCATGCATCAAGCCTTACTTGTCAATTTAGAAGCATTAAAAGAAGAATCACGTGGAGAAAATACCCTTATAATTGAAAAATTTAAACTTGCGTGTCATCAGTGTGCTGAGATAAGGAATAATGAATTCTTAGATAGTTTACCTTTATTTGATTATTCTTATTTCTTATTAGATAAATCAGTATTGCTTGAGAAAATTCAGCAGAATTTAAGGGAAGTCAAAGATAAGTTATCTACTAAATTATCGGAAAATCGGCCAAAAAAGCAAAAGAATATTTTAAGTTTCTTTCCAAATAATCTTGAAATGGAAAAAGAAAAACAAGAAAAAATCAAAATTAAAATATCTAATTTAGATAGTTTAATTATAAAGGCTCAGTCATATTTAGTTAGCAAGGCAGAGGAAGTGGAAATTGATAAGGATAATTTTTTTCTATTTAAATCAACGACTGATATGCAGAAAACAGAGTCTGAATTGGTTGAGTACAGTATGGTCGTATAGTTTAATTTTTAGAGCCTAGAAATAGGCTTTAAAAAACTTATTTATATATTAATAAAATTAGAAAATTGCTAAGTTTAAGACACATCCTTCAACAATGTTAGTCTTTGTTGTAATTGTTGTATATCAAACATTTTTTTTCATTAAAATTGACTAATACTAAAGAAATTTTAGTGCTTTATGAAGCCTAAAATGCTAGCCATTAATTTTTTTACCTCTAAAAAGCCAAAAATCTCTGTTTTAAAATTTATTAAAATGCTATAATTTTATACATTGACAACAATATTTAGGCTTATTATGAAGGACAAAGGTGACATAGATACCGTCATTAATAAGAATGACGAATTGGAAGTCAGTAATAATGAAGGCAAATATGATTTCGTTGTTATTGGCGCAGGGATGGCCGGAATTAATGCAGCATTGAAACTTAATAACCTTACCATTAATGGTAGAAAGCCTAGAATTGCTTTAGTAGAAGCAGGTTCAGAGGTTTTACCGTCAACATGCTCAAGCCAGAATGAATGTAATAAGTTACATACAGGAATGCATTATCTTGCTGATAAAGAAACAGCACTAAAATGTCTAGAAAATGCTATTGAGTTTGCTAAGGAATTTCCAGATTTTATGGCGTCGCGCCCGGGTTTTAAAGATAATCCATGTTTAGGGCGCCATTATCTTCTTGATAAATCACAAGTTCCTCTAAAAGCCGCAGAAGATGTTATTGAGGCTTTAATCGAATTTTATAAAGAAAAGATAAAAGAAGATCCAGCGAATAAAGTATTTGGTGAACCGGAAGACTTTATTAGAGAACTTGACCGAGAAAAATACAGTTTTATTTCTACCTCTATTCCCTATCGTGATGAAGAAGGTAAAATTGTAGGCACTACCTCGGTATTAAAGGCTTTTCAAACAACTGAACCTCAAGTTGATATTCCAAAATTACAAAAGCACCTGCAAAGTGAGATTAATAATAATAAAAACATTACTTTTATACCTAATACCTACGTAACTAGCATGGGTTCAACTTCTGATCACCTAGGTTATTATATATGCGCAGAAAGTAGAAAACAGGATGGAGGTAAGGGTGGAGAGCCTATCAGGCTTGAAGCTAGTCAAATTATAAATTGTGCTTGGGAAAATGCAGCTTTCCTTAATAAAGGTCTAGAATCTTCTGCTTCTAAGCCACCTCACAAAGATAGTCAAGGTGTCAATCGGGTAAAAGTGAGTATTGAAGTTAAATTACCCGAAAAATTAAGTCATATAAATACTAGTCTCTTTTCTACAGGTCCTTTTTTTTCTTTCACTAATTTAGGGGGAAATGGCCGAGCGATCCTTACTAGTGAGTACTATACAAATATTGACTCTTATCCGACTGGAATAGAAATGCCAGTTGATTTAGAAAAAAGAATTGAAAATCTAAGAAAAACCTCATTAAACGAGGACGCTAAACAGTTAGCTATAGCAATTATCAAAGATTGCGCTGAGTGTTTTACAGATGAATTTAAATTACCTCTCTTAGAACTTGTCCGCAAAGAATTAGAAGATCAGGCTGCAGAAGTAGAAATTGATAGTGAAAAAAAAATTAAGATCCATGTAGGTATTGTAAATATTACAGGTTTACAAAAAGAATATACTAAAAAAGATATCCACTCCCTAAATGGTATTATGCATCAGCGCAGGTCAATTGGTGTAACAGAGACTGATCTAGGAGTCGTTACATTTTTAGCTTCAAAAATGACTAATGCAGTAGCAGGCGCTAGAAAAGCAATTGAAATAATAGTTGAACATATGTATTTACAGGAAAAATATAACCAGTTAGCAAAATTAATTAAAGATAAGTTACTATTATTACCAAGGGCTTGGGATGAAAATGATATGGCAGAAATAAATCACTTACTATATATCGATTTTAAGCAGCGAATTCGTGAAGTAATAGAATCTATAGATTATGCTGTAGGTAAAGATATATATGGGACTTTGTTAGAATCTAAAGCAGAAAAATTAACTAAAGAAATTCTAAAATTTAAAGATAACAAACAGGCGATCCTTACAAGTCCTCGAAGAGATGGATTTTTTTCTCCAGCAAATACTGACGCTGAGGCGACTGCAGGAACAGGTAGAACTAATTCAGTTTTAGTAGAGCCTAATATGGTAACTAAAAAACCAGCTGAGACTTCAAAACCTAATCCAGATGGGTTAAATCTGTTCTTTTAAGGAAAATTGATTAAATAAATGGATAAATACATATTATTAAATCTTATTAATCATTTACCCCATGCAATTTTTTGGAAAGATTGCAATTTAGTCTTTCAAGGTTGTAATAGAATTTTTGCTAAAAAATTAGGTTTTTCTGAACCGCAAGATATAATAGGTAAGACAGATTTTGATCTTTTACCTGCTGAAGCTGCTGTCAAATATCGTCGTGATGATAAAATGGTTATTGAGTCGGGTCAGGCTAAGTTAGATTATGAAGAAACATTTATCCAACCGAATGGCGCAAAAAGGACTGTATTAGTAAGTAAAGTACCTTTTTATGACGATAAAAAGGTAATTGTAGGTATTTTAGGTATTTATACAGATATTACTCAGCGTAAAAAACAAGAAGAACAATTAAAGAAAGCGAAGAAAAATTCAGAAGCTGCTAATCGCGCTAAAGATGAGTTTATCCGCAATATGAGCCACGATATTCGTACACCGTTAAGTGGTATTATTGGTATGTCTTCTCTACTTGAACAAGAAGCACATACTCACGAGGAAAGAGAGCATGCTCATATGCTTAATATTAGCTCTGAGCAATTGTTAATATTACTCAATAGTGTCCTTGAAATTGTAGCTACAGGCAGTGCAATTGAAGCGGACTCCAAGCTTTCAAAATTTAATATTTATGAATTGATTCAATATATATGTGATTTAGAGCTGCCAGCTATAAAAATCAAAAACTTAGATTTAAAAGTAAATATTGATAAAGAAGTTCCTAAGTTTATTCAAACTGATCAAGTGAAGTTACACCGAATTTTATTAAATCTACTTGGTAATGCCGTGAAGTTTACCAATAAAGGATGCATTGAAATTATTGTGCGTTTGGAAAAAAAATGTGGTAACAAAACTAACTTGGAATTTTTAATTAAGGATACAGGTATAGGTATTAAGCCAGAAGATAAACAGAAAATTTTTACCCGCTTTTATAGAGCCAATCCATCTGCCCAAGGTATTTACTCTGGATACGGCGTAGGCTTACATATTGTAAAAAAATATACCAAACTTCTTAAAGGACACATTGCTGTAGAAAGTCATGTTGGCCAAGGCACTACTTTTTCTGTGACTATTCCTGTGTATGTTGTAGCAAATAAACATGACTTAACAACAAATGATGAAGCTCAATACACTACAACTGTAGTCAATACTTCTGTATGGCTTAAGAATGGAGACAAGCCTTGTATTTTAATTGTTGAAGATAATGCTATTGCGTTAAAGACAGCAGAAACAATTTTGAAGCAAGCCAATTGCCAATTTCAATCTGCGCAAAATGGTGCAAGGGCAATTGAACTTTTTAGAGAATATAAATTTGATTTAATTTTGCTAGATATTGGTTTACCTGATATTTATGGTAATGAATTAACAAAAATTTTTAGGCGTATTGAGCAAGAAGAAAATATAATAGCAACACCTATTATAGGATTAACAGCTTACTCACCAGCAAATACTGAGGCAATGCTATTAAAAGCAGGCATGAATAAAGTCATTACTAAGCCATTTAGATTAGCTGCACTCAATGAATTATTAACTATCTTTGTAAAAGATAAGGTTTCGACTACAGATAATATAGCTAAGCCGACTAGTCTAGCTAATTTATTTTTTGAAGTAACTAAATATCCTTTAATAGATGTAGAACAAGGTATTAATACTATTGGCTCAGTTAGTTCACTAACTGAGTTATTGCAAATGCTGTTTAATGAAACACCTACCCACTTAAAAGAATTAGAACAGGCTTGGCATGAAGAGAATATTGTCTTAATGGGTAGAGTTATTCATAAAATGAAAGGAGGCGCTTTATGTTGCGGTGCTGCTCAAATGCAATACGCTTGTCATGTTTTTGAACAAAAATTAAATGGTTTAACAATGAATGAATTAACAGACGTACTTGAGCAGTTTACTTTAATTGTTAAACGCACTCTTGTTGAAATTAAAACATGGTTAGCTAAAAATAAATCCAAATTATAATCTTTTTAATCTAAATTTTTCTTGTTTACTTAATTCTATGTCAAAATAAACTATCTAATCTTTCTATTGCTTGTATCACTAGTAAAGATATATAGATAAGAAATATGATATAAGAGACAACAGTTAGCTTAAATTTATATATTATTTCAACTAGAGGAATAATAATGCCTCACTTAGTATTAGAATATAGTAACAATATTGATATTAGGCCAGAAGCGGTAACTTTTTTTGCACAAGCTCATGCTTTATTAGAAAAAGCATTACCAACAAAGCTAAGTAGCTGTAAGAGCCGGTGTATTAGTTATGATAGCTTTCATATAGGCTCAGGGCAGATAAATAATGCAATGCTACATTTAACGTTAAAAATTTTACCAGGCCGCTCTGATTCTTTAAAGGAACAAGTAGGGCAAGAGCTTATAGAATTAATGAAAGAATGTTTCCAGCAAAGAAATAAAAATTTAAATTTAGAATTTTCAGTTGAGATTATGGAAACAAATGCCCATTATTTTAAAGGTTAATATCTATAATGTTTGAGAGTATGCAATACAATAGCTTACACATGTATAGCAGTAAATTTCTAAAGGGTTAACCACTTCAAAGTAAAGTGAAGAGTATTTTATGACTAAGAGAATGATTGTTGGTATTTCAGGTGCTTCCGGAATAATTTACGGTATCCGTCTTTTAGAAATTTTAGCTAAAACTGATTATGAAACTCATTTAATCGTTTCTAAAGCTGCGCAGCAAACTCGCGGATATGAGGTAACTATTTCTGCACAAGAGCTTATTGGTCTAGCAGATAAATATTATTCCAATGATGATATTGCTGCAGCGATTGCCAGTGGTTCATTTAAAACAAATGGAATGATTATTGCGCCTTGCTCTATGCATACTTTGGCAAGTATTGCCTGTGGGGTGACTTCTAACTTATTAACGCGAGCAGCTGATGTAATCTTGAAAGAGCGGCGCAAATTAGTATTAATGGTGCGTGAGTCGCCTTTTCATCTTGGGCATATAGAAAATATGCAAAAAGTAACCCAAATGGGCGCTATTATTGCACCACCCACACCGGCTTTCTACAATCAGCCCCAAACAATTGATGATATTATCAATCACAGTATAGGACGGGTACTTGATTTATTTGATATTGATGTTGGATTGGTTAAGCGTTGGAAAGAAAATAAACTTTAACCGGTTACCTTTATTCACCAAATTTTAATATGTCTTCAGAATACTCATAATAATTTATCCGATGCTTAGGTAACCATTTCGCCTATTCGCCCATATAACTGTGCGTTAAATAAGGCAAAATGGTTACCTTTAAATTTAGGGCAGTGAGTTAGGGCTAGTTAAGTCATTATCAGAAAGTACTGGATTATTGGAGGCTAGCATAGGACTTTTTACTGAATTTGTTATAAAGAAATTGGAGCTGAGTAATTGTTGATGACAATAGTCGTGATAACCTGCTGACGTCATGATCTCTTTGCGTAAAGAATCTAAATTTTTAAGTTTATGATTAATAGTATTATTAATAAGCTCTATAAATACTGTATCATTTTTATCAGAAAACATAAATTTTAATTCTGGCCAAATCCCCTCAACAAGCTTATCTTTAATTGCTGCCCAAATAGGTTTAATACTGAATTTAAGTTGATTAAAAAGATGCATTAATTTTAAGTAATCCGTTGCTGTTTGGGGTTGTGCTTGTGACTGTAAATATTGCATAGCAATATTTTCTGTGAGTGTGGCGATTTTTTCCTCGAAGGCTGCATTAAAAGCGTCTTCTAATGGCAAAAATTGTTTTTGGTTAGGTTCATAAATATAAACTTCACCTTTTTTAATTTCATAATACCAGCCATGAATGGTTATTTCTTGTTGATTAAGTCTTTTCATAATAGCAGGATAAGACATTAAGTGCTCAATTTGCGTTAAAATATTATATTCGATAGTAGCTTTTAATTTTAAATTAGGATCACTCTTTGTATTGCCAATATCAAATCGCTTTTCAATCTTATCAAGGACAGGGCGAGCATGGGTTAGCCAAGTGGCAACTGCTGGAAGGGTAGTTTCTAAGTTTGGTGTGAGGAGACCCTGCATGGCACCACATTGGGAATGGCCACAAATAATAATTTCTTTAACCTTAAGTACTTCGACCGCATACTCAATAGCAGCTCCTTCACTACCAGCAACACCATAAGGTGGAACAATATTTCCTACATTACGCTGAATGAATAGATCACCTGGTTTAGACCGAGTAATAGCATTAGGATCAATACGCGAATCAGAACAAGTAATAAAAAGTGTATCTGGGTTTTGACCTTGACTAAGTTGAGCAAATAATTCTGCTAATTTTTTTAAGGTTTTTCCTTGATATTGCTGAATGCCATACATGAGTTTTAGTATCATTTTCTCTCCATTGCGGCCATTTATATGTAAGGTAGCGTTCTAATTTGCTAGAAAGTATTTTAATCGAGTAAATTTATTTCTACATGGTAAAATTAAATTTCAATTTTGTAAAGAAAAGTCAAAGCTTCATAGGTTTAACTTAAATAAATGGAATTGGTGATACCAATATTGCTTAAAAAGTTTTTATCATGTGATACAACTATTAATGTTCCTTTATAAGCACAAAGCATTTCTTCTATCGCTTCTATACTACGAATATCAAGATGATTGGTTGGTTCGTCTAGAATAAGAAGCTGCGGTTGTTTCTCTGCAGCGAGTGAGATAGCAAGACCAGCCCGCATGTATTCACCACCACTTAACTCAATTGCCCTTTTCATTGCCAATTTATTACGGAAGTTAAATGCTGCTAATCGCGCATAGGCCTCTTGTAGGGAAAAAGAAGGATTTTTTAGACATAAATTCTCAACTAAAGTTAAATTTTCAGTAAGATAGTTAAGGTTTTGATCTAAATAACACGCTACAGAGAAGCCTCGATATATTTTACCCATCTGCGGCTTTAAATGACCTAGAATAATTTTAATTAATGTTGATTTACCAGTACCATTTTTTCCTGCAATTGATAGGCGATCTTTGCCTAATAAAGTTAGGTTAAAGTTAATAAATAAGGGCTTTTGCTTGTTAAAGCCAAATGTTAGTTCTTCTATATTTATAATTATTTTATTGGCTGGTAATATGCTTGCATCTAAGTTGGCAGTAATTCTCTCTTTTATTTCAATGTGTGACTTTATTAACTGTACTTTATCCTGTGCCTTTTGCAGGCTATGTGCAGCTTGAATTTTATTTTTAGACTGCGTTTTTTCACAGCGGCCTTGTTTGGAATTGGCAGCCATTTTATCAATTTTGCCAGTCTTTCTAAGTGCTCGGCCTTTCTTTCGTCGTCTCTCATGTTTTTCTTGTGTTACCTGGATAGTATGTTCGGTGCTTATAAGTTGTTTTTTTGCCGCCATAAATTGCTGTTTAATCGCTTGTTGCTCAGTGTTTTTTTGTGCTTGATAAAAGGTGTGGTTACCGCCATAGTGTTGAATACCGATTGAAGTTAATTCAATAATTTCATCCACATAGTTAAGTAATTGTCTGTCATGACTTGCAATGATAATGCCTTGTTTCGTTTTTTGTAACCAATTAAAAAAGTAGTCTTTTGTTTCAGAATCTAGATTGTTGGTTGGTTCGTCGAGTAGAATAAAATCTGCATAACTAAGCATAGCCCGTGCTAGCCAGCACTTTGTTTTCTGGCCACCGCTTAAGGATGTAAGGGTGCGTTCAAAGCCAATTGTTTCTAAATCTAAATCAATTAAAATTTGCTGTGCTCGGGTTTTTATATCCCAATCATTGCCAATTAATTCATAATCCTCTTCGAGGTAATAACCTTGGTCAATACGGTCTAAAGCCTCAAGCTTGTTATGAATACCAAGTAACTTTGCAACGTTACTTTTATTATCGTAAGTATTAATTTGCGGGCAATAGGCAACTGTGCCCTGTATTTCAAGAGAGCCTCGCTCAGGTTTTAGAACTTTAGCGAGAATTTTTAATAACGTTGTTTTACCGACGCCATTATCACCTACAATACCATAGCGTTTTTGAGACAATGACAGCGAAATATCCTTAAAAGGGGAACCTGCCGTTGTAAAGTCATATGATAAATATTGCGCAATAATAGAAGGAATACGATACATAAATAATCTCCAAGTGCTTGTAGGAAAGAAACAAGTTGGGAAATTATTTACGCATTGGAGGAATACCTCAGACTTAAATATGAAGAGGATATTGTAGTACAAAAACTAAAAAATTGTCAATAAACATGTAATTGGGTTTTATTTTATTCAAAATGTTATATAATTAAGCCTCATTAAATTGTATATAGCCATCTTTAAGGCGAGTTTATTATTTTTAATTCACTTTTTAGGTTTTCGTAGTTTAACTTGCTCAAAACTTAAATTTTATCCGTGCTGGCTTAAATCGAGTGTAAACTAGCTGTTGTTAAAGGAGAGGCTATATGCCTATTATCCTTCCTAAATTCGATGAAACTTCTATTGAGAATGAGCATATAAATTGGCTTACCTATTATGCCGGCCAAATGCCTAAGTCATTAAATTATTTTAAAAATGACTTGGCACAATTTTTACAAGAATTAAATATTGAACAATTTAGTATTCTAAATTATCCCAAATATTGGTCTGGGGAGCGCTTATTAGAAACAAAAATTAAACCCCACCAAAACATTAATCAACCAGCAGCTTATCAAGAAATTAAAAACTGGCTAGGAAAGCAAAAAAAAGCGGCGGTAAATGATCCAACTCGAGTTAAAGAAATTGAAAAATTTGCTCAAAATTATGATAAATATTTTCTTATTTTAAAACGTAAAGCGCTTATTTTAAGCGTAAAGCAGCGTATAGAAGCGCTAGACACAAATAATCTTGATGGATTAGAAAGTGAACCTTTCTTTTTTCAATTTAAACATGCTATTAATCAAATCTTAAGCCAAAGTTCACTTATAAATATGCAAACTCGTCATGACTGTTTGCAGGCACATTTACATATTACGCTTGCCTGCAAACGAGCGCACGAATTATTCTCTGAAAAGAACCTAGGAAGAGAGATTGATTTAATTGAAGTATTAGCAAAGCGTGTCGTTGATAGTTACTATCAAAATGCTAAAAAGATGACTTTCACCGACGCTATACAAAAAGATGCTGCTGCATTAACCTCAGCATTAGGTTTATTTATTGGCTTGATAGTATTTGTTTTAGGTGTTGGCTCTTTCTTTTTTCCTCCCCTCTTTTTTCCCGCTTTAATTTTAGGTTTTATTGGTCTTATATCGTATTTAGCTTCAGCCTTGGCAGTTATAAAAATGGTGGAAGAAGGTTTTAAATATCAACGTCCTCCTAAATTATCAGAAGTTGTAGCGCTTGCCATTGAGATTGCGTTAATCCCACTTTATTTTTATGCAGGTGAAATTTTGTCTTTAATAGGCAGAAGCTTTCATTGGGCAGCTTCAACAATTAAATTATTAACTGAAGTTTGGGATAACGTACTTAGTAATATATTGCCCGATATCTTTTTCGTAAAAGATACTTATAAAGAGGCAACTGAAATTGGCTCTCAATTTACTAAATCAGGCCAATTAAAAAATACTACCGCAACAACATGGAGCTTAATTCGTAGTATGCTAAGCTCTAATACTGATGACCAATCTAATAGTGTAGAAATCTTTGAAAGAATTGATAAGGCAAAGAAATATCTGGCTCGTCATATGGGTTATCGACCTACCACTACAAATTTAACGCGCAAGGCGTTAAATGAAACATTATTACAGCAATTTAAACAGACCCATCCTTTAAGAAAATCTGCTGACTTAATTGAAATTAAAAGAGTACTAGATGATTTCTCGCAATTTGAGACTAAGTTAAATGAGAAAACAAAAGGCCAATGCCTTGTGGCAGTTAATGAATATAGAGATGAAATAGCAAAGGCTAATTACTATTTATATCAACTTTCGCAGCTATGTAATCAATACCTCATTAAATATTTTGACAATCGACAATTTCATCAATTAACTGATTTTACCCAGGCTCAAATTGAGCAAGTCACCTTTATCCAACAAAAGGCTCAAGAGTTAATTAATTTAAATCACCAAGATTTAACTGAATTTGAAGCTAACTTAATGCCAACATCTTTTGTGCGTTATGAACGTGGTTTTGTATATACTAATTTAGATAACTTAGAAAAAAATAATGAAGATGGTAAAGAAAAGGTTCTACCGCTTTTAATTAGTCGTCATGCTGATATTTTATTTTGGGACGAAGGTTTTAGAGGATGGCGCAGATCTAGAGAAGCAAAAGCAATCTTAAAAGTGTTTAATGATTATAAATCCCTACCAGCGGATGCCAGACGCGTTGATACCCTCATAGAGTTAAAAGAAAAATGTCAAATTTATCTGACCAAATACGGCAATAAAATCGACATGCAGAAAAAAGGCCGCTATCAATACGTAGAAAAATTATTTAATCTAATTGCTGAAGAAATAAACGTACTGCAAGATAATAATTTAACAATGCCTATATTAGTAGCTTATAAAGCAAGATAAGTTTTAAATAGACTTCTTAGAAAACTCCCTGTAGCGAGCTTCCAAAGAAGTCTAATATAAGTTTACAATAAAATAATTAATTATCAGTAGCCTACGAATTAATGACGCAAACAACAATACGCGTATTTTTTGCGATTAGCTTATCAACTGAAATTTTAGATGCGATTGCTGTCGTGGTCGACAAGCTTAAGCAAACGCTGCCTCAACAAAAAATTCGCTGGACGAAACTTGAAAATTTGCATATTACTTTACGTTTTTTGCAATCAATTCAAATAGGAGATTTACCTAAGCTCATTGAGCAAGTGGAATTAAACTTATTAAATGTTTCTTCATTTAGATTAAAATTCGGTGAACTAGAATTATTTCCCAAGCCTAAGCATCCCCGCCTAATCGCTTTACAAGCTGGACCAAACGAGCAATTAGCCCCTATATCATATGGACTTGCAAAAATCATTGATACGCTTAATTATCCTACTGAAAAACGTGCCTTTCGTGGCCATATTACTTTAGGCCGCTTGCAAAATTACCAATCGACCATTAATTTGTTGCCTATTAGAAATGATTATTTTCCTAGGCAATTAGTGCAATCTGTTAATTTGTTTGAAAGTAGGTTAGTCGAGGGGCAGCGACAGTATAATTTAATTAAACGATTTAGCTTAGGAAATAATTGAATTTCCTATAAAGTGATTGAAATATTAGGATTAATACTTTCAAAGTGGCACTATACCATCCTAGATTTATAGCACTACAATTAAATATAAATTTTAGAAACTTATTAAGGCAGATTCATTTTTTGATTCAAGAATGTTTTGCTTTAGTTAAAGCATATCTGTTTATGTTACTACTTAGTATAATTATTATAGCCTTACTTAATGAGGTTGTTATAATGCTAGGAAGTATAGGTTAAATTGACATGAAGAATTTTTAAAGCAATAAACTATTATTAAGTAAGTTAGATTTTTGGTAGTTCTTTCTTCTTAAGTCAGTAAATTTATTCCTCATTAAAATTAAAGATTTTTATTGCAATTCATTGTATAAAATTCTAATAAGCAGTTGATTATAAATTGGTGTTCTTGTTTAGATAATTCTGGATAAATTGGAATGGAAAAGACGTTTCTAGCAGCAAGCTCTGCTTGAGGAAAATCACCTAAACTGTACTTTAGTCTATTGTACATGGGTTGTAAATGTAGGGGTTTAGGATAATAAATAGATGTTTGAATACCTTTTTCTGCCAAAAATTCCATTATTTGCGTACGTTTATTAGAGGCTAATGTAAATAGAGAATAAGTATGTTTATTTGTATAGGGTAATTTACGTGGTAGTTTATAGCCTTTATTACTCAAAGTATCAATATAATGTCCTGCATATATAGCTCTCTGCATATTCCACTGTTCTAAATACTTTAATTTACATAAGAGAATAGCAGCTTGAATTTCAGAAATTCGATAGTTAAAAGTCATAAAATCATAATCACCAGATAAATTTTTTCCCCAACTCCTTAATAGACGAATTTTTTCATTATACTGATTATTATTGGTAGTAATCATGCCTGCATCGCCAGCGGTAGGTAAGTTTTTAGTTGGATAACAACTAAAACAACCTAAATCGCCTATGCTACCTGCACGCTTACCCTTATACATAGCACCATTAGCTTGAGCAGCATCTTCTATAACAATAAGTTTATATTCTTTAGCAATGTCCATAATAGGATCCATGTCTGCCATTTGCCCAAATAAATGTACAGGAATAATTGCTTTCGTTTTTGCAGTGATAGCTTGTTTAATTAAGGATGGATTAAGAGTGAATGAAATTGGATCAATGTCAACAAATACAGGTTTAGCACCAACATAATCAATTGCATTACTAGTAGCTATAAAGGTAAATGGTGTTGTAATGACTTCATCATCTTTTTGTATGCCTGCAGCAATTAAAGCTAAATGCAAGGCGCTAGTACCCGAATTAACCCCAATACAATAATTAACATTACAGTAATCAGCAAATGCTTTTTCAAAATCTTTTGTAGCGCTCCCTAATACATATTGTCCACTTGTTAAAACCCCCTGAATTACTTCTACTAATTCATTTTGCAAGCTTTCATTAGTAACTGAATTAAACATGGTGATCATTTTGTATCCCTGTTTAAATGTATTTATTAACTAGAGTCTCTTGTCCACGTAACCTTATCGATTTTTCAACTAATTCTAGTATATAAATGAGTTTAAGAGAATTTTGTGCATTTGTTCGAGGTAGCCTATTGTGTTCAATACATTCAATAAAATGAGCAGCCATAATCGTTAAGCCGTCATTATGTCCGACTGATAATGAGTGTGCAGTATTTGATACATTAGTTTTAATCGTCATATATTTAGCTTTATCATTAATATCGTCAATTCCAACCTCATATAATTTAACTTTATCATGCATTAAGCAATCATCGAATACAGCAACTTTTCTATTACCTGCTATAGTGACATGTCGTAATTTTTCGGTTGTTATATTATTTACATAAATATGTGCAGTAATATTTCCTTCAAAAAATAAATTTATATGAGCGATAGTAGGTATGTTGTTATCAAAATAACCACTACTAACTGCGCTAACTGCAATCAGCCTAACTGGCAATAGATAACTAATTAAGGCTAAATCATGCACTGCTAGATCCCAAACTACACTACTTTTTAAGTCATTGCTTCCAAAATTAGTGCGATTAGAATTTAAATATACTATATTCCCTAACTCACCTTGCTCAACAAGACCAAGTAACATCTTAGTAGCACTTGAATAAATAGGTGTGTAGTCGACCATTACAATCTTATTTTTCTTTTCTGCTATTTCTTGAATTTCAAGTGCCTCGTTAAAGTTTGTTACTAGAGGCTTTTCCACTAATATATGTTTTTCAGCCTTAAGAGCTGCTAAAGCTAGCTTATAATGAGTATGGATAGGGGTAGCGATAATCACTGCATCTATTTGAGTGTCGTCAATTAAATCTTGATAATTAATGGTTAATTTAGCGTTATTATAATGCTCATGAGCCTCCTTTAAGTTTTTACTATTTATGTCACAAATACATGTAAGATTTACGTTATGCAAATTTGAAAATTCGGTTGCCAGTTTTCTACCCCAATAACCATAACCAATAATACCTATTCTTATCATATACATAATAGACATCTCTTAAGAAAAAGATTATAAAAAATGAGCCGTCCCTTCCTCATACTATCTTTAAATATAGTACACCTCTAAAATTTGATAAAAATTTAATCAACTTTCTTCATATTGAGGTATTAAAATATAACGTTAGCCAAAAAATGAGTTTATACAAATCCCTGAGATTGCAGGCCTAAATTATAAAAATTGACTAGTTATTAATATATTTAAGCGCTTAGAGGTAGCTTAAGAGATAATTAATAATGGAAAGATTGGTTTATATTTCAACAAAGAAATTTCTAAAAAATATTAAATTTAATGCTCTAATTACAAATTAGACAGGTTCAAATATCAAGCTAAGGTAATACGCTATACTAAATTTAACTAAATTAAAAAGTTGAGATTTATGATATGGAGCACAATAAAAATTATAAGACACAAATTCACCCAACAGCTATCGTATCATCAAAAGCAAAACTAGGAATAAATGTTTATATTGGGCCTTATTGTATAATAGGCCCTCATGTTCATATTAGTGATCATGTTTCTTTACATGATCATGTGACAATCAATGGGTATACCACAATTGGCGATTATACTATAGTATATCCTTTTGCTTGTTTAGGTGATCCACCTCAAGATTTATCCTATCATGGAGAGCCGTCGCAATTAATTATTGGTTCACACAATAAAATTGGGCACTATGTAACCATGAATGGGGGTACAGAAAACGGAGGATTAATAACCCGGATTGGCAATTATGGCATCTTTATGGATGGTTCTCATGTAGCTCATAATTGTGAAATAGGTGATTATGTAGTTATACCTAATCATGTGTTACTAGCTGGGCATGTTAAAGTGGGTAACAATGTTGTTTTTGGTGGCGCTAGTAGTGTTGTGCAAAATACAAGAATTGGCTCAGGTGCTTTTGTTACGGCGCACACGTTAGTTTCTAAACATGTTATTCCTTATGGAATAGTATCAGGTTTTAGAGCTAGGTTGCGTGGACTAAATCTTACTGGAATGAAGCGCTTACACATTTCTAACAGGGATATCCATATTGTTCGACAGGCCTATAAAATTCTTTTTGATAAATCTAAGGAAGATTTATGGAAAGAAAGCGTTAAAAAAATAAAAAATGAGTTTCCTGACAATCCTTATGTACAAGAAATAGTTGAGTTTATTGAACGACCTACAAAAAAAGCTTTTTGCACTCCTTATTCAGCCGAAGATGATATATAGTTATCTTTTGCTTCTAATTTAGCTTTAATTTTTGATAAAAATAAAACCTTAATAGGGCAATGTATTCATGAATAACATGCTCTGAAATGAATAAATTATAACCTGATGGCTTTAATGAAATCCACGCCTCCATATAGTCAGCTGGAGAAGGTATGGGAATAGGGCGCAAATCAAAATTTAAAAAATACAACATTACACGCTTTAAAAATATCGCAGAAGTTACCAAAAATATTTGCTCATAAGGTTCTAATTTAGTCATGATTTCACAAACGAATTGCGCATTTTGATAGGTGTTTCTACTTATTGTTTCAAGCTTAATATCTTTTGGATTAATACCTACGCTTAAAAGCTCTTGGTAATATGTCTCTGCCTCCGATTTCCCTGGCGTATGAACATCTGCTCCAGAAATAATAATAGTACATTCACACTGATTATCTTGACATAAATAATATAGTCTGGCTGCTTCAAATATTCTTGAGTAACTGAAAAAAGTTGCCCTCACAAGTAAATTGGGCCACCTAATTGTACTACAACCAAATAAAATAACTGCAACCCGTTTTTTATTTATAGAAGTAATAGGGGTGGTATAAGCGGCCTGTAAATGTTTTAAAAAAATAGAAGGAATGATTCCGCAGCCAGCAAGTAGTAGATAGGTTAGGGAGATAAAAATTAAAAACAGAGCAATTTTTATATAAGAAAAAATCAAAAAAATAAGAGCAATTAAAAGTAAATAAACAATTTCTACTGTGATCATTCTTGATATTCCTTTTAAATTACAGAATATATACTTGTTTATTAGACTACTTATCTTCAGATAGTTTAGTTAAAGCTAATTTTAAAAAATAAGTTGAGCTTGTCACCAAAAATTAAAATTATAGTTTTTTACAATATTCCTAAGATTTTTTAATTATAGTAGAACTAGCACTATCATAGCTGAGCATTAAAGAACAAAGAGGCTATATTGATTTATATAAACTTGCCTACTTAAACATCTTTAAACTAAGTGCTTAATTTCATTTATAATTTTTATTTAAATAGCTCTTATTAAAAAATTTTTTTTTAAAATCAAGTTTTATATTTTTTATCGATTTTAAAAATTTTATATTACAGAGCTAGAATCTGAGCAAGTAAGATCGTTACTCTATATTAATTAAAGGTTAAAAAATTGCCCTAATTTTGAGCATCTATAGACTATACTGATTAAGAACTGTAATTAGTAAAGTGAATATAGGTGTTTATTCTATGAGAAGTATCTTAGAAATTTTTCAAGAAAGAAAGAGAACAGATAGCCTAAAAACTATTTTTACCATTATTAAAAATGAACATGAATTTATTAATATAACCTATTCAAAATTATATGAAAATTCCCTAAAAATTGCAGCCTTCTTAAGTCGTCAAAAAAATGGTAGCCATAGTAGTTTGTTATTAATTCCACCCGGGGAAGAATATATTTATGCAATTTTTGGTTGCTTGTTGGCAGGAGTAATCGCTGTTCCTGCCTATCCGCCTACAAACAATAAAAAAATAGATAGACTAAAATATATACTTAATAATGCAGGCTCTAACAACGTTATTACACTTAAGCGATTAGCTGACGATGTTTCATCAATAGCTCCCAATGTTAACAGTATCGAGGATATGTTAGCAGTTGATTCTATTGGTTTTATACCTAAAAAAGTTACACCTGAAGATATTGCTTTTTTACAATATACTTCAGCCTCTACCGGCGACCCTAAAGGCGTCATTGTTACGCATCAAAATTTAATTGCAAACTCTAATTCCATACAGAAAAGCTTGAAAAGCACTTACAAAGATTTATTTGGATCATGGCTCCCTCCATACCATGATATGGGACTTATAGGCTGTATTATTTATCCTTTTATAGTCAATATGACAAGCATATTAATGGTGCCAACTTTTTTTATAAAAAAACCCTATCAATGGCTAAAAGTTATTTCTGATTTAAAAATTACTATCTCGCCTTCACCTAATTTTGCTTATGAATTATGGACTAGAACAGTTAAAGAAGAACAAAAAAAAGCTCTTGATTTACAACATTGGCGTATTGCTTTAAACGGTGCTGAGCCAATTAATGCCACTACCCTGGAGCGATTTGCACAAGCGTTTGCAGTATGTGGGTTTAATAGAAAGGCCTTATTTCCAGCTTATGGTTTAGCCGAGGCTACATTAATGGTCACCGGAAAAATTGAGAATGAGCCCCTTGTCTCATGCCTGGTAGATAAAAAGGCATTAAGAAATAATAAAATTGAATTTACTAAAAATGAGTCTGATTCTACTTGCTTAATTTCTTCTGGTCAGTTTAATCAAGGCTTTGATATTAAAATTATTAATCCCAAAACACTTGTGAGCCTTAAGCCTTATCAGATTGGGGAAATTATCTGTGCTGGTCTAAGTGTTACGCAAGGGTATTGGCAGGCCTCAAAACTAAATGAACAGCTTTTTTGTTCGCCCAAGCCTAATTTAGAAAATAAATCCTACCTTAGGACAGGCGATTTAGGTTTTATAGATGATAAAAGCAATCTATATGTAACAGGAAGAATTAAAGACATCATTATTATTTACGGTCGTAATTACTATCCTCAAGATATTGAATTAAGTATAGTTAATAGTCACTCTGCATTGAGTATTAATAGTAATATTGCTTTTGCCCAAAATGAGGCAGGACAGGATAGATTGATTATTGTTCAAGAAGTGCCAAGACATACAAAAGAATTTTCAGGGCTTTTTGATGAAATTATAAATATTTGTATAGTTGAACATGACATTCTTCCTGATAGAATTGTTTTAATTAAAAAAGGTAGCTTACCAAAAACTTCGAGTGGTAAGGTTCAACGTAATGCTTGCCGTCAGCAGTTGGCTGCAGGTTTATTACCCATTATTAGTGAATGGAAATCAGTTTCATATAATGAAATATCGAACAATAATACCTCCTCACCTGCTGTTTTTTCACAAAAAGATTCAAATCAAAGCGTATCAAATTGGATTAAAACCTGGTTAGCCAATTACTTAAATCTTAGTATTGAGCAAATTGATCCAAATAAAAACTTTGCTTATTATGGATTGAATTCAGTTATAGCTATGGAGTTTTGTACCGCATTACAAACAAGCCTAAATTATGACTTTAACCCAGCCTTATTATGGCAATACTCCACAGTAAATTTACTTGCTAATTATTTAATAGACCCACAAAAACAATCTTCAATTCTTAAGCCTTTGCCAATTGAGGATTTATCTTTAGAACCAATAGCTATAGTAGGTATAGGCTGCCGCTTTCCTGGCGATGTTAATTCACCAGAAGAGTATTGGAATTTACTGTGCAATGGCTCTGATGGTATCACTGAGGTTCCTGCTGAGCGATGGTCTGTAGATGATTATTCGGGTAGTCCGAATACAACGAGTAAAATAGCCAGTAGCCGTGGTGGATTTATTAAACATATAAAAGAATTTGATGCCATGCTATTTAATATCAGCCCACGCGAAGCGGAAGTAATGGATCCACAACATCGGATTTTACTTGAAGTCACTTGGGAAGCCTTAGAAAGAGCAAATATTGAACCTTTAAGTATATCAAATAGTAATTGTGCGGTCTTAGTTGGGCTTGGTACTAATGATTTTGGTTATTTAATTCATGATAGCTCTGTCGCCTTTCACACGAATACCTATTTTAATATCGGAAACTCTCATAGTGCCGCTTCAGGTCGACTTGCCTATTTTTATAACTTACATGGCCCTGTAATGTCAATTGATACAGCATGTTCTTCATCTTTAGTGGCTATCTATAATGCCTTTCAAAACTTACAAAATAAAAAGTGTGATTTAGCTATTGCTGGCGGTGTTAATTGCATCCTAGACCCTTTTATCAGTATTGGTCTTTCAAACGCTAATATGTTAGCGCCTGATGGTAAATGTAAGGTATTTGATGAGAAAGCAGATGGGTATGTCCGTAGTGAGGGGTGTGGTATTGTCATCTTAAAGCGCCTTGGTGATGCAAAAAAATCGGGCGATAATATTATTGCTGTTGTTAAGTCAATTGAAACTAATCATGATGGTTTTAGCAATGGTATGACAGCGCCTAATCCTAAAGCACAAAAAGAGGTAATTGAAAAGACATTAGCTTCAGCCAGGTTAGCACCAAATGATATTACTTATATTGAAGCACACGGTACAGGAACAAAATTAGGTGACCCTATAGAGTTTAATGCACTCACTGAAATATTTGGCTCTACTGAACGTAAAAAACCTCTATATATTGGGTCTGTAAAAAGTAATATAGGTCATTTAGAGTCTGCTGCTAGTATGGCAAGCTTTATAAAAGTTGCTCTGATGCTAAAAAATAAAAAAATACCTAAGAATTTACATTTAAATTCCGTTAATCCATTAATAAACTTACAAGCAATACCAGCAGAAATACCTCAGCATTTAACAGATTGGGAGATAGAAAATTATAACAAACGTTATGCAGGTGTTTGTTCCTTCGGATTTACTGGAACTAATGCCCATGCTATTTTGGAAGAATATATAGAAGAAAACACAAAAAGTATAAAAAATGATAATGATGATCAAATAGCTACATCAGCTTTCTCCCCTTATTTGTTTACCTTATCTGGACAAACTAAAGAAGCTTTACAAGCGCAAATAGTCAATTACATAAATTATTTAAAAGATAATCCTGATATTAATTTAGTTGAGTTATGCCAAAATCTCTTTAATTATCGTACTCACTTTCAATATCGTTTGGCACTCACTGCTACTGACATAATAGACTTAGAAAATAAATTAATATCCGGAGATTACTTAACCAATCTTATCCCTGTAAATAATAAAAATAAAATTGCCTTTCTATTTACCGGGCAGGGTGCACAATATACTCATATGGGCAAGGAACTTTATTTTTCTCAGCCTACCTTTAAACATGCCATTGATGAATGTCATGAAATTCTTAAAAAGGATTTACCCGTATCCTTATTAGAAATTTTATTTGAAGAAAAAAATAAAGAATTATTAAATCAAACGCAATATACGCAGCCAGCTATATTTACTATTGATTATGCTCTAGCAAAATTTTGGCAGAGTTTAGGTATTACACCCTCAGCTGTAATTGGTCATAGTGTTGGCGAATATGCTGCAGCAGTAATTGCTGAAGTGATGAGCTTGAAAGATGCACTTAAACTCGTTGCATTACGTGGTAAATTAATGCAGTCCTTACCTAAAGGCTTTATGCTTGCTTTAAATGGCCAATATGAGGATTCTCTAGAGATTATTCATGCAATAAGACAAGCTAACCCTGATCTCATATTAGATATTGCAGCCTTTAATAGTTTAGAGCAAATAGTTGTTTCCGGAGAACAAAAAGCCATAAAAAAAGTTGAAGAACTTTGTCATGAAAAAGCCATTCAAACAACCTTATTAAATGTTTCTCATGCTTTTCATTCAAGGCTCATGATACCTATCTTAGATGAATTTCAGAAGTGCGCTGAAAATATCATATATCATTCACCTAAAATGGCGTTTATCTCAAATTTAACAGGGCTAAATTTAGAAGTAAAACCTAGTGCTAACTATTGGCGCGAACACATTCTTAAGCCTGTAAAATTTTCTGAAGGTATAAAGACTTTAATAGATAATAACTTTAACTTTTTTATAGAAACAGGGCCACATCCTATTTTAACCAGTTTCGGTATTGCTTGTCATGCTGAGGCAGGTAACAGAAATTGGCTTGGTTCATTGAAAAAAAATGGGGATGATTGGTCGCCTATTTTAAATAGTTTACAAAAACTCTATTTATCCGGTGTGGCTTTAGATTGGAAAAAGCTTAATAAGCACCTTATGAATACGCTAAAAAAAATACATTTGCCCACCTATCCTTTTCAAAGAAAATTATATTGGCCTGAAACGCTTACAAAAGTGCTCAATTCATCCCAAAATAAATTGTATAATGCTGTTTACTCCTTACAATGGCACGAGCAAGAAATAGCTAGTAACAATTTAACTGATAAACAGTTAGGAGTATGGTTAGTATTTATTCCTGCCGATTATAAAATCGAGCAATTTTCTATCGCTTTTCAACAAAGATTTGAAAAAATTATATATATAAAACCTGGTAATTCTTTTCAAAATACTAACGGAAAACTATTTACTATTAATCCTAATAAACTTGAGGATTTTGATAAGCTAGTAGCTGATAACTCTGTTATATCAGGTATTTTTTATTTATGGGGTTTAGACTTAAAAAATGATGATTCAGAATCTACTTCTTCAGAAGATATAAATAACTCTATTAAAATAACGTGTGATGGTTTACTTAATTTAGTAAATACGATATCTAAAAAATCAGCTCCTGCATTATCTCTGTGGGTAGTAACACACGCTGCATTATTTCCCCCACACAAGTCAAACCTGCCTATTGCAAGTCCTTTAATAGGCCTTAGTAAGGTTATTAATATAGAATTTCCTCAACTAAAATATAATTATATTGATGTAGTAAGTCCTGAAATTAAAATAGATGAAGTTGTAGAAATACTTTATAAAGAAGTTAAAGCTAATACATATGGCCAATTGATAGCTTACAATCATAATAAGCGTTATGTGCCCTTTATATCTCCTTATTCTCTTCCCACTCAAATCTCTTCTGCTCTTTTTAAGCCTGATTATACCTATTTAATCACAGGCGGCTTAGGCGGTTTAGGCTTTGAATTATGTAAGTGGATAATAAGTAATGGCGGAAAATACATTGCAATAATGGGGAGAAGAACATTAAATGCCCACCTAGGACGCCAACTACAAGAATTAAAAGACAATGCTGTAGTTAATTATTATCAGACTGATGTTGCTAATTTAGAGAACTTAACACAGAAAATGTCTGAATTAATACAAGAGATGCCATCAATAAAGGGTATTTTTCATACCGCCGGTGTATTACAAGATTGCTTAATCACGAATCATACCTGGCAAAGATTCAAAGAAGTCACTGATCCTAAAATTGCAGGAAGTTGGAATTTACATCGATTAAGCCAAAAATTAAATTTTGCATTAGATTATTTTGTGCTTTTTTCTTCTATTAGCGCTTTATTAGGTAGTAGAGGTCAAGCTAATTATGCGGCTGCAAATGCATTTTTAGATGGACTATCGCATTACCGTCATAGCCTAAATTTACCAGCGTTAAGCATAAACTTTGGACCATGGGAAAATATAGGTATGACTCATAATCACGAGCAACCCTGGTTAAAGGTCGGGGTTAAAAATATACCGATACGTAATGGCTTACAAATAATTGGAAAAATGTTAACTACAAATAGCCCTCAACTTATTTTACTACCATATGCACTTGAGCAGAAAGCAGTTAAATTTTTATCAACTATGCAATTAGCATTGATGAATAAGCTTTTTGAATTGGAATTAAATTTAAAAGACTTAGTTCTCGAACCTGCGCTAGACCCATTGATAGAAGAGAATCTCTTAGCAAAAATACAAAAAGAAATGCATGTAGAAGAAAAAAATAAAATTATAGTAGAATTTTTAATTAAAGAAGTTAGTAAAATATTAAATCTTACTAAAAAAGATTATGATTTAGCTGAGAGCAGGCTATTAGAGTTAGGTATGGATTCAATTACAGGGGTAGAGCTATTGAATGCTATTAATAATGCCATGCCTTTAAACACACTATCAATAAAAGCACTCATGTTTGAAGATCGCACTATAAAAGAGCTAGCAGCTTATATAAATGAATTGGCTGCAACGCTAAACTAGCAAACGATCAAAAAGCTAATTTTAGAAGTAGTTTACTTTAAAACGAGTTAAAATGATTGTTGAATAAGCCTTACTTTGGTTAGCTTACATAAATACAATATAGAATTAACTTTTGACACATTTGTATCATCTTAAATGATTAAATCGCGATGGAATCTATTTCTTATTTAAATAATTTTTTAATGAGTTTTTAGTTTTGTAGAGAGCTTTTGCCAGCGAATAAATATTAAAATTGCAGCAACTAAAAGTGATATACCACTAGCGATACTAATACCTATGAGTCCCCAATTAAAAATAAAACCAAATAAGTAAGCAAGCGTTATCCCAATGGGCCAAATACAAATGACACTGATAAACATAGAGTAGGCCGTATCTTCTAATCCTCTTAGCCCACCTGCTGCAATGTTTCTAACTCCATCGAATAATTGCCCCACAATAACTATTATTAATACCGTTGATATCATTTTATATAATGGTGTATTTTCATGAGAATTATGAATAAAAATATTAATAAAAGGTTTAGGTATTGTCACAAATATTGTCAAGATAACTAACGTATAAATAATACCTAATATAATAGTTTTATTACCATATATTTTTATTTCATTTAAACATTTTTTACCCCAAAAATATCCAACTAATATACTACTGGATTGACTTAAACCAAATAAAGGAATAATGATCAAAAATAAATACTGCATAACCACCTGGTTTGCGATTAAAGATTGTTGCCCTAGCCAGCTGACCATCGTTGTGAGTATAAAAAAAGACAGTAATTCATTACTTATTTGTAAGCTTACAGGGAGCCCTAATTTTAAAATATTATAGCCTGCTAAAATAAGGTTTTTTAGTGAATTAACCTTGAACAAATAATAATTTTTAAAATCTGTATTTAGTGATATATATACTAAAAATATAACTAAGGTTATTATGCCTTGAATTAAAAAAGCCCAGGCAAGGCCATTTATACCCATAGGCTGAAAGCCAAGTTTTCCAAAGATAAATATATAACCTAAAATAATAGTTAATATTAAATTAATAATACTTAATAAAAATACAAATTTTTGCTTAAAAACTCCAATAGTAATCTGAAATAAAATATTTATAATACCGTTTATAGGAACCACCCATATAAAAATATAAAAATAGTTTGCACATATTGTTACCAATGGTTTTGGCTGTCCTAAAAAAAGCAGTATAAATTTTAACTTTAAAAAAAATAGGATGACAAGAAGGCTAAAAAATAAATTTAAAATTATACTTGCTTGAAAAATAATGCTAATTTTATAAGAATTAATTTCCTCTCCTGCAACACGACCAACAAGAGCGCTGATACAAAAAAAAATTGAGTTAAAAATTGTAATTGCTGTTAATTGAGTTGAAAAAATTAACATGCTGGCAGCAAAGATTTCTGGGCTCAAATAAGATACTAATAAAATACTTGAAAATGGGATCATGGCCATCATGATCTGCGCTAAAATTATTGGAATAGAAATACTTAAAATCGTTTTAAATGAATGTGGCTTGCTGCGCGTTATCATATAAATAATTTTCCTTGAGCACTAAATTTTTACTATCGAATATAAATGTATATTTCCAAAAAATTTTATAAGAAAATATACCAGAAAAAAGTATTTTCTATTTTAAAAATCCTTTTTGATTAAACAATAATAAGGACACTAACTACAATTATAAATTAGAACTATCGTCTGCAATCCTTACGAGTAATGCTTTAAAACGAGTAATGATTTGCAGTATTTGTTCTTCCATTATAAGAGGCTCGCTAAAAGAAATAGTAAAATAAATTTTTCCGTTTAAAATAGACATATGCACATTAATTAAAGTAACGCCTAATTTTTGTATAGTTGCACCATGCATAGAAACTAATTTAAGAGGTTGGTTTGGATTATTTATGGATAAGTTTCCTGAAAAAGTTAATTGAAGATATAAAGCCGATTTTGCCTGCTTTTCAATTAATTCTTTGTACATATTCCATTCTTCATAGATACTTTTTTTATTATATTCTTTTTCAAAGTTAATTTTTAATTGTTCGATTGATTCCCATAAATCACTATTATACTGTTTTGCAATTTTCCAGATATCATTTTGCTTTATATTGATTTTGGTTTGTACAAATGCTCTATAACATCCTAAATAATCATAGGGAACTTTAGGGATACATTCATTTCTTATATCTATGGGAGTTCCAAAAATTATTTCTTCTTGTTCATAATTTGAATAATCTAAAGATAAGAATAAAGCAGCATACATTAGTGCATTAATGGTTATATTATTCTTGTTACATTGTACTTGTATTTTTGTTACTATATCTTCTGAAATTTCTTCAAATATATGTTTTGATAGGCGATTTTCAGTTTTTGCAGCAAAAGTATGGTTGGGCACAATTAAATTGCTAGCAAAAAAATCAGGCATTTCAGCTAATTGGCTAACATTAATAATTTGTTCAAAATTAGGTAATAAATCATACGCTTTAATATCAATATTTTCCTTTCTATATAATTTTTCGTAAAATGCTAAGGTATCATAAAGTACAAAGAAAGAAGATTTGCCATCAGTTATAAGATAATGAATAATAGAAAAAATAAAAGTTTTTTCTTCTGAATAAAGCACCACACATCGCCAAAGTGGCGTCTGCTCTGATCGAATAAATCTTTGTTGCTGTTTTTCAATAAAATCCTTAATATTAATTGGTTCGTTTAAAGGAATATATTCTACAGGTAAAACGGGTAGTTCTTCTAATATTTCAAACTCATCGTTTTCACCCTCACGTTCAACTAACCTTGCGCGTAGTAGGGGCTGCTTTTTAACAACGAATTGTAATGCTTCGCTAAAAATTGATTTATCAAAAAACCCATGCAAGCATGCAAAACCCATAATATTTAAATGGCCTTCACCTAGCTCACCTATACATTTAGTTATCGCTTCATTAAATCCAAGCTTCCTAGATGTTTTTCTATTGAATTTATCCATGATTACTCCATATAAATAACAATAAGGTTCATTAACTCTTTTAAATCTTTAAATTTTATTAAAATTAATAAGGTTCGGTACTGTAAATAATACATATTTGTTAATTATAGCTGTTAATTATTGGTGTATATTTATAAAAGTAATTATCAAAATTTAATATTATTTATTTGAATTTACATCAAATTTTGAAGAATATTTTGAATATTTAGCTGTTTAATTACTAACTATGATACTAATTGTTTTCCTTAAGGAGTTGGCCTTATATAAAAGTGTTCCTTTTAGATTCTCTTTAAAGTTTAGCTAGCTTAAGATATTTCATGGTGCAGCTTATAATTAAAGTTCATTAATAAATGGTCATTAGTAAACCTGATTAGCATACCAAGCGTTTAATAATCTTAGTATGCTGTTAGGGTTATAGCAGAAAACTTGATTAGACAATTAAGCAACCTTATTAAGCCCTAATCCGCCTTTATAGATTTGGTTATCCAATTTTCTTGTTTTATTTCTAATTCCCCTAGTTTGAAAGCACATGAAAATTAATTGATTTATACTAATAATACAGGAGTACTTTATGGCCTTTTAAAATGTATTTTTCAAAAGGATAATGACAATGATTCCGCCAGAAATCCCAGAAAATGAAGCTGAGCGTTTAGCAACACTTTATAAATTAAAAATATTAGATACAGAGCGAGAAGAGCGCTTTGATCGGGTAACTCGTATTGCCTGTAAGCTTTTTGATGTTCCTATTGCTGTCATTTCCTTTTTAGAAGCTGAACGCCAATGGATGAAATCAACGCAAGGGTTTGAAATCCAGGAGGCGGTACGAAAGACATCATTCTGTGGGCATGTTATTCTTTCAGATGAAATTATGGTTGTTGAAGACACCATGAAAGATAAACGTTTTTATGATAATCCGTTTGTCGTTGGCAAACCCAATTTCAGATTTTATGTAGGCTGCCCTTTGAAAATAAACAAATGTAATGTGGGCGTTATCTGTTTAATTGATGACAAGCCAAGGCTTATAAAAGACGTTGATCAACATGTTGTTTATGACCTCGCTAAAATGGTTGAAATGGAGTTAGAATCATTACAGTTAGCTATTACTGATGAATTAACAGGCTTATCTAATCGGCGTGGCTTTTTAAAAATAGCTAATTATTTATTTCAAAAATGTCAACGAGAAAACCAAGTTTTTAATTTATTATTTTTTGATTTAGATAAATTTAAGCACATTAATGATCAATTTGGGCATGCAGAAGGTGATAAGGTATTAAAAACTTTCTCTAATTGCCTTCTTAAGAACTTTCGCTGTTATGATGTGATTGCACGTTTAGGCGGCGATGAGTTTTGTGTATTTTGTTCTAGCTTAAATTCAGCAGATGTAGCTAATAT
Organism: Legionella busanensis; assembly: GCF_900461525.1. NCBI lineage: Bacteria > Pseudomonadati > Pseudomonadota > Gammaproteobacteria > Legionellales > Legionellaceae > Legionella > Legionella busanensis. The sequence goes on along the minus strand of NZ_UGOD01000001.1, from coordinate 2,783,410 downwards.
TAATCAACGCTTAAAAGACTCATTGAAATGTATAAGCACACAAGGTTACTCAATTGAATTTAGTGTTGGTAGTATTCAGTATAATCCAAAGGAACATCAAACGTTAGAAACGATGCTCTCGCTTGCTGATACAAAAATGTATGATGATAAAAAAAGTAAATAATTAAGATTTAAGGACTTTATAAAAACATTGGGTTAAGCAGAAATTTACTAAACAAGGCGATTAAGTCATTATTGTTTATTTATTAATCCCTTTTTCTTTAGTATGGTATCTAAGTCTATATTGATAATTTGAGGAATCTTTTCTGCAGTTAGTGGCTGACTATAAAGAAAGCCTTGTATTTCATTACAATGTAATGTTGTTAAAAAATTTAATTGCTCTATTGTTTCAACACCTTCAGCAACAATTATTAAATTTAAATTTTTTCCCATTGCAACGATTGCTTTAATAATTGGATTGCAGTTAGCTTTATTAGGACAATCACGAATAAATATTTTATCAATCTTTATCTTATCAATTGAAAAATCTTTAAGATACGCAAAACTCGAATACCCAGTACCGAAGTCATCTATGGATATCTGTATATTCATTTTTCTTAATTGATCTAGTGTCGTGAGTATATTTTCCTGATTGGCCATGAGTGTACTTTCTGTTAATTCAATAATTAAATATTTCGGATCTAAGTTATTTTCTTTTAAAATATACTCTAATGTGTAAGGAAATGTTGGATTACTTATCTGAATACCCGATACATTTACAGCAATCGGCATGAATTTAAGCCCTTTTTTTTGCCAAATTTTTGCTTGCTTACATGCCTCTGTTAATACCCATTCACCTATCTGGGTTATTAAACCGTTTTCTTCTGCTAAAGGAATAAATTCTGAAGGCGAAATATGGCCCATCTTAGGATGATCCCAGCGAAGAAGCACTTCAAGAGAACAAATTTTCCTAGTATTTAGATTAATAATAGGCTGATAAACCAAATAAAATTGTTTTTTTTCAATGGCTAAATGTAATTGACTTAGAAGGGCTAATCGTCTTTTGGAATCTTTACTAAATTCTTTTCTATAAATAGCGTAAGAATTTCGCCCTTGTTTTTTTGCCCAGTACATCGCAAGATCTGCTTTTTTTAAAAGACTTGATGGTAATTTACCGTGTTTAGGGTAAATACTTATTCCCATACTTACAGTAATAAAAACATTATTTAAACCAATTTTAACTGGATTTAGTAAGCAATGATGGATATATTGAACAAGGCCAGGTATTTCATCCGATCGTTGGACTAAACAAAAAATAACAAATTCATCGCCACCAAAGCGAAAGACAGTATCGGTTTCACGCAAACTAAGTACTAATTTTTTGGCTACCTGACGTAATAAAACATCGCCCGCTTCATGACCTAAATTATCGTTAATACTTTTAAAATTATCGAGATCTATAAATAAAACCGCTAAATAGAAATTAAATCGTTTAGCATATTTTATCTCTTGGTAAAGACTTTTAGTTAATTGAGCTCTATTGGGTAACCCTGTTAAATCATCATGAGTTGCTTGAAATATTAGTTTTTCTTCCATTTCTTTACGTTCTGTAATTTCATGAAAAGTCCATACGCGTCCAATAATTTTATTTTCTAATTTATGAGGTTTACCATAACGTTCAAATCGTTTGCCGTTTACAAAATTTAACTCATCAAAACTATCTAGGTGTGGATGTTGAGTAATATATTCAAGTCTGTTACGGAAATAATCAGGATCTTCAAGCTGCTTTACAGCTTTAGCTACTGTATCATCATGAGTATGAGTTTGAATAAACTCTGGGGTAAATTGCCAAATTTCTAGGAATCTTTGATTGTAATATTCAATCCTATTATCAGAATTAACAACAAGGATTCCATCATCAGTAGATTCTAAAATGGCTTTTGTTATAGCAAGTGAATTTTTAAGCTCTTTCGATTTTGCTTTAATTTTATCATTTTGGTCTAATGAAGTTAAAAGAAGATTTCGATGGTTATAGGCAGCACTAAGTACTACCCACAGATAGAGTAGACTTAACAGGCCTAATAAATTATAAAGATTACCTTGTAAGAAAAGCCAAGTAGTTAATGGTAAAAAAGCCAAAGAGAGAAAAAATGCATAAACGCCAAAAACAGGTGAATATAAATTATTGGATTCTGTAAATATCCCAAAAAGGATCATAATGGTAATAATTTGGTGAATACCTTCTTTATTCGGTAAAAGAAAGAGGCTAACAAAGCCCCAACCAAGTCCAGAACAAAAAACGCCAAAACAAAACCAATTTAACCAAAACTGATAGGAAAAATTTTTTTTATTTTTATAATAAAATATAAGCAAAATACCTCGACCTATTTCTGACGTTAAATACATGTATAAAAGCCAAATTGTAATTAAAGAACGATTACTTATATTCCATAAAGTTACACCTAAGCCGCTAACTGCTAGACATTCAGCAATTAATATAAAGTAGGATAGTTGTTTATAAAGAAATTGAACTTGTTCATCACGAATTTTTTCGTATAAAAGGTGACTATTAAAATTACTTAAAAAATACTTATAAGATGGCCTTTTTTTCATTAATTCAATTTCCCCAATAAAATTAATAAATTATGGTTAGACCATAACCTTTAAATTATAGGATCATTTAGAAAAAATATTTCGGTTCTTTCAAATGAAAGTATAGCGCTAATACTTAAATTCAATTGATCGTAAAATTGGTGATAATCTTTTTATAGAAATAAAAGCAGCTATCATTAGCCTGTTTAAACAAGGAAGGTATTGCCAATTAGAATGGCTAATCCTTAAGCATAAGCTAGCTAAGTTACTTTTTAGATATAGGTACGTTATGGATAGCGGTAACTTTTAAACAATCATCTGATTTTATATCTTTAACAATAGTTAGTTCTATATTGATATTTTTTATTTGATGAACTGCTGCGTTTCGATAGTTAATAATTAAGGGTAAGCTCACGGTCCAGCTATAGGAGTCTTTTTGTAAAAATACAGGTGTGTCGCTTAAACCCACACTCGAAACTAACTTTTTATTCACTATTTCCTTAATAATAGCATCTAAATTAAACTCTTTTTTATAATTAAGCCAAGCTGATTTTGTAAAATAAGCTTGCGCTTTTTCTTGATTAGGGTTTACAAAGTTAAGGTTATAAGTTTGTAGCATTACTTGATAGGCCCAGCTTGATATTTTGGTATCGTTATTTAAACGGTCGCATGCGCTATTAGCAAAACTTGTAAAGGGCAACAATAAACATGCACTTGTAATGAATCTTTTTATCTTACTAGACCGACCTTGCATCATGATCACCTAAAGGTTAAATATTCGCTTGTTTGTTCATAAATAGTTACAAATTATTTAATAATTTGCAAATCGACTTTAAATTCATTTTTAATTACATTTAATAATTATTTATGAAACTAATTCTATTGGGAAAGGGATGTATAGATGTTGGTAATATTAGCTAGATTTAATTAGGCATCAAGGTTAGCAGCCTCAATTTTTTAATTTGACTTAGCTATATTCTTGTAAAATAATCCAAAATCATCGATTTATTTCGATTACCTTTGGAACGTTAATCAGTTAAGGAAAGTTATGATTGTTATCTTCGTTCATGGTTGGAGTGTGACGCATACCAATACTTACGGAGAGCTTCCGCAATGGCTTGAAAGTCAGAGCAAAAATCTTGATATTCAAGTGGGCAATATCTATCTTGGTCATTATATTAGCTTTAATGATACAGTAACCGTTGATGATATAGCACGTGCCTTTGATCATGCAGTGCGTAATGAAATTATTGATAAGCTGCATGAAGGGGAGTGTTTTGCTTGTATTACTCACTCTACAGGTGGCCCCGTTATTCGTAAGTGGATGGATTTATATTTTAAAAATAATCTTGCCGAATGTCCCTTAAGTCATCTTATTATGTTAGCGCCTGCTAACCACGGATCAGCACTTGCTCAACTTGGTAAATCCCGACTAGGCCGCATAAAAAGTTTTTTTGAAGGTATTGAACCGGGCCAGCATGTACTTGATTGGCTTGAGCTTGGCAGCGATATGAGTTGGCAACTTAATGAAAGTTGGCTTGACTATGATTGTACGGCTAATGGTATTTATGCCTTTGTGCTTACAGGTCAAAAAATTGATCGTCAACTTTATGATGCTGTTAACTCTTACACTGGAGAAGTTGGCTCTGATGGTATTGTACGTGTAACTGCTGCAAATATGAATTACAGTCTATTAAAGCTACATCAAGAGGGCAGTAATGGTGAGAATCTTGTTGTTACTAATTTGACCCGGACAAAGCCAATGGCTTTTGGCGTTCTGCCTGGGTGCTCACATTCCGGGAAGAAAATGGGCATTATTCGTAGTATTACTATGGCTAATGCCGCCACTCATCCGACTGTAATATGGCTCTTGCGCTGCCTTCAAGTAAGGAATCAAGCATCCTATCATTTAGTAGCAAAAGAGTTAGATAAACTTACGCAAGCAACACAAGAAATTGAGCATACTGAAATTGTAAATACCCTTATCTATCAGCGCAAATACATTACCAATCGGTACTCAATGATTATATTTCGCCTTATTGATGACAGAGGCAATCATCTTGATGATTATGAGCTTTATCTAACGGCTGGACCTAAATATAGTGAGTATGCACTTCCTAGCGGTTTCTTCGTAGACCGCCAGCGAAACCAATACAATCGAGGCAAACTAACTTATTATCTTGACTACGATATTATGGAAACTGGAATTAATACGCCGAAAATGCAAGGTAATCTTGGCTTTCGTATTAAGGCACATCCTGAATTAAGTGACCAAGCCCTTGCCTATTATAAAATACTTGATTTTCATTCTTCACTGGCTGACATTAACAAAATTCTACATTCCAATGAAACAGTCATGGTTGAAATTATGCTGCAGCGACGAGTAGATAGTACAGTTTCTCGTATCACTAATAATCTAACGCCAACAAAAATTAGCTGGAAACCGACTGGCCAAAAGGTGGATTGACATTTATGAATGGCTTACTTATCCATAGAAGTTAATTAATTCCACCAATAGATTACTGCATTTAAATATGTGGCAAAAAATAACCATAAAATGTAGGGAGTAAATAGTACGCCTATAAAGCTATTTTTATTTATTAGTTTATAACCGAGAACTAAATTTAAAATAGTTAATGCAGTAATCCATACTAAACTAAAACCCAATAAATGATAGTGAAAAAAAATAGGCGTCCATAACCAATTCATTATCATTTGTACTACATATAAGTACCACATAATTCTTTGCTCAGAACCAGGGTTAGTTTTTTTATTTTGCCAAATAGTCCAGCCGACGATAGCTAAAATTGCATAGAGTAAAGACCAAACTATACTGAAGGTAATAGCGGGTGGCGTTAAATTTGATTTAATTAGTTTATTATACCAAGGTTGTATATTAACTTTGGTTAACTGTCCTAGCAAAAAGCCAATGCCTTCGTAAATAAGAATCCATAGTCCAATTTTCCAAAAATCTTTTTTAAGCAAAATTTACCCTTAAATAACGTGAGTTCGACCTAAAAGAGATGAAGTCTCTTTTAGGTCGCTAAACGAACGTTATCCCGTAAAATGCAAAGTATTTATACGGGATCAAGATTAAACGTAAATAAATTCCACATAAAATATAGCGAATATATTTTAGATTGAATTCACATTCAATAAAAAAATTAGCTATTAAATATAGCATTAATTTATTTAAGAAATTAGGTATTCTATCTATTTCAAATTTATTTTTTTAAACCATAGCCTGTTTTAAAAATCCAGCCAATGGTAAAGAGGCAGATTACTGTGAATGCAGAAATCATTATTACACTTGTAGCAAGGCTAACATCACCACGTTCATGAAAACTCCAGCGAAATCCGCTTACTAAATAAACCACAGGATTTAGCAATGAAAATTTATACCAAAAAGGAGGGAGCATGTTTATTGAATAAAAGCTGCCGCCTAGGAAAGACAAAGGTGTTAGAATTAAAAGAGGAATAATTTGTAATTTCTCAAAACCATCCGCCCAAATTCCAATAATAAAACCCAGTAAACTAAAAGTTACACTCGTCATTATTAAAAAAAAGACCATCAACAATGGATGGGAAATGCGCAATGGTACAAAAAATGAGGAAGTTACAAGTACAATCACCCCAATGATTATCGATTTAGTAGCCGCTGCTCCTACATAGCCCAACACAACTTCAAAAAAAGATAAGGGCGCAGTTAGAATTTCATAAATTGTGCCAGTAAAGCGCGGAAAATAAATACCAAAGGAGGCATTCGATACGCTTTCTCCAAGTACAGTTAGCATAATAAGGCCAGGCACAATAAACGCGCCATAGGGTATATTGTCGATAGCACGCATATGTGGACCAAGCGCTGCGCCAAAAACAATAAAATAAAGTACAGTCGAAATAACAGGCGCAGCAATACTTTGCCCTAATGTGCGCAAAGTTCTTTGCATTTCGAAATTATAAATTGCTTGAATGCCACGAATATTCATTTTGCCTCGACTAGTTTAATGAAAATTTCTTCCAAATTGCTTTGACGACTGTAAATATCTTTAGGACGAATACCCTGTGCTTGGATATCATCTAGAAAATCTGCAATATCATTTCCAATGTCATCATTATAAGTCAAAATAAGTTTGCTACCATTTTCAATCAGTGTAAGAGGATATTTTTTCAATTCTTCAGGAATAAGTAACAAGGGTTGATGTAGTACAAAAATCATCTGGCGCTTACCCATTTTTTTCATAAGCGTTTTTTTATCTTCGGTAAGAATTAAATTGCCCTTATTAATAATGCCAATGCGATCAGACATTTCCTGCGCTTCTTCTATATAATGCGTTGTAAGGATAATCGTGACGCCTGTTTCACGCAATTTTCGCACCTGTTTCCACATCGATTTGCGTAATTCCACATCGACTCCGGCTGTAGGTTCATCAAGAAATAGAATGTCTGGCTCATGTGATAATGCTTTAGCAATCATTACTCTTCGCTTCATACCGCCTGATAAATGCCGAATTTGCTCATTTTTCTTATTCCAAAGAGCAAGCCGCTTTAATACATCTTCGATATAGGCGGGATTGCGTGGTTTGTTAAATAAGCCTCGGCTAAATGTCACTGTTCTCCATACCGACTCAAATGCATCAGTTGCTAGTTCCTGCGGCACAAGGCCAATAGCCGCGCGTGCTTTACGATATTCCTTAATATGATCATACCCTGCTACGGTAATTGTGCCGCTGCTAGGTCTCGCAATACCACATATCGTATTAATCAACGTAGTTTTACCAGCGCCATTCGGGCCTAAGAGGGCAAAAATTTCACCACGATTGATTTCTAAATTGATATCATTTAGCGCTTTAAAGCCATTACTATAGATTTTGCTAAGCGATTTAATATTGATAGCAGGGACATTAAGCATTAAAGAGTCTTCTCCATTTAATAAAATTTATAGAAGTACCAAACAAGAGTATTCTAGAGTATAAAGTATAAGGCATTATTTGAGCTCAATTTATCTAGCTGGTAAAGCTTTTATTTATAATGAAGAATAAAAGATTGAGAAAGATATTGATTATAAGAATTTAGCGCTATGCATGGCAGCAAGATATTCTCTAAAAGCACAAGCTAATCGATTAGGTTTCTTCGCATACCAAGTATTTAAAGCCAACATATCGACACAATGCATAAAATGGTAATTAGCACAAGCAAAGTATATTGGCCATAATATTCTCGATAGTTTATATCCCTGCAATAATTTGGCTTTTGGCCACAAATCTAGCCAATTTGCAATACAAGCTTCTAACATTTTATTCCATACATGATCGTGTTCCTTTACATGATGATGCAAGGTGGCTTGATGTAAAAAATTATGTAGCGAAAAAAATGGATGTGAGATAGCCAACTCGCCTAAATCAATTATTGTAAATTGCTGGGTGTTAGGATTAATTAAAATATTATTTGTATTGAAATCAGGCTGAACTAACGTTTCATAGATACCATATTGTGATAATTCATGTACCTGTTCTGTTATAAGCGGACCTAAATAATTTAATTTATCTAACTCCTTCTCTTCCATACTATCAGCTTTTAAAAATTCTTTATCATTGATTATTTTTTCATATAAGTTAGGTAGTTGCTTTAAGCGCCAATCGGGAAGCTTAAGATTGAAAAGTAGTTCAATCTTGTTTTCAGTAGAGCGCTGAAAAGCAGTGAAGTGCTTAATGGCTTTACATAATAATTCCGTTTTATTTTCTTTGTTTATATGGTTACGCAAGGTTAGCCCAGTATCGTTCATGAGGAAGCAATGTAAATTAGAATTCTTAGCAATAATGTGAGGTACACTTGCCCTACATTCATAGGCTAAAAGTTCAATAATGTTAGCCTCATTAGCTAGTAATGGCGCTGGTTGTTTTAAATATACCTTACCATGCGATGTAAGCAGGCAAATAACATTAGACCAAGGTGTTTCTTGGATTATTTCAGGTTTTGCTATCAAAAAATAACCGTTAGAAATTAAATAATCTTCTGCCCACTGGATAATAGCTAAATGATTTGTCATTTCAACATACACACGATTTGATAGCGTTAATCATACTTAGATAATAGGCCATTCATCAATATGATGAATTATTAACAATTTTATAAAGAAGACAAAGTGAATATTGTAATGCACATAAGCCTATTATAAATTCACCAAGGTTTTATAAATGACAATTCAAGGAGTTAAGAATGCGATCTAAGCGAAAAGGCGGTTTTTTTGACGCTGTTACAGAAGGGTTTGCCGCAGTTTCTGAAAAAATTGCAATTAAAATGTTTTGTAATAAGTCAGAAACTTTTAAAACTATGCAAAAAGATGCATTATCAGGAGCTTCTAGCCGTAGCCAAGAGTTTATTAAGGCAATTAGAGAAGCCAATACGTTTTCTGACATGCTTCTACTTATTGATAACTTTCATCCAAGTATTGAAAAAGAATCTATGGCTATGCAAGCAGTAATCAAAACAGTCATGTTTTTTGGTAGTTATGTTAATAGCGATATCGATTTTATGTATCAATTACCGGCTTTGAGAAAGGAAGTTATTAATTACGCAGTTGATAATGGATATGCTATGAATTACGATCGAGATAACTCTTTTATGGTGTAACTTAAGTAATCAGTTTATAAACCAAAATAATAAACCCAGGTAGCCTTGATGTAGCATAGCGTAATCAAGGTTTCATTTGCTAGTATAATATCTCTATTTTATCTGCTCTTAATATGGCTAAATAAATAGTCATTTTTGATTAAATTTAACAGAAAATATTCCTAAATTTTTATAAATTTAACTCATAAAAATCACTCATTTCTTTAGACAAAATACCTTGAGCAGGATGATTTTTTTAAGCTTATCTTGATATTCTTTTGCTTGTGAAAATAATTGATCTGTTTTATTTTCATAAACTGGGCCAATAAGTTGGGTGGAACGAGTCGAGCGGTTAATGATTTCCTGGGCAGAAATATCGATACCAAAAGGCCAGATAGTTTGAATGGTACTAAGTTTACTTCCTAAATAAACATATTCAATTTTTAAATCATGAACGATATTAGCCCAATAAATAACACTTTGTGATAAAATATCACGTTCTGCTGTTGTGTAAAGCCTTAATTTTCCAAGTTGACTTTGTCCCTTTTCCATAATTAATACATGAATAGCTAAGGCTTCAGCATGAAACAAGGGTGAATATGTGCGCAATCTGCCGCTCGACAGAGAATCATGCCATTTTCATCAACCATTAGACTAGAAAAAGTCCATATTTGATTTTTGTTTTTTGCAAATTCAATAGCTTGGTTAAGATAAAATTTATCATCAAAGGACATAGGTTATTACTTACAATTTTTAAAACTAAGAAATATACAGCTTGATTTAAAGTTTTAGATAGTATGTATATGAATCTTTATTGTTAAAAATTAAATTAATTTATTCATTATATTTATTATAAGCACAGTGTAATAGAGCATTCCTATTGATGCTATTAAATCATTCGATTTTTAATCACAGACTTTCTTTGTTATCGTCGATTAATGTTTTTACTTTTGGCATAAATCTTGATGAAAAATAATTTTTAATAATATTGTTAATTTTTTCATTAAGTATCATTAGTAACATCAAAATCAGCTTTGTAAAGAATAAAAAAGAAGGGGAATTGTTTATTTAGATAGTAAAGAGGGGCAAAAAATCAAATGACGACAACAATTAAATCTGCTTTAGAAGGAATTGGCTCTGGTAACGGGGCATGGCCTATATTCGGTATTTTAAGTGCGGTCTTTAATTTAGCAATTGGTGGAACAACTGCATTCATATTAGGTAGTATTTGTAGTAGTGCATTTTTACTTATTAGTATTCCAATAGCATATAAAAGCTATCAGAACATGAAAAAACAACAGCAAGAGTTAGAAGAAAAAAAAGAAAGGTATGAAAACCTTTTATTAGCTAATCTAAATGCGCTTCTAATTACAATGCAGCAATTTAAAATATTAAATACAGATAATGCTTTTACCAGTTTACTAGAAGAAAAGGTAATTGACTTAGAACAATTAGATAAGGATAAAAATAAATTATTTTCGCGCTTCTTACAATATCTAAGTTTTTCAACAATTTTTAGTGCATATAATCAATTAGAGCCTCAGCTATTTGCTCAGTTATTACGAAAACATATTAATCAATTTTTAATTAATGAGAGCAATATAAAATCTTATTCTTCTGAAGAAAATAAAAAAATAAATGAAGCTACATTTCAAAGTTTTATGGGTACATTCGGTACCATCGCTGGCGGGTCTGCAGGTCTAGTAGGGATGTTAGTAGGTTTAGGATTAATGGCGGGCCTTAGTGTTATGCCTTGGGTTGGAATTACTGTTTTGATTATAGCAACAGTAGCTGCTATTTATATGGCTGATATGACCGCAAGAAATACAAAGTTAAATATTTCTAAAGCAGATTGGTGTAAACAGATAAAAAACTTAAGTAATGTAACATATAGATTGAATTGCGAGTTGCAAAAGCTAAATAAACCTAGTCAGATTATAGAGAGTGAGAGTCAAGCTTCTAAAGATTTAAATCCTAATACAACTATAATTAATGAAAGCAAGCATAAAATAGATACCCAAGCTACTTCGGCTAAAGAACCAATTAATGTCTTTAACAGAAGTAAAAGGCAACCTACTGTAAATCAAAGTACCACTAAAGCTAGCAGCTATTCTACATATCCACACACTATGTTTAGTCGTGACAATAATGTTAAAAAAGGGGATGCAGAGATAGAATTTCTTACCCAAGAGAATTTTTTGCAGCAGTTTTAAAAAAGTAATAATTAATTTATATCTATGGTTTATGACACTTTTTATATCATTCACCTCAAACTTTTGAAATAAAGTAGAGTTGAAGGCGCTTTATATTAAAATTAAAAGGATGCTTTATAAATTTGTATAAAGTAGTCCCATTGAGGTGTTCAATGAGTCATTTTTCATTTAACCTTAATTAGTCGAAAGAGTATTAAAAGTAGAATAATAATTAATTTACCTGGACGTTAATGGCAAGACCAATTAGTTTTATATATTACGTGACTATAGGATTTTTAGTCTTATCTAAGCCATTGTATGCTTCTTTCATCGAGCAAACACTTGGCACAGCTGTCGTTAAAGATGCTACAGCTGTTTATTTTAACCCAGCTGCCTTAACTATTATACCTAAGCCGCAATTTATTGCTTTAGGCACATTGGCAAGATCGCAGTTTCATTTTACAGGAAGTGCACAAAAACTACCTGTTGGGATGAGTGAAGCAGGGGAAACCACAACGAAATCAAATTTTTATTTACCCTCTATGTACGTTAGCATCCCTGTAAGTAAAAAATTTGCTACCGGTATTGCTATTGTTGCTAATGATTTTAATCGTGACTTAGATGGTCATTCTATTCTTCGCTATTTTCAAGCTCGTAATCAAACTGATGATTTAGATTTAGTACCAGCAATTGGCATTAAAATAAATGAATACCTTGCTATAGGAGGCAACCTTAATTTCTCTTATGCACATTTTATTCAACAGCCTCTTTCAGCAGGTTTAACCCGCTTAAATATTCCTGAAAGCCGTAGTCTAAACGATAGTACAGGACGAAGTGTCGGTAGGGACTTGGGGATTTTAATTAAACCCGGCAAAAAAACAGCCTTGGGGTTTAATTATCGTAGTGCTATTACTTATCATTTACGTGGTACAAGTACAATTACCAGTTTACCAAGTATTTCTTCAAATAATTATCATTTTAAGTACTGGACGCCAGCCAGAAATGTATTTTCACTTAGTCATTTTCTAAACGATAAATTAGGTTTCATAGGAACCATTCAATATCTGCAGTGGGACATTTTTAAAAAGGCTTATATTTATAATTTTGCCACTCAATCAGGCTCGCAAATCTTTATTAATCCAAAAGCTCGTATTAATTATAACTTTCATAACAGTTGGCTTCTAACTTTAGGAACTATTTATAATGTCTCAACTAAATGGACAGTCAGGGTGGCGACCACTTATAATCAATCACCCTCTAACGGAAAGTTTCAAATAAGCACCGGTGATAGTTTAGTTGTTGGTTCTTCTATTGGGTATCAGCTGATGAAAAACCTTGCATTAGATTGCAGTTATGGTCATGCCTTTTTCAAAAAACAAAATATTGATATCAAGACAACGCAAAATATTATAACGGGTATAAATAAAGGCACACATGATGCTTTTTCACTAAAACTAACTCTAACAGCTTAAGAGCTAGTTACCAAGCGATTACATCTCCCTCATAGGTAAGGAGTTTGTCTGCATGACTATGAGCAAATTCTTGCTCTGCTTGTTTAAGAATTTTTGCTACACTGGTTTTTGCATCAATTGACGCATTTGGTCCACCCATTGCTGTTTTTACCCAGCCTGGATGAATTAGCATGACATGTATACCTTTATTTTGCACATCTATAGCGAAACTACGCATGACGCAATTAACAGCTGCTTTACTGGTACGATAAGCATAAGATTTACCGCTCTTATTTTCAGTAATGCTTCCCATAACTGAGCTAATTACTAAAATATTTTTTTCCTGACTTGCCTCTATGTTTGGTAACAAGGCATCACTTAATTTCACAACACTCACACAATTTACATTGATCACTGCAAGAAAGTTTTCTCTATCGATATTACCTATTGTGACACCTTGCTCACCACTTGTACCTGCATTATTTACAAGCAAATCAATAGGTCTGTTATTTAAATTTTGTTTTAAAGAAGCTATATCTTGGTCGCTGGTTACATCTAATTGAATTACTTCATCAGCCAACGGCTTTAGTTCATTTGCTTCTGATGGATTACGGCAACATCCTATAACATAATATCCTTTTTCTTTAAGTTGACGAGCAAACTCCAAACCCAGTCCTTTATTGGCACCAGTAATAAGTACAGTTTTCATATAAATCTCCTTAGAATTTGCTCGAAAGTAAATAGCTAAACTTTATAGTGCTTTTGATTTTAAATATATAATAGTATATACCTTTGTCTTATGAAAATTTTCTATCCATTATTCAATTGGAGCCTCTTATAAAGACTATGGTTAATCAAAAATCTGAAGCAGTTCGAGCGGGATGGGAAGTGCTCAAGCAGTGGGGCGAAGATGTGGTTCGTATCGAACCACTTTCTGGCGGAGTTGCCAATGACGTATGGCGTGTGCGTCTTCATGGGTGCCTAGCAGTTGCTCGTTTCGGCACTCGAAGTGATGCTGATCTTAAGTGGGAAACGGAGCTTCTTCAATACCTCGATCGTAATGGTATGGCTGTACCGGTGCCAATCCCCACGACTGATGGACGATTGTTCGCAAATGGTCTGGTTGTCATGACCTATATGGAGGGTAAAGCGCCCGAGACGGAATCTGACTGGCGCTGTGTAGCCCACACGCTTAGTCAATTGCATCGATTAACGCAAGGATGGCCACAACGACCCGGTTGGTGCTCATCGATCGACCTTCTGTACACTGAGGCCGGGACAAGAATTGACCTTGGCGCAATGCCGCCTGAAGGTGTTGCGCGCTGCCGAGCAGCATGGGCGCGACTCGTCGGGCGGCAGACTTGCGTTGTGCACGGCGACCCCAATCCACGCAATATCCTTATCACTGAAAATCGAGTCGCACTGATCGACTGGGACGAGTCACATGTTGACGTTCCTGATCTAGACCTAGTGTTACCCTATAACGCTGCTGGTCTCGACGAAAGCCGATATGATATTGCCGCACAAGCATCAGCTGCATGGGAAGCTGCAGTATGTTGGGACGACGAATTCGCAGTCCAGCGACTTGCTGAAGTTCGAGCGGTCTGAATAGGGTAGTTAATATGAAAATTATGGCTATCTGAGAAATTTAAACGACAAAGTCACATTTATTATATACCACTCAATATAACTGTCTTAAATTGTTATTATCTGAAAGACTCTTATTTATGTTTTCATGTTCAGTTTTAACCATAATGAAATTCGCATGTTGTATAAAAGCTGGCCCATAGGAAATAGCTGCAGCAGCTTTTAGCAATTTTTCATACTATCTAATTGCTTTCCATCGTAGGATTTTCTATTCTGTAACGCAATAGCTTGTCTTTTATAATGATTTACGGTGAGAAAAGATGAAAACTTATTACCAGGACAACGCTCATGAAAGTACTCTTTTAAAATAGTATGCGATTTGTTAATTTCATCTCCTTCTGTATTAGTCCAAATCTTCTCGAGTTTTGTTATCATCAATACATCTCTCAATTAAATTAATCACAATTCAACATTGCTTTTTGGGCAGTAAATATACATTAATATCTTTAAATTTATTAAGATTTTTAAAGCAATTTAAATAATATTTTTTCAAGATAATCAACCAAATGACATGCAAGATGAATAATATATACAAATTATTGATATAATTATTTTTTATATAAATCAGTTGATATTTTACAGTAAAAATTATGTAGGGATAATAAATGCTCCGTTCTACTTCTCAATCAAAAATTTTTAAATGTTTTATGTTATTAGGTACATTTTCAGCAATGACTGCCACAATTTTAGGTGCTTTTGCAGCTCATGCTTTGAGGACTCACTTTAGCGATTACCAAATGCAAATTTTCCAAACGGGTATTTTGTATCAATTTATCCATAGTTTCTCTTTGTTGTGTATTGGAATGATTCTTTGGCAATTTAATACAAGAATTTTGCAAATAGCAGGTTGGTTGTTTTTTATTGGTATCATGCTTTTTTCAGGGAGCTTGTATTTAATAAGCTTAATCCAAGTAAAATCAATTGGAATAGTTACACCTTTCGGTGGATCTTGCTTTATCATTGGCTGGTTATTACTAGCCCTGGGAATATCCAAGATTAGTTCATAAGCTTATTTATGAAGAATTGGCCATACAACATATTAAAATGGTAAAGTAAAAATAATCATGCAAATCCCACTTTCTGATGATGACAAAGAATTGATTCGTTTAATTGACATTCAGGTTGAACAATTGATTGAAAAACAAACGCCAGACCATCTCATTATAACTACCTTGTTCGATTTTATCCCAAATGTGAAATGTTTAGTAAACGCTACCGGTGAAAAAAAATTACAATCATATTGTAGTGAGTATCAGCACTTTAATTATTTTCTTCAATTAATTAGTTAAAATTTTTATGATTTTGACCTGTTAAGCCTATTACACATGTTTAAATTAAATCATTTAGTATTTCTTTCTCAATGAATACCAGTACGTCTTTTTAGTAAAAATAGACGTTTAGGTTCAAAGTAATCATACCCAATTTTTGTCCTTAATATATCCTTAATGTTTATTTAATATACTAAATGACTATTGAGGTTATAGTAAAATTCAGGTAAAGGTATGACATTACCAAAGACAATGATTGAATATAGTCAACAATCTTTAAAAGCAAGCAATGTATGGGAGGGCGCCGTTTCTCCCATTCATAATACGATTATTGAAGGCAGTACAAAATATGTTCCTATCGGTCAAACTGGATTTCCAATTTGTCGAATAGACAGTGATGCGCCAATAATGAAAATTTTTTTAGATACATGTAAAGCACTGCGAGAAGAATATCATTCTGACCTCACAGTTATTAGTAAAATCCAATTACTAGTATCACAAACGCTAAATTTATTTCCAACGGATAAAAATGTGATGGGCCGCGATTATAGCAATCCAACTAGAGAAATGATCAATAGGGAATACGCATTAAGTCAACAACATTGTACCTTTTTCTGGGCAATAGAAGACAAGGCAGCACCTATTAGTGAATATCTCTTAGCAAAAACTGCGGATTGTCGGGCAACTAATCTACTATTTGCTATCGCATTAAAACATGTTGATTTCGATGTTAAATAGAGCTATGTACAAGTACAACGTGCTAAAGTTGATTCTAAGGGCGTTTTAAGTGAGCTTAATGCTGCACATGATCATGCTATCGTATTATGGAATCCACCTGACCAATCTGGTCTTATCGTTCTTGATGCCTATTGTAGTGAATACCATGGCTATCGGTTTGCAGATTTACAAAAAGGTATAGATAGAACCAAAACTAAAAGATTTTCTATGATAGACAAAAATGGCTTTACTCAAACCCTTCATTTATATCATGCTTATGAACAGCATAATGGTGGTGATTCAGGAAAACCTGATCGAATATATAGTGCTAAGGATAATAAAAATTTTAGCGGCATTTGGAAAGTTAATGATTATCCACGAGCTAGAGTAATTGAACAAAAAGTGCCAAGTTTGGTAATTACATAAAATATAAATACATAAGGCGCAGTGAATTTAATTAGAAATAAAAGCTCTATCAGAACAAACTGACAGAGCTTTGAATATTTGATAATTAATTTACTTGGCTGCAGCTTTCTTTTCTTTCTCTTTAGCAATGACTGCTTCAGCTACATTGGTTGGGCATGGCGCATAATGGGAGAATTCCATTGAGAATTGACCACGACCAGAGGTAAGTGTACGTAAAGTACTAATATAACCAAACATTTCTGAAAGAGGGACATCAGCTTTAATACGAACGCCAGCTGCACTAGGTTCTTGAGCAGAGATCATACCGCGACGACGGTTTAGATCCCCAATTACGTTACCTACATCTTCTTCTGTACTGTAAACATCCACCTTCATGATAGGTTCAAGTAATTGTGGGGCAGCTTTTGGTATAGATTGACGAAAAGCACCTTTTGCAGCTATTTCAAAGGCAATTGCCGAAGAGTCAACAGGGTGGTAACCACCGTCAGTGAGGTTAATTGCCACATCTAATACAGGGAAACCTGCCAAAGTTCCGCTATCCATCATCGAACGAAAACCTTTCTCGATTGCTGGGAAGAATTCTTTAGGAACGTTACCACCTACAACAGTTGATGTGAAAGTAAATCCACTGTTTGGCTCACCTGGTGAAATCGTATAGTCAATTTTACCGTACTGACCAGAACCACCTGATTGTTTCTTATGCGTATAACTGTCTTGAACTTCTCTAGTTATCGTTTCTCGATAAGCGACCTGTGGTTGACCAACGATTAATTCAACATCGTAAGTACGCTTTAAGATGTCAACTTTAATATCAAGATGTAATTCACCCATACCACGAAGAATTGTTTCACCTGAGTCTGGATCGGTTTCAACTCTAAACGTTGGATCTTCTGCAACCATTTTACCAATAGCGATACCCATTTTTTCAGTTGAGCTTTTATCTTTAGGCGCAACAGCAATAGAGATAACTGGTTCAGGGAAAACCATCGCCTCAAGTGTACATTCGTGATCAGGATCACAAAGCGTATGACCAGTTCTTACGTTTTTCATACCTACGATAGCGATAATGTCGCCTGCTTCAGCACTTTGCAATTCATTACGCTCGTTCGCTTGCATTTCAACCATACGACCGACACGTTCAGTTTTACCAGTAAAAGAATTAAGAATGGTATCACCCTTATTTAGTTTACCTGAGTAGATACGTACGAACGTCAGAGCACCAAAACGGTCATCCATAATCTTAAATGCTAAGGCACGGAATGGCTCATCAGGAGAAACAATAGCAAATTGGCCGTTTGGTTCACCTTCAGCATTTGTCAAAGGTTGTGGATTCACTTCATGGGGCGCAGGTAAGTAGTCAACCACTGCGTCTAATAGTAGTTGCATTCCTTTGTTTTTAAAGGCTGAACCGCAATAAGTTGGGAAGAAAGCTAATTCAAGTGTACCTTTGCGGATACAACGCTTAATGTCTTCGATAGAAGGTTCTTCGCCTTCTAAGTAAGCCATGAGCAGCTCATCATCCATTTCAAGAGCTGTTTCAATAAGTTGACTACGGTACATTTCAACGTCATCAACCATATCAGCTGGCACATCTTTAACAACATAATTTTCAGGCTGGCCAGTTTCATCCCAAACGTAAGCTTTACGACTTAATAAATCGACAACGCCGACAAAGTTATCTTCAATACCAATGGGCAACGTCATAATTAATGGATTTGCGCCTAATATTTTTTTAATTTGTTCTGTAACTCTTAAAAAGTCTGCGCCAACACGGTCGAGTTTGTTTACAAAAATCAAACGAGAAACTTTTGAATTGTTCGCATAGCGCCAGTTAGTTTCTGATTGGGGCTCAACACCGCCAGAACCACAAAATACACCGATGCCGCCATCGAGTACTTTTAGTGAACGATATACTTCTACGGTGAAGTCGACGTGTCCTGGGGTATCAATGACGTTGAAACGAGTACCTTTCCAGAAACAGCTTACTGCTGCTGACTGAATAGTAATACCACGTTCTGCTTCTTGTTCCATAAAGTCGGTTGTTGATTCACCTTCGTGAACCTCACCCATCTTATGAATTTTACCAGTAAGTTTGAGAATCCGTTCAGTAGTGGTGGTTTTACCTGCATCTACGTGAGCGAAAATACCGATGTTTCTATAAAGGTTTAAATCAGCCATAGCACTCTTATAATGTTAAATAAAATAGATTAAAAAAATAGTCACATATTATACAGGATTATATTTAAGTTTGCAGCAAATCTCTGCCTTAAGTTAATAAAATAATTAAAGCAACCGTAGAATTGTAGGTTGGGCCTTGGCTCGACTTTCTTTCTAATACTGAAACGTTGGGCCGGAGGTCTAACCTACGCTGTTAGGTTTTCCTGGTCTACACATGAAGAAATTACTTAATAAAATCAATTATGCTGCTTGTCAGATGATCAATAATTTAGAACCAAAATAATAAAATAGCTAACATACATTATACTCAATATATAATATTGTAAGAGTGATTAGTGTATGGCTTTAGAGAGAGTCTGCATTGTTGGTAGTGGCCCCGCGGGACTTACAACGTTAATCAATTTAGTAGAAGAAGCTAAAAAAAATCCTCACAAAGAATTTTATATTGACATCATTGATGTCCGCGGTTTAGAAAAAGAATATTTGACTCGTAGACAAAAATTAATCGTTTTTGCAGCAGATAAAGCATCTGGTTTGGATAGCGATGTAAGATGGGACGATTTTTGTAGGCAAGTATTTGATCCTGAAAATAAACTAGATCAAAGTTCCAAAAGAAAAAGATTTATTGATAAGCTGGCGAGGCAACCAGAAATTCTTAGCCAGCATGTATATAAAAATTTTTCGATTAAAGATTTACAAGCGGCTTTTTTAGAACAGCTTACCCAATTACAGTTACCGGATAATATTAAAATAGTATGGCGGCCTAATACTAAAATTGATGAAATTGATATTCAAAAAAATATTGTACACACAACAGAATATAATCAAAAAGTTGATATAAAACCCGTTACGTTCAATTTAGAGAGCCCAAAAGAATTTAGTCAAAAAGCCGAAGATCCTTTTATTCAATTTGATACCTTAGTCATTTGTGAGGGTAGTCAACGGGAAACAACCAAGCTCGTTAATGCAGCAATCCAAACGTATAATGAAAATAAGGAAAGCACGATTAAGCCTTTTACATATAATCTATTTGCAATTCAACCTTCCCCATTTCATTGCGCAGTTAGACTAAAATTAAAAGATTTAAAAGACATTGAGAATGGCAAGTATGCAACCTATGGTGATTTTTTTGAAGATAAACAGTTTTCACTTGAAACAATCACTGTCGATTCAATTAAACATTTAGGTGAGATGGGGTGGGAATTTGGCAATACTCGCTTGATTCCTGATTCAGTTGTTGATTCGAATAGTGATTTATATGAATCAGACGATGTCGATAAAATTCCTCGATTTTTTGTAGCCAGTGAAATTCCAGAGTCAATCTATAATATTGATAATGAATTAACTAAGCGTCAAAAAATAATAAAATGGGCAAAACAGCTTGCGGCTATTAAATACAAAATTCCCCAGAAATATTTTGAATTCGATCCCAAAGGGGAAAGTGCTAAAAATAGGTTAAACGCCACGACATTTTCAATGACAATGGATTATGTCGATAGTCCCGTCAGAAGGTTACCAGGTGGAAGTCACGTGGTGACGGTAGGTGATTGCTCTATGTCTTCTGTTTATGTGTATGGTGCTTCATCTACTTTAGCACTACATCAATCAATTAAACTTGCACCCTGTATCACGAATGTAGATCACATAACAGAGCCCAAAGAGCGTTTCAAGCCTTTGATACGAGCATACAATTTACACAGAGAATCTGTTAAAAAATTTTTAAGAGGGATGTATATAAAAAAAGATAAAGCGAAGCAAAAACAAAATTTATTCGATGAAAAAGAGAGAGAGTTAAGTGATAAGTTATCCGATGCTGTTATAAATAGAGACTTACAAGTAGTTCAGTCTTTATTAAATTCTGGTGCAAACTACAACAGGTTAAATTCCGCCGGAAGTACGCCATTTGAACTGGCTATTCAACATAATAAAGTAGACATCGTAGAAGAATTTTTATTTAAAGGAGCAAACCCAAATAAAAAAATGGGGTCACATAATCCACTCACCATTGCTATTGGAAATAGGAATTCAAATCTAGTTAAAATATTACTTGATTACGGCGCTAATCCAGATAGTTTTGTTAGTGAACTGTCCCCGCTGGCGCTTGCTCTTAAAACTAATCAACCAGAAATTATCCAACTGCTTATCGAGCATGGAGCCAATATAGATATAGCTATAAAGCTATTAGATGAAAATGATGAGTTATTGACAAAAATAATTGATGAATCTTTTTTTGAAATAGCCAAGTTAGATATAAACAGAAATGACTATGCTTCTCTAATAGATATCTCAGGAAGCATTCATGTTAGCCCCTATTCCTATGAAGATAATTTTTTATATGAATTTTATGATAGTTTTCCCTTTAATGCAAAAAAATCTACTGTTTTTGAGTCTCTAATTCATCCAGGTATGGCCAGAACCAATCCTGAACTGGTGTTATTATGTTATATGTGGGCATATGACAATGCTCTTAAAAACGGCAAGATGAGCGAGAATGAAAAGTTAAATTGTGAACAACGACGAAAAGAGTTATTAGATAAGTTTCATGCAATATGTGAAAGTTCCGAGGCTAAAAATAAGTATTTCCAAGAATTTTATCAAGAGAGCGGGGCTATTTATTTAGATATGCTTGAAGCAAGTGTAATGTATGCTCCTGAAAAATTTGCTAACTCTTTTTTTAAAATTACCCCTGAAATGATTGAGACATCCAAAAAAGAAATGGATACCTATTCAGGTAATTTTTATGACAAAGGCGTGCGCCACTTTGTAACGGGTATGGTCAATAAACTTGCGAAGTATGACGAAAAAACCTATTTAGAGAATATGCAAATGGCAGTTAACTTGGAATATATTCCTGCCATGTTGGAATTAGGCAAGCATCTTTTACAACAAGGTGATGTAGAATCAGCATTTAATTTGTTTGTTCAAGCAGCATCAAAAAAATCGGCATTTGCTTTTATTGAATTGGCATCATTACTTGCGGATTATCCCATAGGCCATCTTTCTCTCTACAATGCGTCTGTTTATCTCAGTAAAGGTAATGAAAGGAGTAATTCTTATTATTTAAACTTTCATGATAATGCTTACGATAAACTAGATGAATTGAAAAAAAAGCTTGAGATTCAAAAAGAATCTACTGATATTTTTGTAAGGATAAATGCAAGTCTGGACCTGGCTCTGGAAAGAGAATATGACAAAAGAGTACATATTTATATGGGATTCTCTGATAATCAAACACAAAAGATGCGCCTTAATTTGGATTTAGCTTTACGCCAATTTAGTAAGCAATTCATAAGTATTATGGAATCTGAATTAACTGATCATGATAAATTGCAATCTATTCATTCTCTCATTTCCACGCTTCTTTTAAAAAATATTTCACCAGAGTTACGCCAAGAACTTGTTCAATTGAATAAGGATGTAAAACAAAATTTCACTGATTCATATAAAAAGGCTTTAAGCGAAAGATATAAACCTGAGCAAACAGAAATAAAAATGCAAGGTTATCATAGCGGTTAAATTCAATCCGAAGATTGCAGTGATCGTTGTTAGTTTTGCTTTCCTTATTTTCCTTTTCTTAAAGCCAGCGTAGCTGGGCTTAAGTTATATAAGGAAATTTCTCTTAGCATAAAATTAAAAGCAAACTGCGATAATCAACACTAACAAACCAAGTGTGCGGCGAAAATAATTCACACCACTTGTTATCTCTAGCCATGCCCATGTAAAGATAAAACCAAAACTTAGCATATGTAAAAAATAATGAATTCTTGGTTGATTACTACTCCAAAGGAAATCCAATAGCGCGAATATAAACCAAAAGATCAGCGGCCAATTAGGGAACTGAAATAATACAATTCGGTTATGTTTGTCTTTAAAAAAATCAAGGAATTTATACATGTCTTATGTCTTATTAAATAAAATAGGTAAAGGAGGTAAATAAGTTACTGTTTAAATTAGCAAACGCAGCAAGTGTAGATTGGGCTTTGGCCCAACTTTCTATCGTCAGGCCAGGGGCACGACCTATGCTAGTTTAAAGATGATACCGAATTTTTCTAGTTCATTCGAGAATAGTTTTAATTTAATTGCGTATTTTTATTTTCATATATGATAAAATATAGTGCTTTATTATATGTTATAAAGACATAAAGTTTTAAATTTGGTCAAAACTTTCATTTATAATTTAGATTGTTTTTTAAAGTAGACTCTTAATGAAAAATAAAATTTTATCTATCTTACTAATTTATTTAACCTTACCTTGCACCTATGCTTTTTCAGAGGAAAAGATCCTATTTTCAATAGATTTAATTCGTCATGGTGATCGAACGCCTATTACTGAAATCCCAAATTATCCTCACCAATGGCAAGAAGGGTTAGGAGAATTAACTAAAACAGGAATAAATCAAGAAATTCAATTAGGTAAAAAATTACGCCAAAAATATGTAGACCAATTACATCTGCTACCAGATCAGTATAATCCAGCTAGTATTTATATTCGCTCTACCCATATTAAACGGGCAATAATGAGTGCTGACTCATGCCTTTTTGGATTATATCCGTCTAATAAAAGAACTTTATTAAACCAAAAGATAACACCTGAAATTATTCCGGCAAGTCAAGATAACTTGCTTATGGTAAAACCAAGCAAAAATATTTTTTCTTTAGGAAAGCTTTTTTATATAACACAAAAAAGTTGGATATTAAAAACTTATAAGATTAAAGATAAGCTGACCAATTGGAGTAAACAAACGGGGATTAAACTTAATAATTTTAAACAACTAGCGTCGTTAGGGGATAATCTTTATATTCGACAGCTACACCATATTCCTCTACCTCCAGGAATAAATAATACAGATGCTAAAGAAATTATCTCATTATCAAAATGGGCACTCATTAATTATTTTAAATTAAAAGAAGTCACTTATCCGACTGGGCATGAATTTATTAAAACAGCTAACAATTATTTTTATCAAACTATTCAAACTAAATCGCCCCTAAAATACGTTTTGTATTCTGCTCACGATAGCTCAATTATGAGTGTTATGACTACCTTAGGTGTTCCCTTAAATGATATTCCACCTTATGCTGCTAATCTTAATTTTTCTCTTTTTCAGAATAAAGATAAGTATTATGTAAGAGTTAGTTACAATGATAAATTAGTTAGCGTTCCAGGCTGTGAAAACGATTATTGTACGCTTGCACAATTTAAAAAAATTGCGCCATAAGGAAAGAATTAAACTTTAGATAATCACAAGACGCTGTCAAACTTTGTTTGCATAAATAGAGAAGGTATAGTTAGCGATAAATATCCTGATATTTATTTAAACCACATTAATTGATTAAGGTATCAAAGAGATATTAATTATAAAATTTTAATTGATATCAGCGCGATTTATTGAAAGCTAGCAATTACATTTACAAATTGAAGCGGTGTCCCCAAGCTAGCTAATAAATCTGAGTAGTAAACTTATCAAATATATAATTAAAAAACAGTTGTTATTAAAAATTATGTATGTTAGCCAGAATTGTTATTTTTGATGATGTTTTAACAACAAAAACTACCTTTCAAGCAGCGAAAGCAAAGTTAATGGAAGTAGATAATAGCTTCTATATAATCAGTGTTTTTATTTCTAAGGCAATGCTTAAATAAATTACTTAATAGGTGAACAAAACAAAAATGAACAATTTAGGTAACATAGATGAAAAAGTCACTTAGTTCCTTTTAATCCCAGCTGGTGGCAAATTTATAGGTCTGAGGTCAATCGCATTAAAAGCAATATTGAGTTGATGCATGTTGAACATATTGGCAGGGCTCTTTTTATTTCCGTAAATCGCTACTAGCCATGCTCGAAATTTTTCTTGTAAATGTTTAGGTGTATGTTTTAAATCTTTAAGCGCCTGCTTTGTTATTAGAACTTCGGTAATCACAACTAACTCGTTTTATTTTAAATAACGCACCTAAATAAGTGTACTTTCAAGCCAGGATAGTTTGATAATAAAATTCATCAAACTAAAATTTTGCGTGTAGTAAATATCATAGGTTTTGAGTCACTAGTAAAAATTCTACTAAATATCAAGCGTGAGTTGTTTATTTAATTCTTCAATGTTATCTAAAATTTTCAAAAAATTTTCTCCTAAGGGGGTAACTATATACTCAACCCTGGGCGGTGTTTCATTAAAAACTATCTTTTTTAAAAGACCAAACTCCACATTTTTTCTTAAGCATTGGTTTAAGACTTTGGTTGAGAGACCATCGACACTTCGTACCATTTCACCGGGTCTTTTAATTCCCTCTCTTAATAGAGAATATACCGTAAGTGACCATTTACAACCGAAAATAGTTTCAACCATAGTAGCAGCTTTAAGAGGAGGAATTTTTTGAATCATCTTTTTTTTCATAATATTTCAATAAATAGCACCATAAAGTTCTTATAGTACCAAAAGGTACTTACTTTTTTTAAATTATATCGCACGCATACTATCTGAGATTAAATTTTAATTTAAGGTAAATATATGTTAGCTAGTGATTTAGCAATTATTGTCGGTGGTACAAGTGGAATAGGGCTTGAAACAGCCAGAATAATTGTAAAAGAAGGTATGGATTTGTTACTAATTGGCAGAGATGAAAAAAAACTTAAGAGCATTATTAATGAACTTGAAAATAAAGGTTCAAAAGTAGAATTCTTGCTTATTGATCTCTATGACAAACAGCAAATTACGCTGCTTATAGATAAGATTAACAAGGAACTACGCAGGATAAAATATCTTATCAATGCTGCGGGTTATTTTAGGCCTATAAGCTTTATGGAACATAATGAGGAAGATTATGATCTTCAGTTAAGTTTCAATAGAGCTTTTTTCTTTATTACTCAGGCTGTAGCAAAAAATATGAAAAAAAATGGAGGAGGTGCAATAGTTAACGTTGGTTCTATGTGGGCAAATCAAGCTATAAAGGATACACCTTCCTCAGCTTATTCAATGCAGAAATCAGGCCTTCATTCATTAACTCAACATTTAGCTATGGAACTGGCAGATTACAATATAAGAGTAAATGCTGTAGCCCCAGCAATAGTATTAACATCTATCTATAAGAGCTTTATTGAAGAAGAGCAAATAGAAGCGTCATTACAAAATTTTAATAGCTTTCATCCCCTTGGCCGAATAGGCAAAGTGTCTGATGTTGCCAATGCTATTGAGTTTCTTTTATCAGACAAATCAAGTTGGATAACGGGAGAGATCCTTAACGTTGACGGTGGAGTTATGGCTGGTAGAAACTAAATACTAAATTAATTTCTATTACTTAGAGCAGCCATATTCTAAGTGGCTGTTCTAAGTAGCCATATTAAGATCTTTTTGTCATTTTAGTTATTTAAATTTTGCTCCGATATCTGTACTTGTATAATTAATTCTCGCGGTTTATAAGGTCTAATATTTTATAATTATTGGTTTTTAGGACAATTTTTAATACTTATTCTTTATCTTAATTAAGTTTAATTTGAAATATACATTAGAAATTTAGCCTTATTGAAGCTAAGTAGAATTTAGGTCTTGCTCCGGCGTGCTACAACCAAGCTTGATTAAGTTTAGTAATAGGATAAAGATTTTTTACTAAAATAAAATTTTTGCTATCTTTGATTTCTCTGAAATGTTGTTATGCGTTCTATTTCATTATGATCAATAACAAAGACAAACTTTAAATGGCCATCCATTTCTTTTATAAAATAGGAAATATCAAAGTCCACTAAAGGATTTGTATAACAATCTATAAGACTCCATTTAAGATTTGCTAAGCAATGATTTGAATTAAAAGTAACTAATTCAAATCTTATTAATTTACAGACATCCGCCCCTAATTTTTTATAGCCTTCAAAGGACTTTGCCAAATTAATTTGGAATTTATAATCATTTTCAATATACCAAGAATCTTTTTGCGTAGACAATACAAATTGATTATGGAAATGTGATGCAATATTTTCTATATCTGTTTTCAGTACAGCATCTGCATATCCATTTATAAAATTTTGAACTTTGGATTTTTTCATAACTTCTTTCTTACAATAATTTATAGTTTACAGATTTTTACAGAAGTGATGAAGAAACTGTTTGATATTTCTCGTTTTGGAAAAGAACATGTGTTTTGGGAGAAAGCTGAATAAAACTATGCATCAGAAGAAACTATCGTCCCTTGGTGATAAACAATGAGCCATCTATTATTTTCTTTTCGCCATAGTGTAGAGCGACGGGTTATTCTTGTTTGATCCTGAACTAAAGTATAAGTCAATAAATAATTATCTTGCGAAATTTCTCGGCATTTAAAGTTACATGTTTGCCAATTGTCTTTGTAGTTGGGATCAGCATATCTTTCAAGTAGCGTTTTTATTACAAATTCTCTATCGTATATTGCGCCTGAAGCACCAACTTCCCAAAAGTCATCAACTGTCATTAATTCGAGGTCTTCTCTAGTTTTCCCAAATTTATCTGGATGGTGAAAGATTGGTTCACGTTGCTTTAATTCTTTTAAAATTTTTTCAATTTTATTCATGGCCAATACTTAGCATTATTAATACTTATATAGTGTCATTAATTCTTTTTAATAAACAAGTAAAAGGGATTTCGGAAAAGGTGCTTACTTTCTATTAATGTTATCCAGAAGGCTAATAACTTTGAGTTTACTATACCAATTTGTGTTGATATATTGTACACCCATGACACTGGGCATTAAATATAAATGTCTCCCACCATTAATCTTAATCAATTTCCTAAAAGGTTACATAGCCATGAAATTTTTTTTCATCAAATCTACTTACAAAAGAGTAGAAGAATTATATTGGCTTGGAAAAGCAGAGGCCAATGAACAAATTTGTTTGTCAAAAGATAAAGTTATTGGTGAGTTTATTATCCTTGGATTTTATCGATTAATGGGAATACCTACCCCCAAAACCTATCTAGGTGAGAATGAACAAGGTTACGTGCTAATAAGTAAGTTAATGAAAAATTGGACTAGTTTACGCCTAAAAGAAAACTTTGAGGAAACGCCGTGTTTGCCAAGTTCCTTAACAGGTCTTGCGGAATTTGAACTTGCCTCAGCTGTATTATCTGATATCGACGCGAGTGGTTGGATTTTTGACAATATCGGCAAAAAGGACAAAGATAAAAAATTCCTTCTCACAAAACTTGATGGTGGCACTCATGTATTAAACCAAAATAAGGTTAACTTCTATAAAGAGTTTTTTAGAATAAGTGACCAAATAGATCAATTCCCAGAAGGAATTTCAACATTATCAGATGATGATAATTTAAATCATACGTATTTAAAAATATTCTTAGTAGAAAATATAACAAAATATAACCAGCACTATAAGCATTTATTTGATAGCATTACCAAAGATCAAAGAATTCAAGCTTTAAACAAACTACAAAACATTAGTCGAAATGACCTAGAATTGTTACTAGGAAAAATACCAGAGGATTGGATGGCTCAGGATAGGAAAAAAGAAATTTTAGATTACTTAGAGAATAGAATAAACGCGTTTAAGAATAAGTTTAAAAAATATATATCTGAAGAATCTAAGCTTGAAAAAACAGCAAATCAGTCCTCTAATTATTTCTTTCAAAAGTTACTCTCACAAAAATCAGTAGTTAAATCCAATTGGCAACAAAAATACACTCTTGATCCAAATTATGCTGATGAAAAAGACTGGAGTCAATCTGGAGCCGGTCACAAACGGTATACAAAAAGTTATAGTTAATAATTTCTTAAATTAAATTGTATTGAGTTTACTTCTACCTGATGTGTTAAATGATTTAGGCTGGTATGTAGCGTTTTTAAGTAGGGGTCTTGATTAAAAATCCTCGATTTATTGACGAGCGCCCAGCTGTTATTAATAATAGAGACCAATTTGCTAAGATAATGGATAAATTTAATAACAGACCACGAAAAACTTTAGGGTATACCACACCTAATGAACGGTTTGCAGCTGGAATTTAAATGACAGAGAAAAATAAAGATAATGTTTATCAGGTCTATGATGAAATTATTGATTGGTTTGATGATGCTCGCACTAAAGATCTGAAAATGGAGAAATTTTATTTAAATTTTATTCAAAAATATCTACCGCTTAAAAGTAAAATATTAGATGTTGGTTGTGGTACGGGAGAGCCTATAGCAAAGTTTTTAATTAATGCAGGTTATATTGTGACTGGGATAGATGCCAGTAAAAAAATGATTGATCGGTGTAGACAACGATTTCCAAAGGAAAAATGGCTTATAGCCGATATGCGTACCTTGAATTTGAAAGAAAAATTTCATGCAGTAATTGCTTGGCATAGTTTTTTTCACCTATCCCACGAAGATCAACGCAGCACATTAAAATTACTAGCGTCTTATGTAAATCAACATGGTTTATTCATTTTTACATCAGGACCAGAATTTGGTGAGGTTTGGAGTGATAATGGAGGACACGAGCTATATCATGCGTCACTTTCTACCGAAGAATATAAACAGACCCTTATTAATAATAATTTTAAAATATTAATACATAAAATAAGAGATCCAGAATGTGGAGAAGCAACCGTTTGGGTTGCCCAAAAAAGCTAGTTGCGTTAGCGATTTGAATCCGCCTTGCGATAAGTTAATTTCGCTTAAAAATTTAAATTACGCTTATGGTGTTTTATCAGGCAAAATTGTACTGGTTTGCTCATTTAGGTTTGAATTGTTTTGTTCATCTTGGCTTGATCTGTTTTGTGCCAACTCTTTCTTAAGCATTTCAATCACTGCTTTATCTTTTTGCTTTCTCTCAGCTCTTTTTTCAGACTTAGTTTTTTTCTTTAAGCCTAAATTTCTCGTTCATGCTTAAAAAAAGTATCCAAAGACTTATCTTCCCTTACTAATTATGATGGGGCCTTGAGCAGAAAAATTTTTTAAATTATCTATTAAGACGTTATTTCTTTTAACGAGGACATAAATATGTGTTTTTGGAACATTTTTATATCATTCACCCTTATAGTTGTCTTCTGCAATAACTAAGTTTAATTTGCAATATACAAATTACTGTTGAAAATGTAGCCTGGGTGAAACATATTGAAACCCGGGTTTCGACCCTGCAGGCCTGCACCAGGCTATACTTGCTATTGACTTTAATTAACAGATTAAGATAATTGCCTAAGTTAATTTCAGAGCAATTACAATGGCCAAAATAATTTATAAACAAAAAGACTTTCAGAATGCTGATTCAGTGTCACTTAAAATCAGAGATGATTTTTCAAATATACCAAATGTAAAGAAACAGGCGAATGCTCGCTGGGATCTTCATTCAATCGCCTTGACTGAAGATGGTTCGGTTTACGTTATTGGATACAATGAAGGCCAGTTTGGGCTGAGTAATCAAGAAAATCTAAATAAACCCCAAAAAATTGAAGGGTTACCTCCAATTAAAGATTTCACCATTGGACATCGCTCTGCATTTCTAATTGATGAAAACAATAACGTATATAGTTTTGGCGATAATAAACATGGCCAATTAGGATTGGGCCATGAAAACAACGTTTTAGTACCTCAGGAAATAACAGCTTTAAAAGGGTGTAATATTACCAAAATCTGCTACTGGGCATCAGCGGCTTTTTTTCTAAGTAAAGATGGTACGGTTTACTACAGTGGTACCTTCGATAGTAATGCTATGTTTTATCCAAAAAAACCAAGGGTGCATAATAAATTATCTGCAATAACTAAAATGGATACAACAACTGATTTTACTATGTTTTTAGATTCTACAGGGAAAGTTCATGTCCAGTTTGACAATCAATTTACTAGCTCCTCTCATACTTCGGCTGATTTTTTAACATTACCTCATACAGACATTCGTGATATTGGTATTCATTATATTGATTCCTATCATGGTCACGCTCCTTATGTTCAAGTTCTACTTGATAATTCTGGAAAAGTGTTTTTTGCTGGTTTGAACAAAGGTCTATTAGATGAGCCATTGTCATTACCTAAAGTAAAGCGCATGACTCAAGGTGTATGCTATGGAAATGATAAATATCTGGGAAATGTCTTTGAGTTATATGACGGTTCCTTTATGGCAGTTAAAATCTATAGGAATTCTGATTGGGATTTTGAAATAACTGAGGAGAAAATTTTAGCAAATAGTCAACTATCCAAACAACTAAAAGAACTGATGGATAAGAGAGACATTGAAGATGCACCCATTCAATTAGAAAACACTGAATCGGTAGTAAACTTCTATTTTTGATTTTTTAAGTAACAAAAATAGCTGATGTTTGGGGGAGTAGATTGGATAAATCACTCTACCCCTCTTCAGAACTAGACTTGCCGAACTACCGTATCCGGCTCTGATGCAAAAATTTATATCAGACAATTTTCACCAGAGCATTATACTTTAATCAGCGGTCATTCTTACGCATACAGATGCAGTTCGGCAGGAACAGCGACTTTACCATCTATAGATAATTGCCAATTTGCATGTCTTGGTCCTGGGCACTTAGATCCATTGTTATAGCTTTATCTATTGGCTTAAAAATATTTTCATATTCAATAAAATGATTATAAGCTGAAGTAATTAGTTTATTCTCATTTGGTAAAAAACAAACGCTATATGATTGTCGTTGTGCTAACTCTGGCTTGATAATTTGTAAAGAGTTAATTATTACATTTTCAGGTAGCATCCGAACAAATTTAGCTTTATTGAAGTACCCGCCATTATCTACTACCACAACATCGATAGTTGAATTTTTTTGGACTCCTAAATTTGGATCATTGTATTGAGACTGTATATCAAGATAAGCTTTTTTAGGTATGCTAGAAAAAAAGGGGTTATCGTTCATTTTCTTAACAGCAGCAGGCGAAACATGAAGCATCAAAAACTGATTGCGATCATCATGAATGACTACTGTATGGCAATTTGTAATTCCTGTTGACAGTAATCGGATGGGGTAATTATTTTTTTCTTCCTCATCAATTTCAACTACATGTCCTATTCTTTTTTCATATTTTTTGAAATGAGGGTCAAGCAATTTAGTTGTTATATTTGTTTGTGGGTCATATTGTACAGCTTCATCTGTACGAATAGAAATAAATCCAGGCTGGAGTTGAAATTGAGAGTTTTGACGGATAATAGCTTGTTTAAGTGAGCGTACACTAAAATGTTTACCAGATAGAATGGCGTCAATATCAAAACGATCACAAGTCTCTTTTTTTTGGTTAAATAAAGTTTTAGGATATGCGTGAAAGTGCGTTTTGTCTAACCACCAATCAAACTGTTCTAAATTCTGTTCTTCGCCACTAATCAATGAAAAACGAAAATAATTTCTCATTGTTTTTTTAGTTCATCTAATGAGGTTATATTGGCATATGAACTTTTTGGCAGAAACGCCATCCATTTACTAAGCTCTTCTTGATTAGTGATATTTTCTAATTCTGAAATTTTTAAATCAACAGCCGTATCTATTAATAATTTAATTGCTTGGTAAATTTGGGGGATTTCATTGATTCTTTGAATAGGAGTAATAGCATTTTTACGATTAAGATAATCTTGCTGCTCGGCTATTTCATAAAGTTTTAAAATGAAACTTTGTAACTTACCAATTGTCAGCGTATCTTTACCTTGTGCTTCTTCAATTTGTGCTACTTCCTTAATTAAATCCTCTTTCTTTAGAAGATTTACCTGCTGGTTTAACAGTTCTTTGATTTCAGAATAAAAATTAGTCATTTCTTCCTCGCGTATAAATTAAAGTGGTTAATTTCGTTCTAGATGGATAGGATGGTAACAAATTTGTGGATTAACTAAATATTGAGTGGTTTTTCACAGTAAAATTCACCTTATGATTTTTTTGCCTGAAGTGATTATCTATTTATCCATTAAAATACTTAAATTTATCCATTTCTTATTAATATTTGATAAGAAAATGGCTATGCATGGAATTTAAATTTTCCTTAGCAATAAAATCAAAGTATATAAATAGAACAGTAAAAAAATTCGGTATTATATAGAAATGAAAAAACGATCAAATTAAAATCAAATTCATGGATTAATGTCTTTTAAGTTAATGAATGCAATTAAAAACTTAAATTTTAAATATTGTACTACTAATAATATTATTAATTTCTTTAGAAAAATAGATATATTTATAAACCATTTGATTATTAATAGTCCTATAATCATAATTTAAAGGATTTTAATTTATCAGGTGAAATCCCATTTTATTGCTCTTTTTTATGTCTGATTATGCTAGCAATCAGACTTATTAAATTTCATTCTAATTTTTTCTACTGTCACTGCTGTATCCCTAATATATTAATACATTAGAATTCTACTTTAGGTTATCAAAATAGTCTGAATTAAAATATTTAGCATTAAGAGTAAATAATCTTGAACAATATATAGTTTTTATTTAACACATTTTTAGTCAGAATAGACTTGGTGAAGCAATGCATAGCTAAGTTTCCCTTTATTAAATGATATCCATATTTTTTTATTTGTGTCAGACCTGTTTAATCCTTTTTAACCAGTCTTAATGTATATAATTATAGGTTTTTAGGACGCTTTTATATCATTCACTCTTGTAGTCGTCTTGTGCAATAACTAAGTTTAATTTGCAATATACAAATTAATATTAGCAATGTAGCCTGGGTGAAACAAAGTGAAACCCGGGTTTCGGCCCTGCAGGCCTGCACCCAGGCTACGCTTGCTAACCAGCAAAGACCGTTATCTAGCAATACAAGGATATGCAGGAGTTGCGAAGACGTCCATGCTTGCGGAAGTGAGCTTATTGATTAAAGCACGAGGTTATGCGCTTCGGGGTATTACTGTTGCAAGCTCAGCAGCTTTTGAGTTGCAAGAGAAAGCAGGCATTCAAACAGATGTCTTTCCCTTGGTGCATTAAGAATTAAAGAATGCACGAGCCGCTTCTTTAGCAAAGACAATTTTTATTGTCGATGAAGCTTCCATGTTGTCCTCGCAGCAAGGTCATGAACTTATTAAACACATTGAACGCACCGGTGCAAGACTTGTATTAGTCGGGGATAAGGCACAACTACCCAGTGTGAATGCAGGACGCCTTTTTGGGCTAACTCAAGAATACGGTATTGAGACGACTATCATGGATGAAATAGTGCGACAAAAAAATGAGGTACTTAAAGAGGCGGTATGGCAGCAACAAGGGGAGAGGTGAAGAGCGCATTAGATAAGCTTGATGTTAAGACACTATCAACCCATGAAGAGCGCGTGGCTTGGATTGCCAATCATTGGCTTTCTTTAACACCGGATACTCGAGAGAAGACCTTGCTTTTTGCACCCACGCACGCCAATCGTGAATCCATTATAAAGTTGCTTCGGGAGGGCTTAAAAGAAGAGGGCACCTTGAGTAGCAAGCCTTTCTGTCATTTAACTCTTAAAGCAAAAACAATTGAACCCATACAGCAGCGATTTGTGGCCTACCATCAAAAGGGTGATAAGGTCCGCTTTAACCAAGATTTTAAACGACATAAAATTACATCAGGTCATTATTATACGGTGGGAGAAATCACTAAAAGCCATCGAGAAGAGAATGTATTACCCCTAATAGACAAACAGGGTAAGTTAATTAAATTTAATTTGAAAAATCTACCGAGCTATAAAACGCATACCGCACCTTTTGAGAGGCTGATTGAAGTGTATGAAGCAAAATTGTTAGAGCTTTTCGAGGGCGATAAAGTCATGTGGACCCGTAATTTTAAAGCACATGAAATCCGTAACGGGCAGTGCGCAACACTGGTAGCAATCAATAAAGACGCGCTTCATTTTGTCACGAAAGAAGGGCGCTCTTTAACTCTTGAAAAAACACATCCTGCTTTAAACCATCTCGATTACAGCTATGTTTTGACTAACTACAAAGTTCAAGGAAAAGATGCACCGTTTGGTGTTGGCTTAATGGAGTCCTTTCATCGGTTTGGGACCACACTTAATAATTTCTATGTCCAAATTTCAAGAGCCATTCATGGCATGATTTTGGTTACAGATAATAAAGAAAAATTGATTGAAGCGATTGAAAAAAACGCATCTCT
The DNA here is from genome assembly GCF_900461525.1 of Legionella busanensis. Classification (NCBI taxonomy): domain Bacteria; kingdom Pseudomonadati; phylum Pseudomonadota; class Gammaproteobacteria; order Legionellales; family Legionellaceae; genus Legionella; species Legionella busanensis. The sequence goes on along the minus strand of NZ_UGOD01000001.1, from coordinate 2,748,297 downwards.
TTAGCCCGCCTCGCTTGATATAACGTCTAGTAGCCAATTAGTGCAACACGAAAACCGATTTAATCACCAAAATCAACTATCACTTCAATCAACCATTGATAAAAAGCTTCAAATGGAATCGCATAATTTATCAAAAATAATGAATTCAAAAATGAAGACAGAAGAGCAAGAAATTAAAAGAGAAAGAGTAGAAATTAATAAAGAACTATTCAAAGAATTAGAACTATAAATTAGGAGTTTTTCATGCCACGCTTAACGATTTCGCTACCTGACAATTTACATCAGTGCCTCGCAACGCTTGCAAGCAAAAATAATGTTTCCCTGTCTAATCTTATTAATCAATTAATTCAAATTGGGCTCTATCATAGGTCTAATGAAATTAATGAAATTAGAGAAAATCAAGCGGTTGAAAAATATTGTCATCAACTCACGATTCAGATGAGCGCGCTTATCAAAAAATTATCTACTGAATTGTTAAAGTTAAATCGAGAAGATTTTGAGAAATTACAGCTTGCAGCGGCTAGTAAATATAGCGAACTTTAAACGACTTCGCTTAATAAAGAATCCTAAATCTTAACAAGAGTGGTGAAGGGGTGATGAAGTGCGTGATGAATAGAATAAGACGTCATTACTTTAACCTAAGAAGAATAAGGGCTCTTCATTATTTTCTCTTCACCACAACCTTCATCACGTATTCACCGTCATTTTATGCAAATAAATTAGCAGCAAACCCTTAAACTATTGATGGATAAAGGAAGAGAAGGGCATATGTGAATAATGCGAAAGGTGTGCTGGCTATGCAATAGCTAACTTAATAATCCTCTCGGTTTTTTGCTCGTTTTTTTAGGCTAAATTAATTTAAAATTTATAGCGCAAATCAATTGCGCGTTTGTGATTGATTTATATTAACGATATAAATTAATGTCTATAGCCATCATTTTTTAGTGTAAGGTGATAGGTAATTTGTTAAAATTACTTATTGAGATTAAAATACTTTCTTTGTATTTAAACAGCGAATAAAGAGCACTAGGTGAAAAACTAAACTTAAAAAAAATTTCAGAATTAAAAGGATCTAAAACCACCTCTACTATTAAACAATATTTTTATTGCCAACTAGAAAAATTTCCTCATCAAAACGGGGGTGTTTATAGTATTGTTGTTGATAAAGTTCATTTATATTCTTAGGTTAGTGATGTAATTGATCCACATCGATTATATAATTTACTTTGTCATGAAATCATTAATAAGGTGGGTTAATAGTTCTACCTACATTTTCTGCAAACTTTTCACCAAAAGCTACTGAAGTACTCTGAGTTAATTTTTGGATATAATCTAGCCGTCTGTATAAGCTACCTTCTACATCGATCGGCTGACCTTTAAGTTTTTTACTTAAGGCTTTAAGCAGAGCATCTACGTTTTCCTCTCTACCTGAACTCCTTTCATACTCTTGCAAAAATTGGCGTATCGTTGTTGTATGGTTTCGCAGTTTAAAAGAAAACATTAACTTAACTTTAGAAAAGAGAATTGAATCAGATGGATTTGTTTTACAGTAATCTCTTAAAAGTTGTACAGTACAATGGTAATCTTGCTTTGATTGAGTTAATTCTGAATGTTGATTTTCTGTCTTCTTCCAGATGCTTTTGTAACTATTAGGATACTTTGAATCATTGTGTATTTCATCTCGCCTTTGTTTTTCTTCTTCTTGCCTTTGTCTTTCTGCTTTTTGCTCATCTAATTTTGGTTTAGAATTTTCGATAATCGTTAATAAATTTGGAAGAGTTTTACATGAAATGTATCCATCCTTAGCAGAGGTAATTAGCGTTTCATGCACATTTTCCTTAAACGGTTCTAACTTTTTTTGCACAGCAGCTTTAAATTCTGCTTTAATAGTTGTAGTTTCTTTAAGTTTATCCACTTTTGTACCAACTAATATAATGATAGCGTCAGGGTAGCTTTCTTTTAATTGGCTTAATTTTTTATTAATATCGGTCGTGTTTAAATGTTGAGAAAGATCGACACAATAAAAAAACACATCGGTTTTCTCATGGTGTTTATCATACCATGTTGTAAGTTGTGAGTCGGATGGATCACCAGACATATCCCAAAACTCTACTTTTCCTTCATTATTAACCTTAACTGTTTCCAAACTAAGACCTAGAGTTGCCTGATATTTTTTTTCAAATTTACGTCCCAATAAAAGGTCAATGAAAGTTGTTTTACCACTTCCTTGCTCACCTTTCATAACAAATTTCATCTTCATATTAAATTCACTTTTTAAGCAAATATAATTAATAAATAATAAATATAGATAGAATAATAATCAATTATATCATAAATAAATCATAATGATAATTAATTGTAACAAGGCCTTGTTAAGTCAATTTGAAAATGTTTTTTTCATTAAAAAATATAAACTCTTAAATTTGATATTCATTAAAATGATAGACTTATGCAATTAACTCAAAAGTATTTTGAATTTCTGTGCTTTTAAAAAGGCAGCTTGACGAATTAATGAGAGTAAGTAAAGCTTATCAGCAGGCTATATCAACATTTAAACAATACGTTGTTATAAGTTATGGCGAATTAGATTAAAAGAATATGTTAGGGATAAATTAGGAACTCCCATATTGATTGAGGGTGAATCTGCTCGCAAGCTCAATCTCATATATGAAATTGTGAATGCCAGTTTAGATTAAAGCGGTATCACCACAGCATTTAACGTAAGTTTATTTAATAAGATGATTATGGCTTATAAAAAAGCTAATGAGATTATTTAATAGACTTAATATTATCTTTTTAATTAAATTTTACATTAAGTAAATTAGGTTTCTACCTATATTATCATTTATTCTTTAGAATGAGCTTAATTAACAGTATTGATTAATGACATTCGCTGGTGATTAAAATAGAATCAGAATTATAGTAATTATTTCCATAATTTTAGAGAATAAAAATGTTTGCTATCTCTCCTTCATTAGAAATCGGCTCTTACGAATACTTACTTGATGAAAAAGTATCCTCTTATAAGCAGCTTGTTGATTTAATGAAAGTAAGTAATGCAGAACATTTAATTGATTTAGTAGATAAAACCACTGCAGAAGGTTATTTTAATCGCGTATATACAGAAATTAAAAGAAGCAAGGTCGCTGATTTTAATGTTTTTATGCGAGGAACTGCAGATTATTTAACTAAGCTTAATGATGCGGAATATCCCTTGCCACTTTTATATTATCGCGGCAATCTTGATCTCTTGCATACACGGGGACTGGCTATTGTTGGTGCAAGAGCTGCCACTGAAGAAGGAAAGATAAGAACTAAAAAATTAGTTAAAACGCTTGTTGAACATGATTTTACAATTATTTCTGGTCTTGCTGCAGGCATTGATACAGCGGCTCATACAGCCGCTATTCAATTAGATGGAAGAACAATTGCGGTGATTGGTACTCCCATCACCCATTTTTACCCGCCACAAAATCGTGCTTTACAAGAAGAGATTGCTAAACATCATTTACTTATTTCTCAAGTACCGATTATTCGCTATGAAAAGGGAAACCCAAACTCAAATCGCTTTAATTTTCCTGAGCGAAATAAAACCATGTCAGCAATTAGTGAAGCGACTGTTATTGTGGAAGCAAGTAATACGTCAGGATCTTTAACACAAGCAAAAGCCACGCTTAAACAGGGGCGAAAATTATTTATTTTGAATAATAATTTTGAAAACCAACAGTTAACCTGGCCTCAAAAATTTGAAGAATTAGGGGCAATACGGGTTAGAGACATACAAGACATCTTAAATAACTTATAAGCCATGTATAACTTAATCCAGCTAGAAAGCTGGGAAATTGAGCAAAATCGTTTTGCCTTATTATAGAATAAAAGTGTATTTTTACTATTCTTAGATTTACTACATTAGTACAACCTTTATACTTAAAAGTATCTGTAGGAGCGAGTAAAACTTCTGCCGATTGACTATGGTAATTGTTGTTCTCTAAGTCTTGGGACGATCTAAAGAGATGTAAGATACAAGCTTTGGTGTATGTGGGTTAAACACAGCGACCAATAGTAGATGAAAAAAACGTACATGAATGGACGATTTGTAGATAATTGAATCGGAAACTAACCTTTGCCTGCATTCGCTTAGGCTATTGAAGCTAGTTAACTATGCTCAAAAATATGCTGATGCTCCTCATCGAGATAATTCAAATATATTAAAGATAATGCTGATTAATATTTGCAATGTTAATTCACCCTGTAGGATCACCTAGCCATGAAAATGACGCCATTTGAAATCAACTAAACTGTTTAAGCTCGTTATAGCTGCTCTAAATACAATTCTTACAATGTTACCTTAACTTTTGCAATAGGATCTTTGAGAAAGCATTATCATATTAAACTCGCTTCGCACTCCTTAAAAATGCATTTTGAATCCTTATCTTAATATGGCTATAAGCTGCATAAACGATATAGTAATTTGATTTAGGCCTGAGGCTAAATAACTAAGCTTTACCATGATTTTCATAGAGCTTGGTTAAAAGCACTCTACAAAGCACTTTTTGTGCACCTTGTTAAAGGTGAAAATTGGTTAAGGGTGGTTTTATATTAATTTTGCAATATACGGCAATATAAAAATTGCTTTAGGAAGGCATCCCCAGAGATAGAAACTGCCTAAAAGTGCTATACACAATTATATTCAAAACTCAATATGATAAAGCAGTTGTGTAAGGCTAAAATCTAAATTAATTTATAATGTCAATTTAAAATACATGTCATGCTATAATTATCCTAATTGAATTATTTTTAGTATATTATGCCAAATCACCATATTTCACCTACTCAGGTTAATTTAGATGTCCCAGAGATAAGTTTTCACCATGCCACTGCTGGCTTAGTGACAAGGCCTATAACCGACCATCCTCCTATGATTCAAAATACAGCTTGGGGAGCCATGGCTACAATGAATATGTTACATCCTGGTTCTGCAATTGCGCCACCGGCACACGTTGATGGCGTTGACAAGCTACCTGCTGATGGTAGAGAGCAGATGGAGCAAATAGCGTAATGTATTTACGATATGTTCAATAGTTGCGTAGGTGTCCTAGCATTACAGGAAGTTCCTGATCCTAATTCGCAGAATTTTAAATATTTGGTGGATAAATTAAAATATTTAGTAGGTGATTCTAACCTAATTGACGTTGATGCATTAAAATCGCAATGGCTTAAAACAGGTACGCATGCTTTCGGTACGTCAGTTTTATACAATCCTAACATCTTTACGCTATAGCAAAATGCTAAGTCTGTTTTAGGAAACCGGGGTGCAACTTATGAATTAACGCATAAGGTAACAGGGGATAAAATACCTGTAGCGAATCTTCATAGCCATTTTAAGCAACAAGATGCAACGATACAGTTTATAGATAACTTTAACGGTATTTGTTTAGGTGATGCAAATGTAAGTGCTAATAATGTAAAAATCAATCAGTCTAATCCCTTAACTCTTCAATCTCTTGATCAGCCAATTTTTATAGCGATGGATAAGACAAATCAAAAACAGACAAGGCAGGCTAATACTATCGATGTTTTTCAAGATACGATTAGTAAAGCATTTAATCCTAACTTTATCCCAAGCAAATCAAAAATAGATACATCAGCTCAACTTTTTCAACATGATTCTAAACAAGCTACAAAACATATAGCAGAATTTATGAATTACCTTCAACAAAACGGACAGGGTAACCTGGTTCAAGACAATAGAGTAAAAGATCTTTCTTTAAGAACACCGCCCAAAAGCTCAAAATCCGACATAATAATAACCGATCCAGACGTTGCTCAAGCTTATAGAAAATTTTTATCGCCTCCAGCGCTGCAAATCATACCAGTGACTTCACAACAGGCCATGGAACATTTACGAGAATTTTCAAAATTTCTACAACAAAATGGACAACAGCATTTGCTACAAGGCGGGATAATAAAAGGCGTTTCTCTTGAAACACTCTCTGGCGGGAGTCAGGCACAGATAAAAGTAACTGATCCGGAAGTTGCTAAAGCTTATACACTTTTTGCAAATACTGTAAAAACACAAGTTATTCACATTGAAGATAAGAAAGCAATAGCGCATTTGAGAGATTTCGCTGTTTACCTTAAACAAACAGGTCAAGTGCAATTCATTGATTCAGTTAGTGGGAAAATAAAGGATGTCTTACTTAAGATACCTCCGGGAAGCACCCAAACTCAAATAATGTTTCAAGATCCAGCCGTATTTCAAGCTTATCAGACATATGCAAATTCTAAACAATCATTAGTGCTAAAAATTAATGCTAAAGAGGCTGTTGCACATTTAAAGGATTTTGCCACTTATCTTCAACAATATGGCCAAGGCAATTTAATTAGTTCAGCGACTGGTAAAATACAAGGCATTTCATTGACAACACCTAAAGGAAGTACACAAGCTGAAATTACCTTCGAAAATCCAGGAATTGCACAAGCTTATACAAATTTCGTCCAGGTTCTTCAACAAAAGATTATGGATGCTAACAAATTAATGAAAACCAATCTTCAAGGTATTGTAGAAAGTGAGCAAAAAGAATTAAATGCTGGTGAATTTACATATCCGAAATTTTAAGCACAATAAACTATTTAGCAGAGTGCTATATTCTCAAGAAGATTAAGTTAGAAAAATTTAGAATTCTTAAAGTGAGTTATATTTTATTCTATCGTTAAATTAATTTAACAGTTAAAATTTATTGCCTCAAGGCTTTCTACTTCAATTATTATCCACATCAGTTTAACTACCAAGATTTACCCAATTCATTCCAAATAAAATTTGATTAAACGAATCTATTTTTAATTAAGCTATTGACTTTAATCAATTTATTTATTGTAATTCGTGTTATACATTATACTTACCGCGCCTTTATTGGCCAGATTAAATCCAATTATTTTTTCACAAACACCTACCACTCTACTAGAGCTTCTAATTAAAGATAAGGATGTAAAAATGATGTCAGAAGAAGCATATACTCTTAATCAAGCTGATTTAACTGTTTTACTCAATGCCATAAAAGAAACTACTGCTGAGCATGCAATATTTTTAACTACAGAAATAACAAATTTTAAAGAAGATTTAATTTTAAGTGAAGCCAAACAAACTATTGAAGAATTAAAGCAAATAACCATTGCTTTAGAACAAAATGCTTCTATATCAATTGCATTGATTGAAGATTTTTTAATGAACAGGTGGGAGAGAATCAGGGGTAGTTTTCTAAGTTACACAGGGATGCCTGAAGGCTATGTTAACCGATGTTGTCTTACGTTTGCCACCATCTTGCATAAAATAAAGCCTGAAAAGAAAAAAATGCAATATCTAATGCCAACTTTAACACATTTGATTGATCAATTGGATTTATTTCCTGATAAACAAATTGATGATTATTGTTTAGATGAGGTCATCTTATCCGAAACACAGAATGCACTTATTCCTGTTCAATTATTAAGTTTTATTATACCTGGCTCAACAACCTTATCCGAATTACATAACCCTTTTGTAAAAAGCGAGGAAGATACGGTATTGCTGTTATCAGAAGATGAGCAAAAACGTCTTATAAGCCACAATGAAGATACGCAATATTTCTTTAAGCTTTTTACCACCATACTTAACGCTAAATTACAAAGCCCCTCTTTAGGCGGGAAGCTATTTCAATTAATTCAAGCCCTAAAACAAGGTGGTAAAAAGGGTGGACATGGTGGCTCTGAATATAATGCAGGTCCCGATGCGAATATAGGCATTGCTGATTTTATGTTTTACTGGAATAGTCTTAGTCAAGAAGAGTGCGATAACGTTAGTAGCTTATGCACCAATAAAGAAACTTTAGGTCAAATAATAAAAATATTGCAAGAGGGCACAGGTCAAAGTGTAAGTTCATCAATTACGTGTGTCGAAATAAACGCAGGCAAGTTAGAAGATATTTTAAATGCTCATCCTGAATTATATAATACTATAAGCTCTAATTCTAAAAATTATATTTTAGCACTGGAAACTGAATTTCATCACTATAAAAATATACTCGGCGCAAAACTATCTGGTAGTGATAAGCTTAAGCTTTTAACGCCTAATCTATTTGAAAATACTTTTTTATTTAAAGAAGAAAATATTATTAAATTGCTTGTATCTCTAAATTCAAAATTAAAAAATAAAAAATATACTCATCAAGATTTAGCAGATATAGTTAAAATGTACCTAAAAACAATTTATTGTTCACCTGAGTCTCTAAAAGCGTTTGATCATGTTGGAAAAACGGCCTTAACAGGATGTATTCTAAACGCAGATATAATCAAAGAGATAATTGCTAGCCCTCATTGTACCTTTGAGGTATTAAGTCAACAAAATAAAGATGGTGATACTGCTTTATTTTATGCGATAGAAAAAGCAGGCTTAGAGGTAGTGCAAGCAATTCTCGCAAGCCCTTATTGTGCATCTCAACTATTTATGCAAAAAAATAAAGAGGGCCATACGCCATTAACGTTAGCAGTGAAAGGGCGTAAATTAAATTTAATTACAGCAATTATTACGAGCCCTTATTGTACTTTAGAGATTTTAAACCAACAAAATGATAAAGGTGAAAATATCTTAACAAGTGCAATAAATAAAGGTTGTGTAGAGATAGTTCAAGCTATCCTAACTAGCTCTTTATGTAATTCTCAATTATTGCTACAGAAGAGTAGAGAGGGTCATACGCCATTAAGCTTAGTTGTGAAAAAAGGAAATCACCATCTAGCTGCTACTATTATTAACAGCCCTCATTGTACTTTTGAAGTTTTAAACCAACAAAATGACGATAGTGCTAGCGCGTTAATTCTTGCAGCAGGCGAGGGTAATGAAAATATTACTAAAACGATTTTGGCTAGCCCTTATTTTAACTATCAAATTTTAAACCAAAAAAACCAAGCAGGGTATACACCTCTTATGTTGGCTACAGAAAAACATAGACTAGGTATTGTTACAACAATTCTTTCAAGTTCTCATTTTAATTCTATAGCATTAAACCAATGTAATAATGAGGGTAGTAGTGCTTTAATGATTGCTGCGGAAAGAGGTATTGATGACATAATACAAGCAATTTTAGTAAGTCCTCATTGTGACCATCTTATTTTAATGCAAAAAAATAAATCTAATTATACGCCACTACACTTAGCCATTCGAAATGGTCGCATTAATGCAGTTAGTCTTATTACTACTAGTCCTTATTGTAGTTCGGAGGTCTTAAATCAATCTACTAGAGAAGGTAGTAATGCTTTAATTATGGCAGCTGTTGATGCCGATGAAATCATAGTAAATGCAATTATGACAAGTATAAACTTTAACAAGCAAGTGTTAATGCATCAAAATAGGTATGGCGAAAGCGCATTAATTATAGCAGCAAATTGTATTAAAAACCCTAAAGTGATGCAAACGATTCTTAATCATCCTTTATGTACGTTAGAAGTCTTAATACAATGCAATGAAGCAGGGTATAGTGCATTAATTCAGGCAGTTAAAAACCACTCGCTTGATATGGTCAAAATCATACTTAATAGCCCATATTGTACTGCCCAAGTTTTAACACAACAAACTTGCTATGGCTATAACGCCCTTATAGAAGCCGTAAGTATACAACGGTCTGATATTGCCGAAGTACTTCTGAAAAGCCCTTATTGTAGCCAAGAATTATTAATACAACAGGATAAGAACGGTAATACGGCTTTAATAGAAGCAGCACGTCTAGGTGAGCTTGGTATTGTAAAAGCTATTCTAGCTAATCCCAAATGTGATTATTCTGTTTTAATGCAAAAAAATAAACAGGGTCGAGATGCTTTAGATTTAACAACAGATGAGACAATCAAAACGTTAATAAATGAAAAGTTGCTAACAGTCAGCAAGCCAGAAGAAAAAATGAATATTCAAAATAATAAAAATCTTTTCTTTACGCCTGAGCAAGAAAAGAAAGAGTTTAAGCAAACAATAAATAGAAATGACTCATTTTTACTAAATAATTAATCACTTAAGTGTATATAATTTTAATAATCCCATTAATATGGCCCACCTAAGGGCCTTTTTTCTAAAGCAGTTGTTATAGTTAACTCTAAATTAAATGTAATGTAAAAAAGCACTATTTTTTAAAGTTATAAGTTGTTACACGCTGCTTGTATTAATAGCAAGCAATTTTGATGATCATCACGTTTGGAATGAAATTATGAATAACCTACATAACACTTATCAGATTATTTATGGCAACCCTTGAATCTGCCTATTATAAAGCTATGATAAGTTTAATTAACAAACAAACCAAACTTATGGGTTATATTATTTATAATCGAGTTGCTCGTTCAAGTTTACCTTCCTAGTTTGTTATTTTTTAACCTCGCCATTATTTTAAAAGCTCCATTTTAAATAGTTGCTAAAGCCTTAATTTAATTAGGAATTAATATTTCTAATAGTTCTTACATATAGCTTATGATAAATTATGCCGAGTTTTAAATATTCATAATGAAAAAAAAAGAAACTTACTTTAGGTAGTGATTGAACTGAGGAATGCTTAATGAGAGAAAAAAAAGAAAAGGAGACCAATTTACAGAAAGCTCCCTTGCAAAACATTGCAACTATAATGAAGTTAGAAATTGACTCTTATAGTGAATTAATACAATCACTTCCAGCAAAATTGCGAAAAGATATTATTAATGAATTAGATACCAGACTTATTGTCCAACGCGCTGAATTACTCTGCAAAGAATTATCAGAAAATGCAATGGTAGGTCTAAATTTAGAGGAATCACGAACTTTATTTCTAGCAGCTTTAAGAAATTTAAGAGACAAAAAAATATCTGTAAATCAATTAGCGACTCTACATATTCTTGATTCAGCAATTCGTACTTTGAATGTATCGCCAATGATCTATTTTATTTACCAGTATGTAAATGGTGATGGTCATCTTGCAAGGACAATTAACGCGTTTACTTTAACGACGTTAAAAGGTATGCCAACTTCTGTTAAAAGATATCCTTATAACGCGCTTGTTCTACCTAAAGAAGGTATATCGGCATCTGATATGCCCTGGCGAATGCAAAAGCCATTAATGCAACGTTTTTTTAATTTTAATGAACTTGAGTGGGACCAATTTTGTGAAGAGATGACTAAAATCTCATTAACAGAACAATTTTTTTTATATATTAATTGCTCCTGAAGAGGGATGTTGGTCCAGTATTGTTGCCAATATACAAAAATTGCTAAAGTGTATGCGTGTCTTAGATTGGCTTGTTGAATCCAAAGATAATGGACTTATAGAAGAAAAGATCATGCTTGTGCCAAGTTTTAGCATGTTTCAAGCAGCAATTAATGCTAAAGCAAAGAACTTAGGTCGGGAACCTGTAGAACTAATCCCTACCTATGGTTATATTGAAGAAGAACATTATACTAATTTAAAAGCTTTTGGAAAAATTGCTATGTCTTTGTATTTACCCGAAGAAAGTATTTATAAACGATATAACAATAGTCAAGGAAAATTTAGAACCGATATCGATGGTCATCCTCAGGAAACTGCCTTTGCTGGCGCTATTCACGACGTATATCATGGAATGCGCGAAATGGCTATGTCAGAAAATGTTGCTAAAGCTAGAATGCGTTTAGCATTTATAGCTAAGAATCATCCAAAAAATAAGATGAATTCTCAAAGCCGTCCGGTAAGTGAAATTTTAGTGGATGGAGAATTAATTTATTCGTATTCTCCAGAGACTGATACCATATTTGATCCTGAATACCGACCAGCCCGCGCGGAATCATTTGGTGATTTATTTTATAATACTGCTTTAAAATTTTCTTTGCATGAAGATTTAAAGCATGCCTTTATTGAAGATATGGTTCTCAATAAAGAAGCATGGCAAGAACAATTTCGCTTAACTAAATCAGACTTAAGGAAAGAAGATCAGGTAATTTTTGATGAAATAGAATTAGAGCAACTTAGAAAATTAGAAAAAGATAAAGAATCTCGTTTTGGTTTTATCAAAGCGATCAATAAATTTGGTTTTTTAGGAAAAAATTCTCAAAATAATTCAGATTTAGATCCTTCGCCGAATAAGGGATTTGAATTTGGTTAATAGCATCATCAACTATGTTATTTTTAACGCAAATAAATAATGAAGAAAGTGCGGTTGCATTACTGGTGGTATCCGCCTTCTTCGCTATCTCTTTAAGTATGATTGGCGGAGTAATCAGACTTAACAGAGAGGTTACCTATCTCCCTTCTGAGGTTAAAGGAAATTATATATAATCTACAACTAAATTAATACCTATCATGAAAAACTTAGTTCTTATACCTGGACTACTTGGAAATGAAATTTTATGGCAACCAATGTTACAGAGTTTAAAAAATGATTATAACGTACAGATAGTAAATGTGAGTACTTGTGAAAATATCGAAGAATTTGCTTATAAACAATCTTTAAATATCCATGAAGGCTTTATATTAATTGGTTTTTCATTAGGCGCGGGGATTGCTCTAACTATGTATAACTATATGACAAAGTATTGTAATAGATTAATCTTAATCTCTTCAGCTCCTGGATATTTAAAACAATCAACAAAAGAGTTGTTTTCATCTTATATACAACAAATTAAACAGGGGAAATTTGAAAGTTTTATTCAGAAAGATTATGAAGAAGATGTATCTTTTGAAAACAAAAAAAATAATAATTTAAAGCCAATTCCAGAAGATGATGCGAAAGGAAGGAGCTCAAGTTGCAATTAAACAATTAAATGCTTTAATCCATTGTGGAATTAAATTTGACCACTTAAAAGAAATAAGATGCCCTACTTTATTAATTCGTGGTGATCAAGATAGTAGTATAAATATTATAAGGCAAGAGCAAATGCTAATGGAAATACCAAGCACTAACCTCTCAATTATTTCGGATTCAGCTCATTATGTGCCATTACAAGCCCCTACATCCCTTGCATCCACTATTGAAAAATGGCTAGAGTGGTAATCATCTCTAAATTAAACTTAATCTTTTAATTAACCTAAATTAATACTCTATTTTTAGGTAAATAACATGTGTTTTTGGGACACTTTTATATCATTCACTCTTATAGTCTTCTTATGCAATAACTAAGTTAATTGGAAATATATTAGAAGTGTAGCCTGGGTGAAACAAAGTGAAACCCGGGTTTCGCTCCTGCGGATCTACACCCAGGCTACATTTGCTGTCATTTTAAATCAATAAGAATAGATGTCTACATACAAGTAAATTTAATACATTTCATTGTATTGAATTTTCTTATAAGCAGATGACCTACTATATTTAATTGAACATGTTATTTGTAGGGTTTATTAATTTAAATAAGAATGATTGATGCCTTTAGAGAAGGAATAGATTAAAGGTTCTAGGTCGACTTTATTGGTTAAAGAAAGCTGGCAATTTTTAACAAAAAAATCCTTAAGTTTAAGTAATGGTAGTTGGTTTGGAAAGTTAGCCAAACCTACGCTCCACTTTGTGAAGGCCCGGGTTTGAATATTCTTTTCCTCTAGTAATATGATATTGGTATGACGTTTATCCTGCTTAATATTTATATACAAGTTTGAAATAGTTTCTCTTTCTCCCTCCAATACTTGAAAAAAATAGGTTTGATAAAAAAGCAGTAGGCCAGTGATATCAGATTGCGTGTTATTTTTTCGTGCCTGCTCTGTTAAATAAATTAAATCATCCATATTAAAGCTTGCTATGGCGCTACTCGAATAGATTAATTGGGAAAGCAATATTTTACTCCTGGTGAATGAAAGTAAATTTATGATAGTTAAATAGATAATGGTAACAATAGCCACTCACATTAATATCCTATTACGCTTTTATCATAAGAAACTAAAAATACTCTTCGTTAACAAGTTACACTTTTTAGATGATTTAAAATCAGCTCGGTATTTACTTTAAAACGAAGTAAAGGTAGTATCTTGAAAACTGAAACAAAAATCAAGAGAGTCTTTATGACGCATGGTGGTAAACGAGTGGGTGCTGGCCGTCCTAAAGGTAGTGGACGATATGGCGAAAGTACTTGTACGGTTCGTGTCCCCCGTTCGCGCTTAAATGCTGTGAAAGCCTCTTTGTCGACAAGCCCATTAAAGGTCGGTCTTCCTTTTTTCTCAACCACTATTCGTGCAGGGTGTCCTACACCGATTGATGACAGTAGAGAAGAATATATTGATCTAAATACCCATCTTGCTGCTCAACCCGAATCAACATTTTTAGTCACAGCCTCTGGTGACTCCATGATAGATGCAGATATCTATGAGGGTGACATGCTTGTTGTTGACAGCAAAGTAGAAGCTTGCTCAGGGGATATTGTTATTGCAGTCATTCATGGTGATGCAACGGTTAAACGCTTAGCTATTTTAGACCATGAAATTCAATTATTGCCTGAAAATCCTCATTATCAGCCTATTAAATTGAGTGCTGATATGGAATTTAAATTGTTAGGCGTGGTGACTCATATTATTCATCGTGTTAAGTAAAGGAGCCTTGTTATGAAAAGTTTATTTAATTCCCTCTTTAACGCAAAGCACAAGTTAAAAAGAAAAACACTTGCCATTGTTGCTCAAGATAGAAAGGTTATTAACCCTGCCATCGATTGTAAAAAAATAAAAAATCAGGGTAAACCTTAAAAAGTTTACATGAACCAAGAAGTAGCTAATTAAACTATGTAAAAAACAACCTCTTTCGTTTTGCCATAAGTATTAAGGGTAGATTGGCTATGTTTCAAACCAATCTATAATTAAAGACTGTAATCAATTACAAGCGCTCATGTTCGCCAATATTTGGGCGCTTTCCAGTTAAATAAGCGCTAGCATATTTAAAGAGTTGGGTTGCTCTACTTTCTTTTCCCTGCCAATATTCAGCTTGATAGGATTCTACTTTAATTAATGTGACAGAAGGGTCATCTTTTCCCTGTGGAAACCAAGCTGCTACAAAAGGGTTCCACATTTGTTCGATTAGCTCTTTATCTCTAGCTAAGGAAGCTTTTCCTGAGATAGAGACATACGTTTGAGCTTTTGGGCAGCTAAAGGATAAACAGACGTCGTGATGCTTATCTATTTCGTCTGTCTTCTCCGTAGGATTTTCTGTGAAAAAATAAAAATTTCCATCATAGTTTTTTTGCACTAAATGCATGGGTCGAGCTTGTAATACCCCTTCTACATCCGTAACTAACATGGCAACTTCTAAGGGTTTAACTAAATCCCATAAGGTTTTTGCTTCTTCTGACGATAACATAGGTGCTCCGTTATTTATCTTGATTAGATAACTAAGAGGGTAACAGATATTTCGTCAAAATAAATTAGTATATTATTTTATTTGTATTTGTGACATTTTATGTCAATAAAATTGACTCAAATATTTGTGTGTGCTAATTTAGATACACGCTTCTATAAAAAACTAACTAGGAAATAAATATGTCTGATTACAACAATACTTCAGAAATGGTTAAAAAAGGAAAAAACTACCTTCATGAAGAAGGGGGCAGATTATTAGAGCAAGGCGCACAAGAAGTAAAAGAGTCTGGTAAAGACTGGTGGGCTTATGTTGAAAGTCACCCTATCCAATCTATGTTTTTTGGGGTTATTGGTTATTTTGCCTTAAAAGGAATGTTTAAAAATTAAATTTTAAATAGTCTGTTTGTTAAATCTTAATTATTTTCTTATATTGTTAAGTTAAGGCTCAAATGGCTTTAGCTTAGCAATTTTATTTTCTCGTGTTTAATACTAATTTTCTATATTAGATAGGAAAGTTGTACTAGGGTAATGAATCCGCCATTCCCAATTTTTAAATTAGTCTAGCTAATTTTTAAGTTTATTAATTCACTTGTATATCAAAAAATGTCGAAAGGAAAATTTTTAGTTATTTCAGATGTAGTACAAATGTATTTATAATTGTTAATTTGATTCAATCTAAAACTGATAAGTGTTAAAATTGTTATTGCTATTATCCTGGTGTAATCAATATGCTTCCTATTAAAGCTCAAGATAAGAAAGAAAAGACAGATGAGCTTTCTTTTTCCTTGCTACCGCTACGAAAAGAATTATTAACTAATCTGGTTTCTTTAAATTATAAGGACATGACAGCTGTTCAAAAACAAAGTTTGCCTGTCATGCTTCAAGGCCTTGACGTTATTACGCAAGCAAAGACTGGTAGTGGAAAAACGGCGGCTTTTGGCTTGGTGCTGTTAAATTTGCTTAATATAAACTGGTATGCTATTCAATCATTAGTTATCTGTCCTACTCGTGAATTAGCCGAGCAAGTAACTCAGGCTTTAAGAAAATTAGCGAGAACCTTACCTAATATCAAAATTCTTAATTTATCAGGTGGAATACCTATGACATCTCAAACAGAGTCGCTAAAATATGGGGCTCATATTGTCGTAGGCACGCCGGGGCGATTACAAAAGCATTTGACTAAAGGATCATTATCTTTACAGAATTTAAAATTATTGGTTTTAGATGAAGCGGACAGAATGCTAGATATGGGTTTTTTTAATGCTATACAACAAATTATTTCACATACTCCTCTTAAACGACAAACTTTATTGTTTTCTGCAACCTACCCGCCACAAATTAAAGAGCTTGCTAGCAAATTCCTATGTAACCCACAAATAATTGTCATTGAAGAAGAAAAAACAGACACAACTATTGAACAATGTTTTTTTGAGGTTGCACGCCAAGCTGATAAATTTTCATTGTTAAAAACCTTATTGTTACATCATCAACCAAGCTCCACGCTCATTTTTTGCAATACTAAAGAGCAAACTTCCGAACTTACATCATTGCTGGCTAAGGAGGGTTTTTATGCTATGGCTCTTCATGGTGATATGGATCAATCCGAGCGAGATTTAACATTAATTCGCTTTGCTAATTATAGCTGCCCCATTTTAGTGGCAACTGATGTGGCTGCTCGAGGTTTAGATATTGAAGAACTCGCTGCAGTCATCAATTATGACTTGGCATTTGAACCCGAGGTTCACATTCATCGTATTGGCCGTACGGGCCGAGCTGAAAAAAGTGGAAAAGCATTTAGTATCACAACGCCGGCCGATGCATCTCGACTTTTACTTATTGAAGAGCAATTAGGGTTTCCTTTGCCTTGGGGCGATATTAATAAATTGAACAAAAAGAGTGAATCTTTTAACCCGCCTCAGATGGTAACCTTAAGTCTCACTGTTGGAAAAAAAGATAAAATCCGACCATCCGATATCGTAGGTACTTTAACAAAAGGAGCAGGATTAGCTTATGACAGTATTGGTAAAATTAATATTGCAACCTTTAATTCCTACGTAGCAATTGTGCAAGAGCAGGCAGATAAAGTTTGTCATTATTTACAAACAGGTAAATTGAAAGGTCGGAAAGTAGGGGTAAGAAAATTAAAATAATAATTGAGGTAAGGTAGAAAGGAAAATTAATGCAAACAGAAACTGGTACAGTGGTACGCTTTAATAAAATCAAAGGCTATGGTTTTATTAGTTCTGATCGAGATAATAGAGAAATATTTATTCATTTTTCAGAAGTACAAACGCAAGGTTATAAAGAGTTAAAACCCGGGCAGCGTGTTAGCTTCCTTCTAGCTCGAGGTGAAAAAGGTGAGTTTGCTAGACAAGTTCAAGTTATCGATTGAGTTTGCAATAAAGCGAAATCAATAGCAGTTATTGACCCTATTGCGATAGTTTATTGCCTGGCAAAAATATGGAGATAGCAATAAAAGAAAAACTAATAAAATTACTTATATTTGGTACTTTGAAAAAGAAAACTACTTAATGGTAGGTGGAACAAGTGTTAGTTCGATCTGCTAATACTGACAAAATTCCTTATTTAATGAATAAAAATGAATAAAATGTTAAACAATTTCATTTTAATATTAGAAACAAAGATCATCATACAAGTATAATTAAATTTATTTAACCACCTAATAGGGTTACGTTGCAATTAAAATTGCATTAATCTTGCTTCAATAAGTGAACCTAATATTTTGTCTTTATTAAGATCTAACTTAATTAATTTAACATCACCGTTAGGTTGTTCTTGCTTAATAAAGTGGTCGGATTTTTCAATAAACAAACGGTTTAAAATGATTTTATTGTATTTAAAGGAATTAACAATTATGAATTCTCGGTCCTTTGGTTGTTGTTTAAAATCAAATATTAAAATAGAACCTTCTGGGAAAAAGGGATCAGTGAGAGCATGTTTCATGATTAAAGCAAATGAATATTCACTCATATCTCTAGTGAGTACTATCTCGCCAAGTTGGCCTGCTTCTTTATAATTATTAGGCCAATATTTTAACATATCCCAATTTATAATAGGAACAGTATGAATTTTAAAGCTTCTCTTTATATCTTCTGAAATAGGCTCGTATAAATTATCTTCTCCCATAAGCTGAGCAATTGAAATATTAAAATAACTAGCTAAGCTCTCCAAAACTTTCTTTCTGGGTTTTTTAGTAATGCCATTTAATAGGTGATGCAAAGTCGGCTGAGGAATTTTGGTTTGTCTTGCTAACTCACTTAAAGACAGCTCGCTATGTAATTTCATTAGCTTGCGTAAATTTTCACAAATAGAGTAATTATTCATAAGCACCTATAAAATAGAATAAATTATTCATTTTTTCTTGACTAAACAATCATAATACGTTTTAATGAATAAAAACGAATAAAAATAAATGAATTTTTAAAAAAATGAATAAATTATAATAGCATGGTAAAGACGTTTAATTAAAGAAGAATATTTATAAATAAATAATTAAATGTTCTTCTCTAATTTGATGGAACACATAACAAACCAACCTTGCATTAGGAGAAAATATGGAAAGTAATAAAGAAAGAGCCTTAGCTTATCAATTAGCAAAGGAAATTAATCATGATGATTTAGAGCAGGTTTCAGGAGGTAGTGGTTATAAAATGACATCAAGAGCAACATGCACTCCAACAGGGAGTACTGGGCAGTGGGATACCGTCATAGATGTTTCAGTAGATTGGTAATCATATAAAAATTTAAAATAAATGATGTTAAGTATGCTTCTGTCTCATAGCTTTAAGTTTAGCGAAATGCAAATTTAAGGAATAAAGGGCAATAAAATCACTAAGCTTAAGTAGGCAGAAGCAACTTTATGAAGTTAATAGGATAAAATCGGATTTTATAATGAAGTATTTAATTTTAACTGAACCCGATGATACACATGCTGTATTAGTTAAATTAGCTCTAGAATCAATAGGACATTATGTAAAATTATTATTCACAGCAGATCATCCAACAAAACAAAAGAACTCTGTTTTAATTGATAAAGATTTTTATCTGTGGAAAAGTTCAGATAAATCTAAATCTTATATGAGTCAAGAATATGACGTAGTCTGGTGGCGCAGAGTGCGAAAACCTTTTTTACCTGAACAGGCTGTTCACCCAGATGATTTTTCTTTTATAAAAAGAGAAAATATTGTATTTTACGAATCTCTAACCCAAAATATTGCGCCCAATGCTTGGTGGGTAAATCCTAAAGAGGCTGCTATAAGAGCAAATTGGAAACTGTTGCAATTAAGATTAGCCGATCAATGTGGATTTATTATCCCAAAAACTTTGTGCTCAAACGATCCTCAAGAAATACGTAATTTTCTAGCAGAATATGAAAAAGATGGCGTCATTTATAAGCCTTTATATTCTAGTTTCTGGTTTGAAGAAAAGTATGTTAAAGTTTCCTATACAGCTAAGTTAAATTTATCAAACCTCCCGCCAGATAAAGTATTACAGTTAACACCAGGAATTTTTCAAAAACATATTAAGAAGAAATATGAATTACGAATAACATGTTTTGGTGATTATATTGTTGCTGCAAAATTAGATTCGCAAACTCATAATAAAGGTAGCGTCGATTGGCGAGCTATCTATCCTGATAAAATGAATATTGAACCTTACCGTTTACCATTTGCTATTGAACAGCGCCTAAGAAAATTCATGCGTAAGCTTGGAATTATTTTTGGTGCATTTGATTTTATTGTTACACCTGATGATGAATATATTTTTCTTGAAGTAAATGAGCAAGGCCAATTTTTATGGATAGAGGAATATAATCCAAACTTTAAAATGCTTGATATTTTCGTTAATTTTCTTATTGAGCGTACAGTAAACTTTCAGTGGAATGAAAGAAGTGTAACTCATTCTATTGATAAATATCGCAACAGAATGCAAAGCTTAATTACAAAAAATTTATTAAATCATGTAAATCTAAATAAATTTAAAACTATCAATAGGGGAGAGGCATGTTAAAAAGGGCTTTATTTACTTCTTGTTTATTTCTTTCAGGACAAATAAGTGCTGATACATTTATAGATTTATATGGTGATAATTCTAATCATGCAAATCAGGTATTAAAAAAATATTCATCTGAGCTAAAAAAATTAATTAATAACACTAATCAAATTATTTTGATGAATGATGCTAAAAAACAAGAAAGAGAATTACTTAATCTAGCAATGAAAAAAAAATATTTAGTCGAAAGAATTAAAAAAAATGAACATTACGCCTTTGTAGATTTTCAAACAATCTACTATCCAGCAGAAAAAAATTATTATACTACTATTGAAGTAGTGCGTCATGATGAAAAGCATAGATTACATTATGTTCAACCAAAAATTAATATTAGTAAAAATAAAACTAATCAAAATGATTTAATTAATAAACGGATTAAGTTTGATCAGTTAGAAATGCGTTTATTGAATGAAAATAAGCTTAGCCCAAGTGATTCTACTTGCCCAGTCTATCATTGTGTTTCAGGTTTTAATAATCCTTCTTTACAACCTTATTTAAATGTATTTAATAAAGGTGCAATTAAACAAAAAAAGCTAATTAAAAAAACATTAACTGACGATCCTAACCCTGAAAGGCGTGCTGCAGCTGCGTTTTTAGTTGGTCATTTTAAA
The DNA here is from genome assembly GCF_900461525.1 of Legionella busanensis. NCBI lineage: Bacteria > Pseudomonadati > Pseudomonadota > Gammaproteobacteria > Legionellales > Legionellaceae > Legionella > Legionella busanensis. The sequence goes on along the minus strand of NZ_UGOD01000001.1, from coordinate 2,727,326 downwards.
GATCCTAATGAAATTATTACAACTTTGTCTTCTAGTATTAATGATAGGAGTGAAACGGTACGTAATAATGTAATGCGAGTAATGGGACAGACGATGGCAAAATCACATCTTTTTGATATTGACGCTAACAAGGTTCTTCCCTTAATAGATTCTCCTTATACTACAGATAGAAATAAAGCCTTATTTATACTTTCTTCAGCTGCTAAATCTCAGAACAATAAAAAAATTATTTTAGAGAAAGGGCGAAAAAAATTAGTTGCTATTTTACAATTGAAACAACCCAATAATCATGAGTTTGCTTATTTAATTCTTAAGGAAATTAGTGGAAAAAATTACAGTGATAAAGATATACAATCATGGCAAAATTGGTTAAATACTGTGAAAGTTTAAAATAAAATTGCTTTATAACAAACTTTTTTCTGCTTCAGGAAGATTACAGAAGTCCAACCCACTTATTTAATAAAATGGAAAGTATTAAATAAGTATTTATAGGAATAAAAAAATGGAAATTAATTCAAAAAATAATCGTGTTTTAGCATATAGCCTGGCTACAGAAATAAGTAAGGATGAGCTAGAAAAAGTAGCAGGGGGCTCAGCAAAAGTTACTTATCAGACTACAGATTATTATACCAACAGACATGGTGTGTCCGATACAGATTTAGATATGGATTGGGATTAATAAATATAGCGTCTTCCACTAAGTTTCATACTACACGCTCGTTTAGCTCAGTTATGTACTTGTTTGTACATTCCTTCGCCTTACTCTCTTGTTTTGTCTGAAACTTCCTAGGAAACGCTATAACTAATCTGCAAAGGGTTTTGGTAAACAATAATATTGCACACTAAAACCCTATGATTTAAAAGTAGAAAATTAAGGAAAATGTAGTGAATATTCTAATCTCAACAGAGCCAGATGATGTACATGCTATTATAGTAAAATTAGCTTTAGAGAGTAAATCACATCAATGTTTGTTATGGTTTACTGCAGATATGCCCACCAAGCAAACTAATAGCATCTATTTTTCTAATGAACAGCAATGGTGGCTTTTAGAAAATGAATCGCAGTGTCCTGTTACAAACCATACAGAAATTGATGCAGTTTGGTGGCGTCGAGCTAGACGTCCTTTTATTGATGAAAACGTTGTTAAATCTGATATTGACTTTATTAAAAAAGAAAACACGTTATTTCATAATGGTATTCCTTTTATACTCGCTAAAGACGCCTTCTGGATTAATCCATATGAGTCTATTAACCAGGCTAATTCTAAATTATTACAATTAAAGCTCGCATTACAATGTGGATTTAAAATTCCACCAACTTTAATAACAAATTCTCCAGTAAAAATAAAAGAATTTTTGCAAGTTTATAAAAATGATAAAGTTATTTACAAACCCTTATCATCGCATTACTGGTATGAAAAAGGAGTTTTAAAATTATTTTATACAAAAACAATCTATAATGAACACTTACCTCCAGATCATGTACTGCAATTAACACCTGGCATTTTTCAAAAACATATTAAGAAAAAGTATGAGCTTCGTGTAACTTGCTTTGGCGACCACATTGTGGCTGCAAAAATTTTTTCCCAAGAACATTCTAAGGGGCTCACAGATTGGCGCTCAATTCCACCAATGGAATTAAGAATTGAGCCCTATTGCCTGCCTTATACTATAGAAAAGAAAATACGCAATTTTATGGAAGCTTTAGGTATTGTATTTGGTTGCTTTGATTTTATCGTGACACCTGATAATGAATATTTTTTTCTAGAGGTTAATCAACAAGGTCAATTTCTTTGGATTGAAGATCGCTGCCCAACAATAAAAATGTTAGATAAATTTGTTAAATTTATTCTAAATAAAAATATCCATTACAAATGGAGTGATAAAAATAGTATTAACTTAGCAGACTTTGAAAAACAAGCCTCTCTCCTGTTAAAAGAAAACCTACAAAAACACATTATGCGCAATGCTTTAAAATCAAATGAAGCAGCATAATATTTTTTAATCTAACTCTGTAGTTTATATCTATTAACCTACAGAGCTGATATTTAATTATTATGAAAAAAGAATTCTTTAGACAAGAAGTATTTAATCAAAAAAAAATAAGTCATTTAGGTGTAATCTCAATTAATACTCCTTTGTCATTTAAATTTTTTACTTATAGTAGCCTAGTTATTTTATTAATAATTATTTTATTTATAGTATTTGGTGAATTTTCGGATAAATTTGTAGTAATCGGTTATTTAAATGATTCAAAAGGGGTTTTTAGCCTATATCCAAGTAAAAGTGGTGTAATTATTAAAAGCTATAAAAAACAGGGGGAATTTGTTAAGCAAGGCGAAGCTATTTTATTAATTAATTCTTTAGTAGATAATCAGCTTCTAGATAAAAATAATATTTTAGAAAATTTAATAAAAAGAAAACAATCAATTAAGAATGACATTATTAATAAATCAATTCAGCTAAAAAAAATTAAAATATTACTTACTAAAAAATACATTTCTTTAGATTTTTATAATACTAAAAAACAGGAAATATTTGAGCTTAATCGTAACCTTAATGCTGTAGAGTTAGATATTATTAAGTATAAACAAGAACAATTTTACAAAATTTACTCTCCTATAGATGGTGTTATTGCATCTAATATATTTAAAGAAGGACAATATGTAAATTTAGCTAAGCCTTTAGTAAAAATTTTACCTATAAAATCTAAATTAATTGCTAATTTATTTATTCCTGTTAATCAAATTGGTTTTATTAATAAAGCGAGTAAAATTATTGTCCGTTATGATGCGTTTCCTTATAAGCGTTTTGGTAGTTACAAGGCAGTTATTGATTCAATAGATGAAACAATTTTAACTGATAATGAAGACGAAAAACCCATTCAAGTAGGCTATCCATATTATAAAGTTAACGCTAAGTTAAAAAGCCAATATGTCATGGTATATGGTCAACCAAAAAAATTACAACAAGGTTTGACTATAACTGCAATTATTAGTGGACCAAAGCGAAAAATATGGCAATGGATATTAGATCCTATCTTTAGTATGTATGGAGAGCTTAAATTGTGAAAAATATATTAAATTTTAGCCTAAAGAAAAGCAATAAACTGCCCATTATATTTCAAAATGAAATTGCAGAATGTGGCCATGCTTGTGTTGTTATGATTAGTAATTATTGGGGACATGATCTTAATTTATCATCAATCAGAAACATAAGCAGGCCATCAATAAAAGGGATTAATATGTTTGATCTCACTCATGTATTGCAAAGTTTAAATTTTAAGACCAGAGCAATACGTATTGATTTAGAAGATCTTAAATTTATTCGCTGTCCTGCTATTTTACATTGGAATATGAATCACTTTGTTGTTTTAAAAGAGGTGAAAAAAAATCATGTTATTATTCACGATCCAGCTATTGGTATTAGACACTGTACGTTTTCAGAAGTATCTAAGTTTTTTACTGGTATCGTTTTAGAAGCTGAAAAGGGAGTGAATTTTCAAAAGGTTATTGCAAATAACAAATTAACCCTTCTTCATTTTATGAAAATGATTGCCGGGATTAATAAATTTATCATATTTTTAATTTTACTATCACTCACAATTGAAGTATTAGCCTTAATAAATCCATTACTTCTTCAATACGTAATGGACAATGTTATTAATACTAATAATTTAAATAATCTTTATATAATTGTTTGCGCTTTTTTAATTTTTGTATTGCTACAAAGTATTATAGAATATAGTCGAAGTTATTCTGTTAATTATTTAACAACTTATCTTACCGAACAATTTTCAGCCAATTTAATTAAGCATCTTTTAAAACTACCATTGGATTTTTTCTTTCATCGTTATAAAGGAGACATTCAAGCAAAATTTCAAACTATTGATCAAGTACAAAGAAAAATTAGTACTGAGTTTATTAATACTATACTTGATGGTTTAATGGTTATTATTAATTTGGTAGTGATGGTTATATATAGTTTAAAGTTAACGTTAATCACCTGCTGTAGTCTTTTATTATATTTAATAATTCGTTATTTATCTTATCAAAGTCTAAAAAATCAAACAGAAAACTCAGTTGTGCAGCATGCAAAAGCAGCATCCATATTTTTAGAAACCTTGCAAGGAATTATGCCAATTAAAACGTTTGCTAAAGAACATGTACGTTTTAATATTTGGTATAATAATTATATTCAAGCTTTAAACGCTGATATCATTATATCTAGGTTAAATACGTTTTATAACATAATTAATCAATTACTATTTCAGATTGATCATATCGTTATTATATGTGCTGGTATAATGCTGACTTTAGAAAATCGATTTTCCACTGGTATGTTAGTCGCTTTTCTTGCTTATCGTCTTCTTTTAATTAACAAAGCGTCTTCTTTTATTCGTTATGCTTTCGATTATAAACTTATTACTATTCAATTAAATCGATTAGGTGATTTAATTTTTCAACAACCTGAAGTAGTTGCAGAAGGGGCTGGAAGATATGAGTTAATGCAAGGAAGATTAGAAATTCGAAATATTAATTTTCGCTACCATATAAGTGATCCTTACATTTTAAAAAATATTAGCCTCACAGTTAATGTCGGAGAAAAAATAGCAATTATAGGACCTTCTGGCTGTGGTAAATCAACTTTGTTGAAAGTCATGATGGGCTTATTAGTACCTGAAGGAGGAGAGATATATCTTGATGATATTAACCTTAAGCATTTTGGTTTGAAAAACTATCGACAGCTAACTGCCTCAGTCATGCAAGAAGACTGCTTACTAACCGGCTCCATACTAGAAAACATTACCTTCTTTAATGATGAAATTGATATCAATTATGTTTATGAAGTCGCAAAGCTTGCTTGTATTCATGAAGCTATTTTAAAACTTCCTATGCAATATGAAACTCAAGTAGGGGAGATGGGCTCTATATTTTCAGGGGGACAAAAGCAGCGAATTTTATTAGCACGAGCGCTTTATAAAAGGCCAAGAATATTATTTTTAGATGAAGCAACTAGTCATTTAGATGCGCGAAATGAATTAGCAATTAATCAATCTCTTAAAGCATTAGAAATAACCCAAATTATTATTGCTCATCGCCAAGAAACGATTGCTATGGCAGATAGGGTAGTTGATTTGAGTAAATTAAATAAAGAATAGCATATGTAAATTGGGCTAAGCATACGTAGCCCAACAGTTATAACTCTGAGGCATGTATCATTTTATAATTTGTTGGGCTGCACTTCGTTTAGCCCAACCAGCAACAGAGAGTTATTAATTGTGCCATGCTTAATATTACTTTTCTGTAAGATCAGTAGAGCGCACTGTGTTGCAAATTCTTAAATGACTTCTTTAACAAGAAAACGACTATCAGGTTTGCCTTTATCAATCATATCGTCAAAATTTAATATTTCTTACTATATTTATAAGCAATTGTTCAAAATATATACTTATGTGCCGAGGTTGTAATGATTATTAAAGATGGGTAGAGCGAGGATAATTTAGTAGGGACAGATTATGACGATATAATAAAAGGATATGGAGCTAATGATAGTCTAAGTGGCTTGGCCGGCAATGACGTTCTTGATGGTGGCGCTGGTAATGATAAATATACTGTGGATAATGCCTGAGATAATATTATTGAAGACACTAACGAGGTATTGATACTGTTTATTCTTCTGTTTTAAATTAATCTAAAGTAGAAATTCTAAATAACAAGATTCTTTCATAACTAATGTTGCAGGGTGGCCCAGTAAAAGAGGATTATTAATTGCGCCATGTCCAATGTTACTTATCTGCAGTACGGGCAAAGCACATTGTGTTGCAAACTCTTGGATGACGTCTTTAACAAGAAAACGACCATCAGGTTCGCCTTTATCAATCATATCGCCAAACAAGATTGCCATTGCGCCTTTAAATATACCGGCTTGCTCCAATTGGGCTAATATTCTATCGATACGATAAGCTCGCTCATTAAACTCTTCAATAAATAATATTTTTTCAGTTGCATTAATTTGCCAAAATGTACCAAGGCTTGCTTGAATTAAATGTAAATTGCCTCCAATAATTGGCGCCGTTATCGTGTGTTGTTTGTTAGCTAACTGGTTTAGCGGCGTAATATTATCATAGATAAGCGACTCTTCTTTCCTAAAGAGGATGGTTTGTAAGAGTTCAACAGATGTTTTAGCAACTCGATTTAGCGATACTTGATAGCCGGAGGGAGCACCTAAAGTAGGCCAGCCCCACTGATTCTGCAAGAAAATATGTAATGCCGTAATATCACTAAATCCCATGAGTAGTTTAGAATGAGGTGGTAGTTTAATTTGGTTTAACCTTGGCATTAATTTAGTCGAACCATATCCACCTAGTAAGCACCAAACAGCTTTTGAATTAGGATTTAAAAGTGCATTTTGTAGGTGAGTAAAGCGTTTCTCATCACTATTTGCATAAAGCAGATTATCACCAAATAAATCATTCGGAATATGACAATGAAGGCCCCAAGAATGAATGATGTCTCTAAATTTATCTAAGACACTTGGATGACACTTAGAAGAGGGCGCTATTATATCAATTGTGTCTCCAGGTTCTAAATAAGCTACCTTTGTTTGTGGCAATAACATGATAGGGTCATTCACTTTAGAAAGATTTACTTAAGTTAACTTAACAATTTTAAAGCACCAAATAGTATTTAGTAGAGCAATTAAAGTCAATTTTATAAATTACTATAAACTTGACCATTAAAATCATTAATGCATGTTAAGCTAAATAGTAAAAATTTAACTAAAATTATTATAATAAAAGGACTGTAGCTTAAGTTAAGAAGATTATAAATGCTGCTAGATGAAACATGGAATTAACATGCAAAATAAAAAGGTGGATTTTGATTTAACAGGCGTACCTCAAACACTTTTACTACCCTTAATTGCTCGGGCTAAATTTAGCCAATTACCTAATCCACCTATATATGATGCGCAAGCCATTAAATTTATTCAAGAAATTAATTATGATTTTGATAAACTATTTGCACATATTGGTTATTCAACTGCAATTTGGATGCTGGCTCGCGCTTACCAATTTGATGAGGCAATTAACGCTTATTTAGAAAAAACGCCTAAGGCTACTATCGTAAATTTAGGGGCAGGTTTAGATACAACATTGTATCGAGTTGATAATAATCAATTGACATGGATTGATATCGATTTACCAGCTGTTACTAAACTTCGCGAACAATTATTACCCCCGCCAAATCAACGCGTTCATTACCTTGCTGCATCAGTTCTTGATTTGGATTGGATAAATAGAGTTAAGGAAATAAGTAAGCGTGTCTTTTTCCTTGCTGGTGGGCTGTTTATGTATTTTCAAAAAGAGCAAGTACAAACACTCCTAAACAATATGGCTTTGCAATTTCCTGAGAGTGAATTGATTTTTGATGCTATTCCCAACATAAGTCTTAATCATGTTAATGGAATTTTGAACGAAGCCGATATGCGAGATGCGAAATTACAATGGGGGCTTGATTATGGTCATGAGCTTGAGTATTGGTCAAGCAATATAAGATTGATTTCACAAAAGACTTATTTTCAACCAATAAAATTTAAATCCTCCTTTCCATTTTATATTCGTTTAAGGATGTTATTTTTTGATTTATTTAAACGCGGTGGTATTATTCATGTTAAATTTTTAAAATAAAGTAACTTTAAATTAACTCAAATGCTTTATCTTCTTGAAAAATAACCTTAATTTTTTTACATAAATCATCTTTTAATACTTGTAAAGTAGAGGCTTCATAGAAAGTGCTTTCAGTTTCCTGCCAAACTGAATGGGGCCACAATTTATCACCTTTTTTGCGACCAATGATATGAATATGTAATTGTGAAACAATATTGCCTAAAGCGCCAATATTGACTTTATCTATGTTAAAATAAGTACGTACCAACTGAGAAAGATGACAAATTTCGTCAGTTAATAAATATCTTAATTTAGTAGGTAATTGATCAATTTCCTGAATATTTTCAACTTTAGGAACCAGAATCAACCATGGATAATCTGCGTTATTTTTAAGTAAAATCTTAGAAACAGGACCATCACCTAATTCAAAGCAAGTCAAACGAATTTGATCATTGAGAATAAAAGACATTTTTAATCCAAAATTGTTAGTTATTTGTCTATAGGTTTAACTCATGTTGAGCGAGTCCCGCTCAAGTTATTTCCCGTTTATAACATAAGATTTGTTTAGCATTACCAAAAAACTTAGCCTCTTTTATAACAAATTCACCTGAGTAACTGTCTATACTAAATTAAAGGTGAATGAAACTAAGTAAATGGAACTATGCATAAAATTATTAATTTAGTCAATTAAGGATATTGGGAATTACTTAGAAGGTTAAATGTAAAATTTACATAAATTTAAGGTTAATAAGAAGTTTACCTCTTTTTTCTTGTTAAACGAGGCGCTTATGAGAGAAAGACTACAACCCATACAGATTTTGTTAATTGAAGACAGTATTGGCGATATTCGGTTAACTGAGGAAGTATTTAAAGAAAGTAACTTAAAAATTAATTTAAGTATCGTCATGGATGGTGTAGAAGCAATGGCTTTTTTAAGGCAAGAAGGGGAATATACTAATGCACTGCGACCCGATTTTATTCTTCTTGACCTAAATTTACCTAAAAAAGACGGAAGACAGGTATTAAAAGAAATTAAAGAAGATCCTACCCTTGCTGCAATTCCCATAGCTGTTTTATCTCTCTTGAGCGCTGAAGAAGATATTTTGCAAGCCTATAAGATGTATGCAAATTGTTACATTACCAAGCCATTAGACATCGAGCAATATATTGAGGCTATCAAAACAATAGAAAATTTTTGGTTTAAAACTGTAACGTTGCCACCACGTATTGAGTAATGAATTTATGAGTAAATAAATGACCATAATTAAGAAGATCAAATTATTAATTATTGAAGATAAAAAAGGGAACTCAACTTTAATTCAAGGATTTTTATCGTCAATTAAAAAGTTTGAATTTAGGGTGATTACTCTTTCTAAGCTTAAGCAAATAATAAAAAATTTGGATGAATTTGATATCATTATTATGGATTTAGGTGTTAATAAGAAGACTATTATTGCAGCTTCTAAAAAGTTAACGCCGTTAGTAGCAGATATTCCTATTATTATCATCAGCGATTTAGAAAATGAGCAACTTGCTTTAAGTGCTTTTAAAGAAGGTATACAAGATTACTTACTTAAAACTGAGGTCACGCCTAATTCATTAGCGCGTGCTATTCATTATGCTATTGAGCGTGAGAAGGTTAAACAATCTACCTGCGAATTGGCAGCAATCGTTGAGAACACATTTGATGCGATTTTAAGCGTTACCACGCAAGGAATTATTCTTAATTGGAATAGCGCTGCAGAACAAATATACCACTATTCTGCTGAAGAAATAATTGGCCAATCATTTCAACTCCTTTTCCCAGAAGAGCGCTATAGCGAGTTTAAAAAAATAGTTCAGCAAATTGAGGCAGGAGCCAAGATTATCAATTATGAAACTATTTTAAAAAGTAAAAAGGGTAATTTGTTAAATGTTACTCTGACTATTTCACCGTTAGAAGCAAAATTTAATAAAGTAACAAGTGCAGCCATTATTATTCATAATATCACTAAAGCAAAGCTGCATGAACAGCAGTTGGCGATCCAATATCGCGTAACTTCTGCCTTATCTGAAGCACCTAACTTAGATTATGCAGCTCATAATATTTTAAAAACAATTTGTGAGATATTTGACTGGCAAGTAGGGGAGCTATGGGCGCTTGATCAACAAAAAGATGAGCTTTATTCCGTTTCATTTTGGTATGCCAATGAGAATTACCATGAGTTAAGTAAAATAAATCATGGTAAAAAATGTACTATAGGCAAAAGATTACCTGGTCTTATTTGGCAATTAAAGAAGCCACACTGGATTATTAACTTAAAAAATCATGCTATTGCAGAAGAAGCTAAACCCTTTATTAAAAAGGGGTTAAGGAGTTTTTTTGGTCTACCAATTATTTATAACCGTGAAGTTATCGGAGTCATTGTTTTTTTTAGTAAATTTTTAGATATTCCTAATATTAATTTAATATCCGTTTTTACTAATATTGGTAGTCATATAGGCATGTTTATTAAAAGAAAACGGGCTGAAAGTGAGCTTCTTTATTTAGCAGAGCATGATGTATTAACAGGTTTTAGAAATCGTGCTTCATTAGAAAATGACTTAAATCGAGCTATTTTAAATACTAAAGTTCAACAGAATATGCTAGGAGTATGCTACATAGATTTAGATAACTTTAAGAAAATAAACGACATGATGGGGCATGATTATGGTGATTTGCTATTAAAAGAAGTAGCAAATAGAATTCGTCATAATGTTCGTAGTTTAGATATTATTTCGCGCGTCGGTGGTGATGAGTTTGTCATTATTTTACCTGAAGTAAAACAGAAGAATGATATTGGTCTTATTGCCCAAAATCTATTAAATGTGTTAGAAAAACCTTTTAATTTACGCAAGAAAAAATTTCATGTAACAGCTAGTATTGGCATAGCAATTTGCCCAACTGACGGGGAAAATTTTACTACCCTTATTAAAAATGCAGATATGGCCATGTATTATGCAAAAATACATGGCCGTAATCGCTATCAATTTTATGCACATGCAATTGAAGCCTTTACTCAGCAAAAGTTAACCTTAGAAAGTAACTTACATAAGGCATTAAAAAAACAAGAATTTATTCTTTATTATCAACCACAGGTTGAAGTTAAAACCGGCAGAATAAGTGGCTTAGAAGCCTTGATTCGTTGGAATAATGGCAGTAATCAATTGATTTATCCTAAGCAATTTATTTCGTTAGCTGAAGAGAGTAGTTTGATGATTCCAATAGGTGAATGGGTTTTACACACTGCATGCTATCAAATTAAAAGTTGGAAAAATGAAGGATTGTGTAAAGATATTAATATTGCAGTAAATATTTCAGTTCAACAACTGGATTTCCAATTTATTGAACGTTTAAAAACTATCTTAAAATCAACACATATCAAACCTACGTATTTAGAAATTGAAATTACTGAAACAGCGCTAATGGGGCTTAAAGATTCAAATATTGCCACTATTAAAAAACTTAAGGAATTAGGGGTTAAGCTATCAATTGATGATTTTGGTATAGGTTATTCCTCTTTTGTTCATTTAAAAGATCTTATGATAGATGTCATTAAAATTGATCAGTTTTTTATTTCTCAATTAGCTAATGATGAGAATTGTCAGGCAATTGTGAAAGCAATTATTGCCATGGCTAATTCATTAAATGTAAAAGTTATAGCAGAAGGTGTTGAAACCAAAGAGCAATTAAAAATTTTGAAAAAATTTGGCTGTAATTATTATCAGGGTTATCTGTTTAGTAAACCTCTGCCCTTTGATGAAGTTTATGGGCTGTTACATAAACAATGTAAGTAATATTGATGCAAATTTTTCACTATACTTAAAGAAGCCTAATAAAGAGCATTTCTAGGGATAACCCATGGCAAACAGGAAGATAAATAAGCCTTTTACTCTTTGCAGTGAAATCATTGCTCCTGGGAAAATGCATACAATTCTTTGTGATTTTTCCAATTTTTATACCAGCCGGCGTATGAAAGTGCCTATTCATATTTTCCATGGTAAAGAGGCAGGGCCTAGGTTTTTTATATTAAGTACCTTACATGGCAATGAACTTAATGGTATAGAAATTATTAACCGTCTTCATAAGCATCAGGCATTAAAAAAATTAAAAGGAACATTAATTACGGTGCCTGTTGCAAATCCTTTTGGCTTAATTTTAAAAACACGCCAAGCCGCAGGCCAAGATATTAACCGAGCTTTCCCCGGAAGTAAAAAAGGTCAATTAGCATCACGACTTGCTTATTTCCTTAGTGAGGACATTATTAAAAAATGTGATTATGGGCTTGATCTACATTCAGGAGGAAAAAATTTATTTAACATGCCGCAAGTCCGTATTGATACTTCTATGGAAAAGTTATGCGATTTAGCAGAAGCGTTTGGTGTTAGCATTATTGATAGTCCTGTTAGAAAGAAATCGTTACGGGGATTTACTATGAAACTTAGTATTCCCTTATTAGTGTTTGAGGCAGGTGAAGCAGAAAAAATAAATGATGAATGCATTGAAATAGGTTTACAAAGTGTTCTAAATGTATTGGCTGGCCTTGACATGATTAACGGCAAGTGGTCTAAAAAGCGAAGTAAGCCTACTTATTACCGTGAGTTAATTTGGATTAGAGCACCTGCTGGCGGCTTATTATTAAATTATAAACCAATTAATGGTCATATTAAGAAAAATCAAGTACTTGCTGAGATATTAGATCCTTTCGATCTCGATTCAGCTCAGCAAGTAAAAGCACCTTGTGCAGGTACTATTGTTGCTAAATCAACCGCGCCTTTAGTTAATGAGGGCGATCCTTTATTTCATTTTGCGCCAGATAGTAAAAAAACTAGCTAACTCTAAAACCAGGTTCTTAACAAACAGGTAACTGTATTGATGCTTCAGTACTAGGATTAGCTACCTGTTCAATTTGATGAAGTACTTTACAGTTAGTAACTTTTATTTGCGCAGGAAGCGAATATTTTTCATTAAGTCGGCTAGAAGTTACATGTGGCCTATTAAAAAACAAAGCTTTATTATTTGCCATAGGGTTGGTATGAACAGGCTTGCCAAAATAAGCATGTACCTCGTTTAGCATGGTAAAAAGATTAGATAATGATTGAACAATATCTTTATAATTAGCGTAGTGAATCTGCAAGTGGGTTATTTTATGTAAAATTTCTTTTAAATAATTATCTAATTTATCAGCAAAAGTATCGTAATCACTTTTTTGTAACTTAGTTAGTTTTAATTTAATTTGTTGGCTTAAATTATTTAATTTAATAGCCTCCTTAGGTTTACTTTGTAAATTCAAGTTTTGACTATATGAATCTAATTCAGCAAGTTTGGCTGTGATTTTAGCAAATTGTGCTTTAGCTGAATTAACTTTGGCGTCTAATTTAAGTCGTACTGGCTCAGGGGGCAGAAGATATTTATGATAGATAGGCGTAAATAGATTAAGAGCGGCTGTAATTGATATACGGTTATGACTTTCTGCTTCTAGCATGTATTTTAACATATCACGAATTATCATTTGAGTACTTCTATCTAAGCCATTAATACCCTGATACAAACCACTAAGGTCAGCATGCTTTGATTGTTCATATACTTCATACATATTGTCTAGGGGTGATTCAGTAAAAAGACCTGTGTTTGCATGCCAAAGTAAAGCAATTACTTGACCCATAGAAAAAATATCAAGTGCTGGCGTTTGTTCTCCACGCTCAAAGATTTCTGGCGGTATATAACCTGGTGTACCTACAAGTTTATGATCATTGTAATTAACGAATGTGCTTAAACCATAATCAAAGATAGTGACTTTAATTGGTCGATTAAGATCAACAAAAATATTTTCAGGTTTAATATCTCGATGAATGATATTTTTATCGGTAACCTGTAATTTGAGCGCTTTTAAAAGCGCATAAGTTAATTCAACTCGCTCATTTAACGTTAAGATCCGTTTTCTTTTTAAATCGTCGAAAATAACATCGAAAAGTTCACAACCTTTGAGTTTCTCCATAATTGTATAACTTGTATTTGTATTATCAAAAACCGGTTCTTTCATTGCTAGATGATTAGCTTGTTTGGTTAAACGGTATTCTTTCATGGCTGAGAGAGGTGGATGATCCTCATCGTGCTGCTGTATTTTAACGACTCGACTTTTGCCATTGTAACCGTATTGTTTAAAATGTATTTTATCCTTTTTAATAGCTAAGGTAGCTAAAACATCAAATATCTTACCCACACTGCCAGAATTAAGGAGATGTGGGCTAATAAATTCGTAGCGTACATCTTGCCCATCTTTGCATTTGCGCCGAACGACATCATAGTTAAATAGAATAGATGTATTATCAGCAAGTGTATAAATCTGATTTTTTTTCCAGACATTGGTTCGTGTTTGACTAGCAAAAAAGTTAATTAAATTTTTTGTTTGTAATTTTGATAAATTTTTCATTTTTTCACCTCGCTAGTCCTTTTATAATCTTATCAAGGATTAACCATACCAATAAAAGTCTTAAATAGAGAAGCAAAAATTTTAGAAATTAATAGGAAAATTTAAATGTTGTATTAAATTAAAGAAAAAAAAGAAATTACTTGCTGTTTGGTTGATAAGTTAGTTGCTAAGCCAAGTCTAAAGAAAAGATTAGACGTCAGAAACGGCTAATAAAGAGATAACGTTCGTCGAAAAAAGCTGAAGGGGCTCGGTGTACATAAAGTAGGTGAGCATTTTTGCAGACCTTTTTAGGATAAATTGTCCTTTAATACCCGTATTTGGAGAAATCTATCCTCAGCCAGCAGGAGGAAATGTATCATGACCATGGCTATCTTTTAATTCAATTTTCCCCTCTTTATTATGGATAAAAAGTTCTGTATTTTGATTGCGGCTGATTTCTCTGGCTGCTTTGACTGCTTCATTTTTGGTAGTAAAGCGACGAAATGCCCGTTTTGAACCTGACCTTTTAACAAGCCAGCCGCCATCTTTACTAGGTACGACATGGTGGGAACCATTATATTTTACCATAGCTTATCCTTATAATGATGTTTTCCTATCGCTAAGTGTAGTATATAAATTACTGTTGTCCTTAATTTATCGGTTGATGAAGATGCTAGAGGTTTTATGACTGAAACCGTTGGGTTGCGCTATGCTTAGCTTAACTTACGGCACTGGTAGTCTGGGTGTAGGTCCAAAAGGGCTGAAACCTGGGTTTCACTTCGTTGCACCCAGGCTACTTCTCACCTGTCATCCCCGCGCAGGCGGGGATCCATTCAATCAATTAGCACAGAAGTACATTGCATATGGATTCCCGCCTACGCGGGAATGACATCAACTACCTATAAATGACATCAATTATCTACTAAGGACATTACCTTCATGCAATAATGCTTAATGTTCGTTTAATTGCACAAAAAACCTTTCCTCACTTGTATGTCGAACTTACTTACTTGTTGATTTTGATTTTCTATTTCATACTGGAAGTCCGGTAGTTAGCTATTGATAGCAAAGATAACAACTAAGGAGTTGAATAAATGATAAGTTATAAAAAAACACTAATAGGATTAGCCTTGCTGTCGATTGGGCAATCAGCTATTGCAGCAGATCCAGAAGAGGTTGTGAGAATAATTATTAAATATAAAAATTCAGATTCAGTGCGTCTTGCGACCAAAGAATCAGCTAGTAAACTTCTTAATATGCCTATCAATTCGCTAACGCCTATTGCTGGAGGCGCCTACACACTCACAGTAAAACGTAAAGCTATAGCGTCGCTAGCAACAGGTGACTCTGTTGATGATTTTATTATGACATTGCGACGTAATCCTGCTGTGTTATATGCAGTTAAAGATCGCGTTGGTTATTTTAAACCTCTGCCAGTTATGGACGCACCTGAAGGCAGTGATAGTTTATCACATGAATTGCAATGGGACGAATTCAAAGCACCAGGTGGTATCATGCTGGAATCAGCGGCAGGGCTTCGAGACGGTGCGTGGTCGCTGACTACTGGTAAGGCCTCTTCACCTATCGTTGTTGCTGTTTTAGATACAGGAATAGCACTTAATCCACACTTAAGTAATAGTTTAATTAAAGATAAAAAAGGGAAAGTGTGGGGTTGGAATTTCGCAGGCAATAATCAAAATTTACTAGATGAAACTAAATCTTATCATGGCACTCATGTCGCAGGGACAATTGCTGGGTCAGGAAATATTATGTTAGGGGTTGGCGAACATCTTAAAATATTACCCGTAAAAATTCCTGATGGCTCAGGTATGTTTTATGAAAGTCAGGTAATTAATGCAATTTATTGGGCAGTTGGTGGTGAGGTACCTGGTGCGCCAAATAACCCTTACCCAGCTAAAGTTTTAAATATGAGTTTTGGCGTTGATGAAAGACCGGGTAAAGAAATTGATCATTGTGATGAAGCGTTACAAGAAGCATTAACCTTTGCCCGAAAAAAAGGAGCGGTGCTTACAGTAGCGGCGGGCAATGACAATCAATGGGAGCACTATAATGCGCCTGCGGTATGTAATAGCGCTATTAAAGTAGCTTCGGTTGGCCCTGAAGGCTTAAGAGCTTATTATTCAAATTATGGTCCAGGTATTAGTTTCGCAGCGCCTGGTGGTGATGTGCGTTATGGAAAAATGAATGGCGGGATTTTATCTACTGTAAATCCGGGTGGTGGTTATTACGGTTCTGGTTTTGACTTTTATCAAGGAACAAGTATGGCAGCTCCACATGCAGCAGGTGTGGCAGGATTAATTTATGCTGTGAATAATAATATTTCGCCTGAAAAATTAGAAACCATCCTCTACGCCACAACGCATGGTTTTGGCCAATCAAGCGATGCTAATAAGTCTTGTGTCGATACCAAGCCATGTGGTCACGGAATATTAGATGCATATAATGCAGTAAAAGCAGCAATAGCTAATTATGATGTTATTTTTACTGCTCCTTCTAATAAAGAGTTATCATTAAAAATTTGTCAAAATGGGTATCAATTTGCTAATGCAACAGTGCAATCATCCTTGGCTCATTGGCAGTTAACTAAAGCAGCTTGTCAAGCTAAAGATAATTATCAGCAAGTTAATTTAGAAAAGAAAGGCACTGAAATTATTGCTCGTTATGGTCATGCTGAATTAAGTTTAGATACTTCAAGTTTCAGACAGTGCGATATTATTGGCACGACTGGTATTGGTTGCTATCAATAATTTAGATACAAAGTAAAGGAGGTTGGGCCAAACAAAGTGCGGCCCAACAAATGATGTAAATGTAATACGCCTTATAATTCTTGTTGGGCTGCGCTACGCTTAGCCCAACCTACCTTCATTTTTTATGGAAAGCTTAACTTTTAATAAGTTAATTAAAAATGAAACAAGTAGCCTGGGTGCAACGAAGTGAAACCCGGGTCCTGGCTTTATGGGACTGCACCCAGGCCACTTAATAGTTATCATAAGTTGGGCTAAATAAAATGCAGTCCAACAAATTTCGAATATTTACCCTTAACTCTATGAAAATCATCACTGGTGAATCCCCGCGGCGAAGACCGCGGGGTCCATTTATTGAATTATGTTATAGTATAAATCTTGCGAGTCAGGGTTCATTTATAGGGTTGTTAAAGACTGTAAACTCATGATCCTGTTGTCGACTAAAACACAGGCGGTGATGATGTTGACAGAATCTATTGTATCAATATGGGCGGCATTTTCACCCAGTAAATTCACGGCTCATAAAAATATCCCACTTGATTCATTGCAAATATATCGATTTTTCTTGCGCCATTTTTTTAACCACCGTGGCTTTAAAAGGTTGTTCTTTTTTAGAAGTGCGTTTAGATAATTTTAAATAAGCGTAGGGAACAACATAAAGTGAAAATAAGGTGCCAATTAACATACCGCCTAAAATAACAATACCTAATTGTTTTCTACTTTCTGCCCCTGCACCAGTTGCTAAAGCTAGAGGAAGGGCGCCTAAAAGCATCGCTAAAGTTGTCATTAAAATTGGACGAAGACGAATACGTGCACTGTTTAGCAGAGCTGTTGTTTTATCGATGCCTTGTGTTATCTGCTGATTGGCAAACTCGGTAATCATAATGCCATGCTTAGTTACTAAACCAATTAAGGTAATAATCCCAATGTGACTATAAAGAGAAAGACTTTGTTTGGTTAAGTAAAGAGCAAAAAGGGCCCCAACCAAACACAAGGGTACACTAAGTAAAACAATTAAAGGATCAGTGAAACTTTCAAATTGCGCGGCTAAAACAAGGTAAATAAATAATAAGGCTAATAAGAAAGCATATAAACTATCATTAGTCGATTCAAGATAATCTCTGACTTTTCCTGTAAAGCGAAACTGAACATCTTCAGGTAATTTTTCTTGGAGTATTTTTTGAGTTGCTTTAATAACCTTTTCTAAATGAGCATTGGGTGATAATTCTGCGCTAATAGTTGATGCTCGGAATCGATTTAAATGGGGAAGGCTATCAGGACCAATTGTATTTTTTATTTTTACTAAACTAGAAAGTGGGATCATCTTACCGCGCCCACTTTGAACATAAAGTTTATTAATAATAGATATATCGCTTAACGCTGCTTGCTTTAACTGTAAGATAACCTGATGTGTTTGCCCATCATAATTAAAGTTAGCAGCATTATTACCGCCTAACATGGTCGATAGTAATTCAGCAATATCAGCAAGGTTGACATCTAAATCAGCAGCTAATTGACGATTAATCTCAATATTAATTTGTTCACTATCAAGAGCTAAGCTATTTTTAATTTGTCTTAACTCGGGTAGTTCAGTTAATAATTTAACAATATCATTACTGATTTCATTTAAGCGTAAGTAAATAGTATTACTAAGGAGAGTAACGCTGAATTGACTATTATTACCACTATGATTTCCAAAAGGATTAGGACTACTAGGGAAAACATTTACACCGGTAATCTGTTGCATTTTTTCCTGAAGTTCTTCTGTGATGTCTTTTTGCGAACGATTACGTTTATCCCAGGGCGTTAATTGTAATAAATTAAAAGCAGAAGCAGGTTTTATAGATGACAAGTAAACTGTTCTTTCAGGTATTGTTTCATAAATTTGCTCTAATTCATGCGTGTAGTGATCCGTATAAGCTGTGCTTGCATTGGTTGGAGAAGCCAGTGGGGCAATAATATAAGATTGATCTTCCGCAGGTGCCAATTCAGTTGGTAGGTAATGATAGCAAACTAACCCAAGTAGACTACTTAAAAAAACGCTGATAAGTAAGAGGCGCGGTTTATTAATTATTTTTTCAAGGCTTAAAATATAGCGTTTACTTACTGTGGTAAAAAAGGTATTTAGCCACTGGCTATAAGCATTTTCCTGATGCCGCATTAACTGGGAACACATCATAGGCGACAAAGTTAAGGCAATGAGACCTGATAAAATCACACATATAGCTAATGTTGCGCCGAATTGAAAAAATAGTTTTCCGGTAAATCCCGTAACAAAGCCACTAGGTGCATAAACAGCTGCTAACGTGATAGTCATGGCAATAATGGCAAAGACAATTTCTCTACTGCCTCTGATAGCCGCGCTATAAGGGGATAAACCTGACTTTAAGTGACGATGACAATTTTCTACAACAACAATAGCATCATCAACGACAAGTCCAATGGCTAATACCATCGCTAATAAGGTTAGGGTATTTAATTCAAAGCCTAACCACGCCATAGGCCAAAAGGCGCTTATTAAGCAAATTGGTATGGTGATGATTGGAATCAAAGCAGCCCTGACATTACCAAGAAATAAGAAAACTACTAAACCAACAAACAAGGCTGCTTCAAAAAATGTACGATACACTTTGTGAATGGATTGCTGAATGAATTGGGTGGTATCAAATACAATATTAGCCTTCAAGGTAGGCGGAAAAGAAATTTCAAGTTCCTTTAATGATCTTTTTAATGCCTGAGCAACTTCTAAGGGATTTGCCGTTGATTGGGATAAAATAGCTAGCCCCACAGCTGGCCTACCATTAATACGTAGTAAGTTATCATCGTTTTGACTACCAACAGAGATTTTAGCAATATCTGAAAGGCGAATAAAATTATGCTCACGTTCAGCAATAACTAATTCGCCAAAATGTTGAGCAGTTTTTAATTTGGCATGAGTAACAACTGTATAATAGCGATTTTTACTTTTAATTTGTCCACTGGGTATATCGATATTTTGTTGATTTAGTGCCTTCTTTATTTGGGCAACAGTGATATAGCGGGCTGCCATTTTTATTGGATCAAGTTCTATTTTTACTGCGTAATTTCTACCACCATGAAAAATAACTTCACCAACGCCTTGAATTTCTTGTAGAGCAGGTTTTATATGACGCTCTAAATAATCAGTAATCTCTAATGCATTTTTTTCTTTGTCATGAAAACCAATAATCATGAGCGGTGTTGCATCTGCATCATTTTTGGTGACAGTCGGTGCTTGAC
The DNA here is from genome assembly GCF_900461525.1 of Legionella busanensis. Classification (NCBI taxonomy): domain Bacteria; kingdom Pseudomonadati; phylum Pseudomonadota; class Gammaproteobacteria; order Legionellales; family Legionellaceae; genus Legionella; species Legionella busanensis. The sequence goes on along the minus strand of NZ_UGOD01000001.1, from coordinate 2,707,203 downwards.
TACCTAGTGGCAACTTGTTTTGCAAAGCAGACATTTTGTTACGAATATCATTGATTGCTTCGTTGATATCTACCCCTAACTGGAACTCAATATTAATACGACTGCGACTTAATAAACTCACAGAGCGGATACTATCAACACCCGGAATACTCGCTAAGGTATTCTCAATAGGAATGGTAATTTCTTTTTCTATTAAGTCAGGACTTGCGCCGTCAAAATTAGTTGTAATGGCTATAGTGAGTTTATCAATATTAGGCAGGTGACGTATGGGTAACTTATGAAAATAAATGAGCCCTGTAATAATTAACATAGTTAATAAAACAATCGTAAAAACAGGCCGCTTTATACAAAATTCTGACAAATTCACTCGATTTTCCCTTCGTTTTTAGCAAGGACAGCTACACCTTCTTTTAACTTATGTTGTCCTCTGATAATGACAATATCAGTTGGTTTTAGACCATGACGAACTTCAATCATAGCACCGTAGTGAGAACCAACTTTAATTTGTTTGGTAATAGCTTTGCCATTATCTAAAATAAAAACTTTTTGGCCACTAATGGTTGGGATAACGCTTTCCTCAGGAATTAAAAAACGTTTTTTAGGCTCACCAATTTGATGTTTAACACGTACAAAGAGGCCAGCTGATAATAAATTTTCCTTATTATTAATTAAAGCTTCAACAGCAATCGTTCGTGTTTCGTTATCAACGTTAGGGGCAATATAATCAACCACACCTTGATAAATGTGTTTTGGGAAAGCATCAGAGATAACTTGCACTTTTTGATCTTTTTTAATATGAGCAATTAAGTGCTCAGGTAAAGTATATTCAACTTTAAGTTTTTGATTAGCAATTAAACTCACTAAAGGTTGACCCACTTTAACATATTGTCCAACGCTAACTTTTCGGGAACCTAACGTTCCTGTGAAGGGGGCTCGTAGACTTAGCTTAAGTAATTGTGCTTCTTTAACTTTAACAATGTTTTGTTTTTCTTTTAAATCTGCAAAGGCTGTATCTAAGGCTTGTTCGGAAGCAAGCTTTCGCTTAGCAAGTTCTTGATTGCGTTTGTAAATTGATTCGCTTAATAATAGGTTAGCTTTAGCACTCGCTAATTCACTTTTTAAAACAGTATCATCTAATTGAATTAATAAAGTTCCCTTATGTACTACCGTGCCTGGTTTAAAATGAATAGAAGCGATTTGTCCCGCTAACTCTGAACTAATCTGTATATTATCTAGACTACTTAAGCTGCCGATAGTTTCAAATTGATTAGCAAATACAGCTTCTTTTAGCGGAGAGGTTTCAACAAAGATGGGTTGCAACTTATAACTTACTTGTTTGATTTTATGATTAGGAAATAAATAATAAGCAAATGCTATTAATACACTTAAAAATAATATTAAGCTAATCACGCGACCTTTCAATTAAGCGCCTCCTTTGGTGAAGAAAAGATTATAACTTTAAAGTGATAGGCAAAATAAGGGGAAAATTAATATATTTCCGCTAAAAAATTAAGCTTTATAAATTAAAAAGTGTTAAATGATTATACTTACATAACCTATCAAAAATAAAAAGATCAATAATGCAACAAAATAGGGTTGTTTACATAATGACCTTACTGCATAATCAGTAACTTTTTTTAAAAAGCAATAAAATGAATATTAAAGCCTATGTTTTTTCCATGTTTTGCGCGTTATCTACTTTTACTTCTGCGGCAGAGCCTAGTAAAGATACGGACACTAAAGACAAGAATGTTAAAGATAAGACAATTTTAGAGCAAGAAATTCAAGCTCAAAATAGGGCTGAGAAATATCCTAATCTTATCAATTTATATAGGCCTACCTACATATTACCTTTTTATCAAACAAATCATCCTTATCAAGACATTTATTTAAATGAAACACCCGATAGTCAAAGAGTAAAAAGCGAAGAGTTAAAAGCTTATTTTAGTGTTTTAATTCCTGTGGTTCGTCATCTCTATCGAGATAAGCCAATTGCCTTGAATTTTGCGTATAGTCAGCTTATGTATTGGCAAGTATATGCAAAGTCTCCTTACTTTAGAGAAACAAATTATGAGCCTGAATTGTTTATTGAGAATTATTTTTCGCGTTATATGTCAGGGCAGCTGGGGGTAAATCATCAATCCAATGGCCGAGGAGGTCATTTAGAACGTAGTTGGAACCGAGCTTATGCACAAGTTAAGTTTACCGGTCAGAATTGGTTAGTTCAACTACGCGGTTGGGGCTTGCTTGCTGAAAGTGAATCAAGCGATTTACATAATCCTGATATTGCTCATTATTTAGGTTATGAAAATATTTTGTTTTCTTATTCATGGAATAACTTAAAAGCCAGTATTGAGGCACAAAATATTGAAAGCGGCTTTAAGCGAGGTTATGTTATGGCCAGTGTTTCTTATCCTATTTTAAAATCCATTTCCCTCTATGGGCAGTTTTTCAATGGGTATGGGCAAAGTTTGATTGAATATAATCATAAAAATACCGGGTTTGGGATTGGTATTGCAGTTAATGATTGGATCAATTAAGAAAAGATTAAATAAAACCAAATTACGGTTATTTAAAAGATGAATACTGGATAAGCTAGTATTCATCTTTTATCTTTAAGTTACTAATATAGTTTTATATGAATAAAAACAAACTAACACGAGTTATTAGCTGACGATATTAATTCTTTTAAGTATTTTCTTCTTGTTTAAGCCAATTACTTAAAACCTCAATCATCTTACGCGCTTGCTCATCGCTAGAAATATTAAATTTAGATTTCATCCAATATTGGTTATTACGTTTCTGGTAACGTCTAATTGAATATTTTACCGGGCCATAACCTTGATTTACTTTTTCCCATTCTTGATAGCGAAATAAAATAGTGGTCCAAGCACCTTTGGATAAAACATATTTATCTAATTCACGAACTGTTTCAATGCCGTCTTCTGAAAAAGAAATAGTTAAATCATCTATTGTTTCGCTCATGAATATCCTTAGTTAAAATTAATCGATGGATTGTAGTTTGCCATCGACAAATGTCAAGCTCATAGGTTTTTGATACTGATCAGCCTGATAGACCCAAATTTCAGGTTTAGTTGAGCTTGGCACCACTTGGTTTATATACGTATGATTCACTAAAGAGGGCGTACCGCAAGCGTTGTAAACTATACTGACTGGATCACCCACTTCGACACTTCTACCACCACAAATACTAAATGCATTTGTACTAGAGCCATTCATGGTTATAGAGCTAACTTTATTATTCATAATATTAACTTGTAATTGAGCGCCGCCACCACTATTGCCGCCAAAGGTTGGTGCACCACCATAATTAGTATTCCCAATAGGTAGGGCCCAAACCCCATAAAAAGCAGTTCTGTCACCTTGATTATTATAAATAAGTTGCTGTACAGGAACTTTCTGCGTAAAAGGTTGATTGGATTGCTGTTTACTCAAAGGTTGACCACAGGCAGACATCACTTGAGTCTGCGACATGCCAATATTAATAAACCCATGATTTTGTGGGCAATATACCGATTGTTGCTGACTAAATGCTAATAGTGGAAAAAGGAAACCGATTAAAACCCCATATCGTCTATACATAGCACGGCCCTCACATTAGACCTCTTTCCAAACTCGTTAGAATTTGAGTATTACCCAGCTCTGTATTTGGCCTTGGGAGTAAAGTTTAGGAAGAGGTTTATTATCATTTTCTTTCAATTATAGTGCGTTTATAGCCTTTTAACCTGAAATTAAAGATGAAGCGGTAAAGATGCGCTAATAAAAAGAGTAATCACTTTAATAATTACCATCATGATAAAAGGTGCAAAATCAAAACCTGAAATATTAGGTATAATTTTGTGGCCAATTTTAATTAATGGATCAGTAATTAAATTAAGAATCATAGCAGCAGGATGCATTTGCCATTGGGGATTAACCCAACTCATAATAACCCTTAATAACAGCGCGTAAAATAGCAAATCACCTAATTGAATAATGAGATCGGCAATTACAAACAAGAATAAGTAAGTAATAGGTAGTAATCTCTGATAAGCAATTAAACCGAGTAATATGAATTTGATTAGCTCAAGCACAACAATGCAAGCAAAGCTAATGGCATCAAACCGTTGCGGGTGTCGTTTACTACGAAAAATAGTTGATTCCAAAGGAAGCACAATCCGATCTGTTAAGCGATAAATTGCCTGACCCATGGGATTTAGAGAACTAACACGATAGTAGCGCAATAAAATACGTAACCAAAAAAGAAAAATAATTAAATTAAAAAATATACTAATTAAAAAATAACTTACCGCAATTAGTCCAGCCATAACATTCTCACTTTAATATGATGAGTTAATAAAGAATTCCTGGTCGTTAGGCTAAAGGAATTTCTCTTCTCCGACAAATACTTTCATCTCCGCAAATTCCCTACCATCCTTGTCAATCCCTATTATCTTGATAATCCCTGTTAGCCCCGCGCCTCGCTTGTCTTCCTCGCGCCTCTCTTGTCTTCCTCGCGCCTCTCTGTCATCCCCGCGCAGGCGGGGATCCATTCAATTCATTAGCATAGAGATAAATTCCCCATTGATTCCCGCCTGCGCGGGAATGACAAAAGCTTTCGCGAATTCTGTCGTCTCTACAACTTCTATGTCATCCTGTAAATCTCTATCATCTTAACCAATCTCTATTAGCCTTGCGCCTTTCCTATCATCCTCGCGCCTCGCTTGTCATCCCCGTGCTTCTCATGTCATCCCCGTGCTTCTCATGTCATCCCCGTGCTTCTCATGTCATCCCCGTGCTTCTCATGTCATCCCCGTGCTTCTCATGTCATCCCCGCGCAGGCGGGGATCCATTCAATCAACCTACACTTATCTTGCCTATGTTCCGCGGATTGTCCGTGGCATCTAGATAAAGACCTCTATTGCGCTTCCTCTATTTCTTTCGCTCTATCATAAGCTGCTTTTAAGGCTTGAAAAATGACTTCTGAAAAATCACGCTTCTCTAAAATTGCAAGTGCTGCTGCTGTGGTACCTCCTTTAGAAGTTACATCTTGGCGTAGTTGTTGCAAAGGCAAGGTGCTATTTTCTATTAAACTTAACGCTCCTATAGCAGTTTGTTTAGCAAATGAATGGGCAATGGAGCTAGATAAGCCTAATTTCTCACCAGCATTAATGAGTGCTTCTAGAAATAAGAATATGTAAGCAGGCCCACTGCCTGATAGAGCTGTAATTGCGTTTATTTCTTCTTCTTTATTAAGCCAAGCCGTGACACTTAATGGCTTAAATAAATTTTCAACAAGTATTTTTTGTTTAGGCTGAACGTCATTATTAGCAATAAAAGCGCTAGCGCCTTTGCCAACGGCAATGGGTGTATTGGGCATACAACGAACAATAGCTTGCTTAGACTTGCAAAAAGAGGCGAGCTTATTTAGGTTTATTCCTGCAGCAAGCGAAATAAGAAGACTGTCTTGGGGAAGGAGTTTACCGATTTCTGTTAAAACAGCAGTGATTTGTGCTGGTTTAACAGCAAGTATAATGACATCAGCAATACTGATAAAAGCAGTATTAGAAAAATGAGTTTTAACACCAACTTCATTAACTGCAATGGGCAGGGAAGGAGACGTTGCAAATAATTCTAAATTTTTATTTTGGCTTAAGCCGCTAATTAATGCTTTTGCCAAATTACCATAGCCTATAAAACAGATTTTCATAATTAATTGCGCTCACCAAAAATAGCCCTACCAATACGAACAAAGGTACTACCTGCGCGTATCGCTGCTTTTAAATCATCACTCATTCCCATAGATAAGGTATCCATCTTTAAATTTAACTGTTGATTTGCTTGATCTAATAACCTTGTTAGGCGTTGCAAACTAACATATTGCTCTTCTGCCGTTAAGCGCGGCTTTGGAATTGCCATAAGCCCGCGTAAATGTAATTTAGGTAATTGATTAATACACTTAATCAAGAGGGGTAATTCATAAGGAAGGAGGCCTGCTTTAGTCGGTTCATGATCTAAATTAATTTGAATACAAATATTTAATGCTGGTAAATAATCAGGCCGATGTTGGGCAAGAAGTTTAGCAATTTTTTCCCGATCAATACTATGTACCCAACTAAAGTTTTCTGCAATTTCTTTAGCTTTATTACTTTGAATAGCACCAATAAAATGCCAATTAATAGGTAATTGTTTTAAGTGTATAATTTTATTATGAGCCTCTTGCCAATAATTTTCACCAAAATCACTTAAACCTGCTGCATACGCTTCTTTTATTGCTTTAACCGGTTGGCCTTTACTCACTGCAAGAATATTAACGCTATTTTGGGGCCTATGAGCGTCGTTTAGCGTGTTCTTAATGCTTTGTTTAATCGATTGTATATTTTCTGCAATGCTCATGACTTAATTTTACTGTCTTACCTATAAGCTTAAAACCTAAGGAAATGTACTGTTTAAAAAGTTTTCTTCTATCTTAGTAGGTGATGTTTCTATATTTTTAATAAACTTTAAAACAGATAAACAACTTCTAAAGTTAAGGAATTGTATCATATACTTATTTATAACTTAGCTAAATTTGATATGGATTTCTATGAATATTACTGAGTTATTAGCCTTTTCAGTAAAAAATAAATCATCAGATTTACATCTATCTGCAGGACTTCCTCCTTTAATTCGGGTAGATGGGGATTTGCGCCGTATTAATATACCCCCTTTAGAACATAAAGAGGTGATTAGAATAATTTACGATATTATGAATGATAAACAGCGCAAAGATTATGAAGAACATTGGGAAACTGACTTTTCTTTTGAAATCCCCAATCTTGCTCGTTTTAGGGTTAATGCATTTAATCAAGTGCGTGGTGCGGGTGCTGTATTTAGAACCATTCCTAGCACTGTTTTGGGCATCGAAGAATTAGGTTTGCCTGAAATTTTTAAAGCCATTGCTTCCTATCCACAAGGACTCGTTTTAATTACAGGTCCAACAGGTTCTGGAAAAAGTACTACGTTGGCTGCTTTAATTGATTATATCAATTCAAATCGCTATGAGCATATTTTAACAATTGAAGATCCAGTTGAGTTTTTACATGAAAGTAAGAAATGCTTAGTCAATCAACGAGAGGTTCATCGTAATACAGAAAGCTTCAGTGCTGCTCTTCGTTCAGCACTTCGGGAAGACCCAGACATTATTTTAGTAGGGGAATTACGAGATTTAGAAACAATTCGACTTGCTTTAACAGCAGCAGAAACAGGACACCTAGTATTTGGTACTCTGCATACTAATTCTGCGACAAAAACGATAAATCGAATTATTGACGTATTTCCAGGCGAAGAAAAAGCGATGGTGCGTTCAATGCTTTCTGAATCTTTGCAAGCCGTAGTGGCTCAAGGGCTACTTAAACGATACGGCGGCGGCCGCGTGGCAGCACTAGAAATTATGATTTGTAATTCAGCCATCCGTAATTTAATACGCGAAGATAAAATTGCTCAAATGTATTCAACCATTCAAACAGGTCAATCGCAAGGTATGCAAACTCTAGATCAGCATTTAACGCAGCTTGTAGAAAATAAAATAATTGCTAAAAGTACAGCACAAGAGGTGGCTATTAATAAGGGGGCTTTTTAATTAGGCGGCCCACTGGCTTCTATTGATGTTATAATTTTAGGTTGTTTCCTAGATAGTGAAACATTTCTAGGATTAACTTGTTCGTTTAAGGCCTTAATAAACTCAGTAACAGTATTAACTTTTTTACCAACAATTGCCTCTGCTTCACCCTGCCTAACAAAGTCCCTAATAGCTATACCTAAAGTGCGATCACGTAAAGTGGGTAAATGGCTTAAGAGATCAACAGATTTTCCTTCTAAAGCTTCTTTAAGCGCTTCAATAGCTGCCATTTTACTAGTATAGCTTTTATAACTTCTTTGAAAAAATGAACACTTCTTATATTCTTGAACCTGTTTCTTAGTATCATCCGTAAATGCTTCTCGGCCTTTTTTATATGTAGAGAGAATATTTTCAAGTGTTTGCGCTTTTTCTAACCATAAATTCATTTTTATCTCGAACTTAGGATCTAATAAAATCAATTTCTTCTGATAAAAGCCACCTAACAATTTTAATTTTCTTCTGTTTTCATCCGATGGTTGATCTGTGATGACCTGGGCATTTAGTTGCTTTAAGATCTCCAAGGAATGGGCATATGCCTCAGCTAGTTGCCGCGAATCTGATTTATTTTTTACAATTTTCTTAATAGAATTTAGCTTCTCACTAATCACGCTGCTAGGTGTAGGGTTTTCTTTTGAGGTAAGTAAATTAACTAACTCATCAGGGACAGTGTTATCATCTATTTCAAGCCAGTTTTCGATCTTCTCTTCTAGAAGTTCTATTTCTGAGTCACTGATTTCGTTGATTTTCTTAGTAGCAAGAAGAAAATTAATAATATTTATTTTAAGCTGGTCTTTATTGACCACATTTGTTTTAGATTGATTCATTAAAAAATGAAAGAATTCAAGTAAGGGATCGTTTTTCTTAAGTAGAGGGCGAGAAAGGATTACTTGAGATCTTAGAGCTTGACAATACGATTCATGGGTAATACTGAGTGCCTGACGTCGAGCTTGTTCTAAACATTTTAAAGTGTCCTGATATATTATATTGTCCTGATATATTATATTGTCTGGCTTTCTTCTTTCATCCAGCTTACTAACCACGAATCTGCCTCTATCACCAGGCTTCATCTCTAAAATAGATGTAGATGATTCCAAAACTTCCCTTATAAAAACTGGATTCTCATTATACAGTAGTGTAACTTGCTTTATATATTTTAGTGGCTTCATTATCTTCTGCTTTACTATATCCTTTACTATAACTGGGTCAGTAAGCGGTGATATTTCTAATTTATTAGCCAAAAAATTAACTAGATTAGTCGGTACATCTTTTTCACTATCTTCAAGCCACTCCTTAACGTCTTCTTTTATTGCAACTATTTTTGTTTTATCTGTAGAATCTTTGAATTCATCATCAATGAATGTGTTCATATGGAGCTTAAGAAACTCGATATTGATATTAACATCGTCTCTCTTAGATGAACTAATTAAATCTAAATATAGATCTCCTAATGGATTTCCAACATCTAATGGAATTGCAACCAAAATATTACGTAAAAATCTGTGATATAACTCATGTTTTGACTGTGCCATAAAAATCATTATAAATAATTAAATTAATTTTATTATAACACTTAAATATTAACTATTGCTTTAAATTATAACAAAAAGAATTTAAATTAATCAAAATGAAGCATGTAATAAATTGAGAATTTCTATTTTAATTAGTCCTAATGTCAATTGACATTTAAAAGTTAGAGTGCTCTGGATATATTAAGGTAATTATAGGACAGGCCATTTATGGTTAAAATTATAAAATATCCTTCAATTTTAAGGATTATTAGACATTAAAATTGCAATTTTAGCTAAGGTTGCAAATAAATCCATTTTTGAAGATATACATGAAATATCACTGGGAACATCTTAGATAACCGAAAGATTTTACTAAAAAATTACTAGAAGCATGGCTTGATGACAGAGTTGGGGAAGTAAGACAAATATTAGAAGAAGCCCTAGGAGAAGAAGAGCCTACTATTGAACATAATTTTAGTTAATTAAAATTAGCAACGAAGGTTATAGCTGACTCAGAATTCACTTGAGCATCTAGCGTATTTATAAAATCCGTTAACGTATATACCTCTTTATTAACTAATACATCTGCCTGACCGCTTTTAACAAATTTTTTTAATTCTTTACCTAAATTACTGTCGCTTAAGGTTGATAAATACTTTTTAAGTTCAATAGGATTTCCTGCAAGTGCCTCTTTTAGAGCTTCAATCGCCTCTTCTTTTTGTTGATAGCTCTTTTGAAAAAAAGGAAGGTATGTATTTTTATACTCTTTGACCTTATTATTTTGAACAAGATTTTTTCTATCTATTAGATAATTATTTAAAATACCTACCAGTATCTGAGTTTTTTTATAAATATTATTAAGTAAAGTCTGATTTTCTATAGTGGCTTTTTTTATTTTTTCTAGTTGAGTTATTAAATTTTGCGTATCACTGAACTCTTGTTCTATACCCCTTAAAATATTTACTAATTGAATAGGAGCCTTTGCGTGTTTATTTTCATTGTTAAGCCATTCTAATGTAACTTGCTTAACTAGGGCTAACCCTACTTGATTACTATTAGATGAGATTTTTCGCCTTTGCTCCGTAATAATACCTATAAGCTCGCTTGTAAGCCTTTCTAGAGTAATGTTAGATTGATGTGAAGCATTAATTAATTCGATACAAAGATTAAATAGGGGGTTACCACCATCAATTTGAGGGTAGGTGGTGATAATTTTCCTTATCTGATTACGATAAGACTTATGAATTAATCCTATATTCATTAGCTTTTCTATTAAGTACCTGTTTGAGCTGTTTTAGAGAAATAATAAAATTCTGCTTATCTAGCTAGTTCTTGTTCTGTGTTTTCTTGATTAAGCATTTTATTTTCAAGTCATTCTAAAGGAAGAATAGATTTCTGCGAAGTACTTATTAGCTTAATAAACAAAGATGAAATCAGGTGTGTTTTAAAGTTTTGTTGGGCCGCGCATGGCCCAACTTAGGTTAACCTGAAAAATAGTCTATGCTGTTTTTTGTATTTCCATCAGTTCGCTAATTCCTTTTTCTGCTAAATCGAGTAATGTATTTAATTGGTTACGACTAAAGCTTTTATCTTCTGCTGTACCTTGCAATTCAATGAATTCACCTGCTTCGTTCATTACCACATTCATGTCTGTCTCAGCTAAAACATCTTCAGCATAGTCTAGATCAAGGACTGGTTGGCCTCGATAAATACCAACAGAAACAGCAGCCACATAATTAAAAGTAGGTGCTTTACGTAATTTCTCTCGTTGAACCATCCAGTTAA